>DAINPV010000096.1:0-11971 GCA_036743315.1 bacterium | reverse complement strand
CCACGCGTTGGTCGCGCTCAGCGAGTTGGTCGGCCCGTCGCGCTACGCGGGCGATCTGGGCGTCGCGCTGGCCTGGGACGCGGCGGACGACAACTACGCGCTGGCCTTCGTCGACGACGACGGCCTCTGGACGATCGCGGCGTGGCGCTTCGGGCTGAACCTCGATCAGCAGGCGACGGTGGAAATTCCGCTGCCGCCGGGCGCGACGGGCGACTGGACGTTGTACGATCAGTTCGGCGATCCGCTCGACTCCGCCGCCGTGAACGGCCCGGTCTCCCTGACCATCGACGGCAACGTGCGCTATCTGCAGGTCGCGACGGAGTAGGGGCGGATATTTAAAGTACTTGTTTCAGCTAATTTCATCCTTATAATTGCGAATATAAATTTTGTGATGAGAGGTATTTAATATGTTAGTTGCAAGTTTGTTAAATAATCAAAAAATTAAAGCTCTTATCGAGATCAATCCAGAAAATCTTATAAGAGAAAAAGAATTTGGCGAAAAACTGTCTTTTACTGATGCGGCGAAATCATTTGAAAAAATCCAGAAACTAATTGTCAATGCGATTACATTGGATATTGATATTAAAGGTTCCGATTATAGACAACTTGAAAGTGCATTATCGGAGTTAAGTCCAGATGTTATTAGAATTTTACGCATTTCAGAACGAGAGGATAGCTTTAGTCAATTCCGTAATGATGTTACCAAAAAATTAGAACATCACTATGATATTATACGATTATTGGAACCGTATATATATTATAACAAACAAGAAAGTCTTGAAAAAAAAGTTCATGAATTGGAATCCGATGGTATAAAGGATGAAAACAATTACTTGTTAAAAATGAAGGAGGAAATGAGAAAAGACTACCTAAAGTTACTTACAGAGTATAATTCGAAGATCGATAATGTGCAAAATATGGTTTATACCCTGCAGCCAGAAATAGTAAAAAAGGGAACAGAGGAATATAAAAATCAGTATAAGGATCAAGCTCAAAAACACAAAAATGCTTCAATTATATTTTTCATTGCGGGATTAATGTCGGTAATTTTGTCGCTTTTTGCAGTCTATTTTCTATTTTTATACCAGCACAACGAAACAAGTTATTTTGCTTTGCTTGCAACTTGTGATGCAAATGATATTTTCTGCATTGCTAGAAGCATATTAGCGAGACTAGTCATCCTCAGCATTTTTTCATATTTGATTTATCAAATGTTTCGTCTCTATTCGATTAATAAAAACTTACAAGTAATTTTTACTCATAAAGAAAATGCCATTCAAACGTCACAGTTTTTTCTAAATGCCACTACAATCGATAGTCAGGCAAAAAATGCAATTATAGTGCAATTAGCCAATGCGATTTACTCGCTAAATTGTACTGGATACATTTCATCTGATGGAGAAAAAACGGTAGTTGAACATTCGATGATATCCCCCTTCATTGATACTATTAAAAATCAACTACCCAAAAATTAATTAGTAGTTTTCTCTCGTTGACCATCGACGGCAACGTGCGCTATCTGCAGGTCGCGACGGAGTAGGGGAAAGAGGCCGTGCTTCACGCGGCGGCACAGGTGCTCCGGACCGGAGACAAAGAGTTCCGTCATTCCGGGAATGATAATAAAGTAACTCTTTTAGATGTCCCTTGGGCGGCACTGATTCGCCGAGCAAAGCGAGGTGTATCCGTGTTTTCGTTTTCCACTGTTATGCTCACTCATTGCATTCGCTCGCAAAACAGTGCCACCGGACCGGGCGAAGACGGGTTTGTCGGCCGTAGCGTCAACGAAGGCTGAAAGCCTGAACCAGCAAATACCTAACCGGACATTCCTTATTGAAAATCCCTCATGAAAGTGTGTTCGCATTCCGATAAATAGTTTTTGGTCGAAGCAACCGTGATGAGAGGTGTGCCGATGAAACCTTGGTTGATTTTCTTGACGGTGGCCTTGTTCGCGTTGGGCGCGTTTTTGCTTTCCTGCGCCGGCGACGATGACGACGACAACGACGACTGCGATTGCGACGACGATGACGATGACGCCGCCGCCGATGACGACGACAACGACGCGGCGGACGACGACGCCGGCGACGACGATGACACCTTCGGCACGGGCGCGGGCGCACAGCAATGCCTGGACGATCTGAAGCCGCCCTTCTACGATTGCCGAGCCGTGTGCGACGAAGCCAAAGAAGAAGAAATGTGCAATTACTATCATTGCATTTACGGCTGCTTCGGCGAGATGTTCGACGGCGCGCTGGCCTGCGCGCAGGCATATCCGGAACTGGCGGACATGGTCGATTACTGGCAGTGCAACAGCGATTGCGATGCGGCCTTCCGCACCTGCGTCGAGCCTTTGGTCGATTGCGACTTCGACATAATGGTGGTTTGCCTCGACGAGTTGCAAACCTGCGAGACGGGCTGCTCGGTGGGTTCGCCGCTGTGATCGGCAGGTAGTTCGATCATACACTGAGCAACCCATTCACGCATCTTTTAGAAAAAGGTCGGGAAAGGTATCGGCCGGTTCTGGATGTCCGCCTGCGCGGGCATGACAAACCTTCCTGTCCTCCTCGGGCTTGACCCGGGGATCTGGTGACAATAAGCATTGGGGAGCAAGAAAACTGTCGAGACTCGTCGTCAAACCATTTTTCCATGAAACAGCTTCGTCGTTGAATCCAGATCCTGAAACGAGTTCAGGATGACACTCTCCTCCCTATCATCCGCCTGCGCGGGCATGACAAAATCCGAGCCGTGATTCATAAGAAAAATCAGTTCGGTTTTTTGCCCGCGGCGACGAGGTTGAAACCCCAGCGGCGGCGCAGCCATCGCGGTTCCGGCAGCAGGCGGCGCAGTCCGGCGGCCAGCGCGCGCAGGAGCCACCAGTTAGGCCAGACGGCAAGGGTGGAGTAGGGCGAAAGACCGTCGGCGGACACTTCGACCAGGCCGGCGGCGCGCAGATCGTCGGCCAGTTCGCGCCAACCGTAACGATGCCAGGGCACCGAGGCGCTGGTGACGAATCCCGGGTACTTCGTCCAATACCACCAGCGCACCAGCGGATGCCGGCCGTTGGGCACGTAGACGGCGACGACGCCGCCCGGGCGCACGACGCGGGCCATTTCGCGCAACACGGCCACGCGCGCGTCGCGATCCAACCAATGTTCGATGACGCCTTCGTTGGTCGCGGCGGCAAAACCGCCGTCGGCGAAGGGCAGCCGTTCGATGTCCCCCCGCACCGGCGTCAGCGACAGCGGTTGGTGGAAATGTTCGCCGAGACGATCGCGGTTGCGCGTCAGGTTGCGCAGCACGGCCGGCGAGATGTCGACGCTCACCACCGCGCGGCGGCGCCGGGCCAGCGCCAGGGAGATCGTCCCCGAGCCGCAACCGGCTTCGAGCACGCGGTCGCCCTCGCGCGTGGCGGCGACGACCGGCGCGACGTACCCGGAGCGGGCCATCGCTTCGACGCGCGCGGGCGGCACGTCGTTGCGGCGATAGACGGAGTTGTCGGATTCGGCCAGCGACTGCCAGCGGCGGGCGACGTCGCCGGCGGGGGCCTTGCCGGTCGGATCGTGATCAGTCATCGGCGATCAACAACCGCAGCATCCGTCGTCGTCGTCATCGTCGTCGCTTTGATCGAGGTCGTCGTCGTCATCGTCATCGTCCTCATCGTCATCGTGCACGATGTCGTCGTCGTCGGGCGTCGTATCGTCATCGTCGACGTCGTCGTCGGTGTCGTCGTCGGGCGGCCAGTCGTCGTCGCCGATGATCGACGGATCGAGGATCTTCACGCCGGTGATCGAATGCGGCGGCAGGTTCACGACCACCGTTTCGCCGTTGTAGTCCTCGTAAAATTCGCCCTTGGAAAGCGTCACGCCCAGCTCGGGCGCGAATTCGCCGAGTTCGTTGTCGGCGTCCAGCGCATCGCCGGTCAGACGGCTGATGTACACCACGCGCTCGCCGACGATGCCCAACGCGGACAGGTCGACGGTCGTGCCCACGGTGCGGTCCGGATCCTTGTTGATCAGCACGATGTTGTAATCTTCGCCGTTGCGTCCGACCAACGCGGAGATCAACTTCGTGCCCGACAACTGCCGTTCGGTCCAGTCGCGGTTGCCCAGGTCGCCGGCGCTTTCCATGGTGCGCTTATCGGCGCAGGCGGCGTCCTTGCAGATGTCCACGACCACGTGCGGCGCGTAGTAATATTCGTCGCGGAACATCCGCACGTTGTCGAAGGTCGCCACACCGTTTTCCTTGCGGCCCTGTTTGCGACGCAGGTGCACGTTGATGAAGGCAACGCCCGACCGGTTGGACAGTTGCATGCGATAGTCCTGCAACTGCCAATCGCTGTCGCCGAACACGCCGTAGCTGTCGTTCGCCTGCACGAGCTGGTCGCCGGCATTTTTCGCCTGCGCCTCGATGGTCACCGCCGCGTCCAGGTCCGTCGTTTTGATGTAGCCGCGTACGTGGTACGTCGCCGGGTCGGCCAGTTCGGGAAAGTCGTTGTTGACCAGGTAGTAGCGCTGGCGGATGTGATAATACTCGGGATTGTCGACGATCGGCACCTGCACGCATTGCGTGCCGGAGAAGCATCCGGCGTCGAGGATCGTCGCCGGCGACGGCGTCGAACCGTACTGCA
This sequence comes from bacterium, assembly GCA_036743315.1. Taxonomy (GTDB): domain Bacteria; phylum Lernaellota; class Lernaellaia; order Lernaellales; family Lernaellaceae; genus CALBTQ01. Next base: position 7,347 of record DAINPV010000096.1, on the reverse strand, counting down.
CCCAGTACGAATTGTTGTACGCGCCCGGTACGCTGGTCTGTTCCCAACTCGGGTCGCACAGCAGGTTTTGCGTTTTGACTTTCAGGTTTTCCAGGTTGTAGCGGAAATCCAGCGAATAACGGGCGCCCGGTTCGACCTGGACGGTCTGCATCATCTGCCCGAGGTACTGCGGATTGTTGTCGTCGTCGACGGCGAAATCCAATTGCAGGTAACAATCCTCGCCCGCGCATTCGCGGGTGGTGGTCACGCCCGCCGGGTCGGGATTGTGCGTCCAGCCGACGCCGAGGTCCTGCGTGAAGTCGCCGTTGGTCATCAGGTTGACGGCCAGATCCGGGTCGACACTGTCCTTGACGAGACTGAAGTCGTCGACGCGGTAGGTGCCGCGGATGTAGCTGGTCGGATCGGGATTGTAAATATTTTCCGGGCCGCAGTCCGGCGTGTTTTCCACCGGCTCGCGGTAGCGGATCACGCGCACGCGGATGTAGTTCTCGTCGTTAGCGAGGTTGATCGACTGGTAGGCCGGTGTGCGCCCGGTGGCCTCGTTGTCGAAGGTCGCCGACACGACTTCGGCGTCGTACACCTCGCCCATGCGGTAGTCGCCGCCCAGCATCTTGAGCGCCAGTTCGTCCGGCCGGGCGATGGCCCGACCTTCATGCAAATAGGCCGCGCCGTAGAATCCGTCGTCCTGCGGATCGGTGTCCATGAAATTCCAAATCGCCGAGCCCATGATCGAATCGGCGTGGCTCATCAGGGTCAGCATGACGTCGGCGTTGTAAATCGCCGCGCCCAACGAGTGCGACAGATTACGGAAGGGGCACTCGGGCGGATCGTCCGGGCCCGGGTAGTTGGTCATGGTTTCGGCGAACAGCAGTTGGGTGTTGAACTCGTTGACCAGGATGTCGACGGGTTTGGCGTCGCCGAAGATGGTGACGATCACGTTGGCCACATCCTCGATGCGGCCGGTCAACTCGGTCGAAGCGGCGAAGGTCGCGGCCATGATCGAACGCAGCTTGGCGTCCAAATCGAGGCCGTACACGTCGCAGCGCGATTTGTTGAAATTGGGCCGGAAGAAATTCATCATCAGAAAATCCGGCCAGTATTCGGAATCCTCGCCCGAGGCCGTGAAGTACTGCAACAGGCGGTAGGTGTCCTGGATGTTGCGGTTTTCGTAAGCGCCGGCGCCGATTTTGATCGTCGGATCGACCGCCTTGAGCGCCTGGCTCATCTGAAGGAAGGCTTCGGCGTAGGGCTCGGGCGGCACGCGCTTGAATTGGATGTCGGGGTTGAAGGGGCTGGTCGTATTCTCCCAGGTGTCCGCGTCGATTTCCCAGTAGGTCACCGGGCCGTAGGGCGATTCCTCGTTAACGTAGCGCACCCAGGCGACGGCCGCGGCGATCACGTCGTCGGTGGCGAAGTCGCCGGTGTCCGGATCGTAAATCGACAGGGTGATCACCGGCTCGGCGCCCAGATGACGGGCGAGGAAGAGAAATTCGTCGGTGCCGAAGAGGAACTCGCGGTCGAGCGCCGGGCCGACGCCCTGCTGCCATACGTAACTGCGGGTCAACCGGCCGCCGGGGAAGCGCAGGATGCCCGGCATCGTTTCGTTCAAGAGGCGATGGGGCGCGGGCTTGTAGCAACCCACGATGTCGCCGGCGCACGGCGCGCCCTGCGGATCCCACAGACCGCCGCCGTCGTCGCCGAAGGGCTCGCCGCCCAGGATGTTGTTGCCCAGGATCCGGTCGTGCGCGACCGCGACGGCGTCGGCGGAAACGCGCACCAACGCTTCGATTTCGGCGGGCGAGGCGTCGTCGTCATCGTCGTCCATTTGCGCCATCGCCGGCGCCAGCCACAGAACGGCCATGACAAGAAGAGCAAAGACCACATACCCCGAGTGCCTGATCTGCATCATCGTAAACCCCTATTCCCCGGGCCGACCCCAGACCCGACGAGAAACGAATCGCCGTCGAATATTCTATCGGTTTTTTTCAAGGACAAGCAACCGATTTCCGCGAAAAATCGGTAATACGACGGGGTGCTTTTAGGCGGAAATAAGTAATCCGGACGGATTATTCGTCCGCGACGGCCGCGGGTCGGCGTTGAAGCACCAAAAACGAGTCGCGGCGCAGAACCGGTCGGTAGTTTTCCTTGACCGCCGGATGCGCCAGCAGCGAGCGGCCGTAAGCGAAGTACGAGGTCGGCGCATCGTCCGGGCCGGCGACGCCGCCGATGACCAGCCAGGTCGGCCGGCGGCCGAGGATGTAATCCGGATCGACCTTCTCATGGCGCTTGCCGGGCACGCGGGCCAGGTGGGCGTCGGTCAGGCCGAAGCAGTCGATCGTCGGCAGGCCGGTCAGGTAGACGATCGCGCCCGCCTCGCCGGTCGCCAGCCGGTCGCCGGGTTGCCGGTGCGTGTTGAGGTAGTCGGCGACGGCCGGGTAGGATTCGTCGACGAACAGGTGCGCGGTCGGGCCGCGCCAGCCGCTGGGCCGCACGCCCAGTTGCTTGACCGCGTACAAATTCACCGCGAAGGGCAGGGCCAGCGCGAGCAGGAAGATCCACCCACGCGCGCCGGCGAACCATTCGGCCAGCCGTTGACGGTGCAGGGCGTCGCGCAACCGGGCGAGGATCGTCGGGGCCAGCAGCGCGACCGGCGCCATCGCGGGCACGGCGAACCGCCAGCCGAGCATCCAGTCGCCGCCGCCGAGCACCACGAAGCCGGCCTGTGCGCCGATGCCCAACAGCAACAGCAGCGTGCGCGGACTCGTTTTCTTCCAGGGAAGCAGCCCCAGCAACAGCAGCGGGAGCAACAGGGCGTTGCCCCAGAGCGTGGCGCCGATCGCCGGCAGCAGGTAGCGCAGGCCGTCGGCGTAGGTGGCCGGCCCCGCGGAAGCCTTCGCGTAAAACGTGTTGGGCCACCACGCGCCGTAGAAGGAGTGCCGCCACAGGAAGTACAGCAGGATGGGCGCGAGGGCGAGCGCGAGGAACCCGGCGTCGGCCGCGTCGGGCTTGCGCTTGTCGCGCCACAGCAGCAACGCGCGGGCGAGCAGTGCGGCGAACAGAAACACGATGCCTTCCGGCCGCGAAAGCGCCACGAGCGCGAAGAGCGGCCCCGCCAGTACGCGCCAGGCCTTGCGGCCCGTCTCCAGCGCGCGAAGGTAGCCGCCCAGCGCGACGACGATCAACAGCGCGTGCAGCGCGGTTTCCATCCCCGAGGCGGCCCACAGCGCGGGATAGCCGGCCAGCGCGAACAACAGCGGCGGCCAGCCGCGAAAATCGGCGCCCTCCGGGTCGCGTCGCGCCAGCGCATACAGCGCGAGCAGCGTAAGCAGCCCCGCGAGCAGCCCCAGGCCCTTGGCGGCCAGCACCAGCGCGCGCGGATCGCTCATCAATAGATGAAGCAACGCGAGCAGCACGAGCAGCAGCGGATTGGAGAAGCCCTCGACGCGCTCGCCGACGTTGTACACCGGCCCGTGCCCGGCGGCGAGGTTGGCCGCGTAGCGCAGGGTGATGAACACGTCGTCGGGGGTCTGGTTGAGGAAATGCACGCCCAACGCCAGGAAAATCGATATCCCGGCGAGCAATAAGATCCATTGGCGTTGCGCGGAGATCATCGCGTTATCTTGCCCGCCCGGGCGCGGATGCACAAGGGCTTACCAGACCTGATACCCCAGCAGCGGCCACCAGAACGCGGCGGCGGCCATGAACAGCAGGTAGGCGGCGACGACCAGGATCATCCCGGCCTTGAGGAAATCGCGCATTTGCGGATACCCCGAGCCCAGGGCGATCGCGTTGGCCGGCGTGCCCATGGGCAGCACGAAGGTCAGGCCCGAGGGCAGCGCGACCGCGAAGGTCATCACCACCGGGTCCAGGTGCATGGTGAAGGCGAGGCTGATCACCACCGGCATCATCAGCGAGACGACCGCCGCGTTGCTGATGAACTCGGTCAGCAGCATCGAGATGAGAATGATGATCGCGATGAGCGCCAGCGGGTGGGGCGTTTGGCCGGCGAGCATCGCGTGGACCGCCCAGTCGGCCGCGCCGGTCTGGTGCAGCGCTTGCCCGAGGGCGATCGCGCCGCCGTACATCAGAAAAACGCCCCAGTTCACGTTGCGCTCGACCTCGGTCCAGGTGGTGAGCTTGAAGATGAACAAAACGGCCACCGACGCCATCGCCGTGACCGCCAGCGGAATCCACTCGCGCACGAAAATCCACAACAGGATGGTGATCGCCGTGACCACCGCGACGCCCTTTTCGCGGCCGGAAAATTCGCCGAGTTCGTCCAGTTGTCGTTCCAGCACCTTGGTCGCCTGCGGCAGGTCGATCGCCTCGGCCGGGTACAGAAAATACAAAACGGCCGCGGCCACGCCGAGCATGACAACGACCACCGGGATGTCGGCGATCAGCCATTGCAGAAAGCCGATCTTCACCTCGGTTGCTTCGAACAAAATGCCCATCGCCAGCGGGTTGCGCGCGCCGCCCAGGTAGGTCGCGATGCCGCCGATGATGCACCCCCAGGCCATCGCCAGAAAGAGACTGCGCGCGAATTTGCTCTCGCTCGTTAAACCCGCGCCGGTGACGATCGAGAGGATGATCGGGTACATCATCGCCGCCACCGCGTGCTCGCTCATCCAGAACGAGGCGAACGCGCCGAACAACAAAATGCCGCCGCGCAACCGCCGGGGCGTGGTCGCGGCCCGCTGCAGCACCAGGCAGGTGATGCGGGTGGACAGGCCGCACTCGACGAGCACCGCCGAGATGATGAACGCGCCGAGGATGAAAAACACGGCGTTGTTGCCGAACAGCGCGAAGGCTTCGGGGGAGGTCATCACCCCGGTCAACGGCAGCAGGACGATCGCCATGATCGAGGTGATCTGCAGCGGCACGACCTGAAACACCCAGAACAGCACGCACAACACGAACACGGCGCCGGCGCGATGGCCTTCGGGCGACAGCCCCGCGGGCGTGGGCAGCGCCAGCACGATGCCGAACAGCGCGAACGCCACGGTTATCAGCGCGTACCGGTTGCGCTCCAGAAACGGCCGCTCGGCCGGCTTGGGCATTTTCGGAAGTTCGGGCTCCCAAACTTTGCTCACCCGCCGCTCCTTTTATCGACAACGAGGGGCCATTGTTACCGGAGGGTGGCGCGATGCGCAAGCTGCGATTTGGGTGGGCGGGGGCGCAGCAAATGAATCGATAAAACTACCCTCGTATAATATTTAGCTATTGTAGTGAAATGGTAGGGAGTTCCGGGGGGAGTTCCAAGTTCCGTGAGTTCCGGGGACACATTACTTAACTACTGCGCCAATCCAGCGTGTTGTCGGATATTAGCCATGGCAAGAGTGATTGTACCCAGCATTCCACACCATATTACACAACGTGGAGCGAGGCGCCAGCAAACCTTTTTCAGCTTGGCCGACGAACAGTTCTGTCTTGAACTGATGGCCGAATGGTGCGCCCGTGCGGGCATCGAGATCTGGGCATCTTGTTTGATGCCCAATCATGTCCATCTCATTTATCGGCCGACCTTTGGGTGATCACGCCTTTATCGATCGCCTGAAAGCGGCAGTGCATCGCCGCTTGCACCGGCTTAACCCTGGACCAAAGAAGAAGCTGTGATTTAGTTAAGTAATGTGTCCCCAAAAATTAGACAGAACTTAACTGCGCCAGATTTTTTTTGACCGGCGCCGTATGCCGTGTTAAGATGAAAATCCCTTGAAATACAAGGAGAATGTCGGTGAAAAATAACGGCGCCACCCGTTTCTTCCTGTTTCTGATGTTGCTGCTGTCCGCCGGGCTGCTCGCCTCTTGCGACGACGACGACGACCCTTCGACAAGCTCAGGGCAGGCTGATGACGACGATGCCGTCGATGACGACGCTTCGGACGATGACGCTGTCGGCGACGACGACACGATCGGCGACGACGATACGATCGGTGACGACGACACAATCGACGACGACACCGCCGACGATGACATCGCCGACGATGATACGACCGACGATGATACCGCCGATGACGACGCGGCCGACGATGATACCGGCGACGACGACACCGACACGTGTCTAAAACCGAACGCCGACTGCACGCTGGCGGAAACGGCGGCGGAAGCCGGCTTTTTCGTTGGAGCCGCATTGCCGGGCTCGACCGATCCGGGCCTAACTGTCGTGCCGACCCACTTCAACTCGGTAACCGCTGAAAATGCCATGAAGTGGGGTTCGCTGTGCCCATTGCTCGAACAGTGCGACTACGCCGAGGCCGATGCGCTGATGGATTTCGCGGCGGCCAATAACCTACGCGTTCGCGGTCACGCCCTGGTATGGGGTAAAATACCGGGACACGGGCACCCCGGCGATCTGGAGACATTGGTAAACCAAGCCCCCGATCCCTATACCTTTTTACAGCAGGCGATCGACGATCATGTCAGGACGACGGTCAGCCGCTACGCGGGCCGCGTCGAGTCATGGGATGTCGTCAACGAACCGCTGGCAGCGATCGGGTCGGGTTTCGAGGGCAACATTTTTTATAGAACCATGGGCCCAGACTACATCGATACCGCTTTTCTGGCCGCGCACGAAGCAGATCCCAACGCGCGCTTGTTCCTCAACGAATATTTCATGGCCTACGAAGGACCGAAAATCGAGGCCTTTTTAGCCTTGCTGGAGGAATTGGTTGATCGGGGCGTGCCGATCGACGGAGCAGGCATCCAAGGCCATGTGTACGTGACCGAACCGGAGATGTCGAGACTCTCGGACTTTCTTGTGGCGATCAACGACCTGGGCCTGGATGTCGAACTCACCGAGTTGGATATGGCTAAAAATGCACTGTGGGATGACATGCTGGCCGGGCGGGAGCTGTTCGACGCCCAGGCGGACGCTTACGACATTTTCGCGACCGCCTGCCTGAGCGCGCCTGCCTGCACCGGACTCACGACCTGGGGAATCGATGACAGCCACACTTGGCTCGACAATGTGCTCCCGTTCGAGTGGTTTGCACCGAACCTACCGTTGCTGCTTGATACTGAACTTGAACCAAAACCGGCTTATTTTACGATCCGCGAGCGGATTGCAGAATTTAATTGATTTCCTTGAGCCGGCGGTTGTTTCAGAGGTAGCGTTGAAACGGCAGACCGAAACTTACTCGGCGGTGCGATCGGGATTCTGGTAGAAATGCCGGTCCTGCTCGATCCATGGGGCGCCGTTTTTGGTTGGGACCATCTTGCGGAGGAATGAAAATGATGAAGTTGTGCGTGGCGGTTTTTCTCGGCCTTCTGGCGGGTCTTGCTTTAGGCGGCTGCGGCGACGACGACGATAGCGGCGGCGGTGGGGGTGGTGACGACGGCGACGACGAC
>DAINPV010000095.1:0-11988 GCA_036743315.1 bacterium | reverse complement strand
GTGGTCGCCGAGCATGAAGCGGAACGCGCGCGGCTTGTGCTGGCTGGGCGCGACGGTCGTTTTCTGGCCGATCAGGCTGTCGCAGATCAACCCGGGCACGTCGCTGAGCGAGCTTTGTTCGAGCACGATTGAGTGCTCGATTTCGCAGTTCTTGATGTGCACGTCGAAGTAGATGGCCGTGAACGGCCCGATGTAGCTGTTTTCGATCACCGTGTTCTTGCCGATGATCGCCGGACCGCGCACGGTGGAATTGACGATCCGCGCGCCCTCTTCCACCACCACTTTAAAGGTGACGTCCGAGTCGATCACCTCGCCGCGAATATCGGTCTTGAATTCGTCGAGCACCATGCGGTTGGCCTCGAGCATGTCCTCGAGCTTGCCGGTGTCTTTCCACCAGCCGGTGACCAGATGACTGCGCACGTCCAGGCCCTGGTCGACCAGCCATTGGATCGCGTCGGTGATTTCCAACTCGCCGCGCGCCGACGGCTTGATCGCCTCGACCGCCCGCCAGATCGCCTGGTCGAACATGTACACGCCGACCAGTGCCAGGTTGCTGCGCGGTTCGGCGGGTTTTTCCTCCAGCCGCACCACGCGCCCGCCGCCGTCGAGCTCGGCCACGCCGAAGCTGGACGGATTGGGCACCGCCGCCAGCAGGATCTGCGCATCGGCTTGGCTGGCGCGGAAATCGTCGACCAGCTCTTTGATGCCGTGGGTGATCAGGTTGTCGCCCAGGTACATGACAAAGGCGCTGTCCTGTAAAAAATCCTTGGATTCGCGCACCGCGTGCGCCAGTCCCAGCGGCGCGCTCTGGTGAATGTAACTAACCTTCACGCCGAACGCCGAACCGTCGCCCACCGCGGCCTTGATCTCCGCCGCCGTATCGCCCACCACGATGCCGATGTCAGTGATGCCCGCCTCGCGAATCGCCCGAATGCCGTAGAACAGCACCGGCTGATTGGCCACCGGCACCAACTGCTTGGCCTGGGTGTGCGTGATCGGCCGCAGTCGCGTTCCTTTGCCACCGCTCAGGATCAACCCTTTGAGTTTGCGCACGCTTTCACTCCTTGTCCGGCCGAGTGTTTGGATACAGCCTCAAGCGCTCGTTCGCGTTGCATGGACGGTTTTGCCGACCATTCTTTATTGTACGTATCTCACCCAGGTGTCCAGATTTTCCCGCTCGCGCATCGCCGCGGCCATCGCCTTGGCGCCCGCTTCAGTGGCGTATTGCCCGACGCTCACGCGGTACCAGGTGCCGCGCTCGCCGAGGTCGGTCTGTTCGACGAAACAACGGTTCCCTTTACCGACCATCCGCTGATACAACTCCTGCGCTTCTGCCTGCGTGGGGTACGAGCCGATCTGCACCGTCCAATAATCGCTGCCGCCGGGCGGACCGGGCAGCGCGCCGAAATCGACCGTCGCCGGCGTTTCCTCCAGCGCGGGCGCGGTGTCGGCCTCCGAGGGCAGCGGCGTGTGATCGGGGGTGGCTTCGGCCGGCTCGATGACCTCCGGCGTCGGTTCGAGCTGCACCCCTTCCGGTATTTCGTCCGCGGTCGGTTCTCCGAACGCCGAGGCCAGCGACAGGGGCTCGACGCCCGGCGCGGGGGTCGGCGCGGCCGCCACCGGCGTCGGCTGCGTTTCGGCCGGCAGCTGCCCCAAGCCCTTGCCGACCAGCACGCCGAGGCTGAACACAACGATCAATGCGATCAGCGCGCCGGCGAGCAAAAAGGCGATCTGCCGATTGTCCAGCCGGACTTCGTATTTCGTCCGAATCTTGCTTAGATCTCTCATTCGGTCTTTTCCTCTTCGGCCGACACAGGCTCTGTCGCCGTTTCCGCCGGCGGTTCTTCGACCGGTTTGGGCAACGTTATATCGCGCGAGAAATCGGGGCAATGCCTGGCGTCGGCCATGCGGAACTTCTTCGCGCAATCGCCCCGCCAGGCGCACACCGCGCAGGCGACCTGCACATCGTGGCTCATGCTTCGTCCTTTTTCGGCGCGCTCAGCGCCCCGTATTGGTCGGGTCGACGATCGCGCAGGAACGGCCAGTTGCGCCGCACCAACGGCGTCGCGCGCGGATCGATCTCCCAGATGCACACGCCCTCGGCGTCGCTCATCGGCTCGTCGAGCAGATCGCCGGTCGGCGTCGCGCACAGGCTGCGCCCGGCGAAGGTCGTGCCGTTTTCCGCGCCCGCTCGACCCACGCGACACAGCCATAAGCCGTTGGCGAACGCGCCGGTCAACACGGCGCGCTCCCACAGGTCGTCGTTGGCGGCGGTGACCGCCATCGGCGCGACGACCAGGTTCGCCCCACCCAGGGTCAGCAGCCGCAGACCCTCGGGGAACATCAGGTCCCAACCCAGTTGCACGCCCAGCGGACCGGCCGGGCTGTCGAACAGGCAGAATCCCTTATCGCCCGGAGTGAAAAACGATTTCTCCTCCCACCCCGGAATCTGCGGCAGGTGCATCTTGCGATACACGCCGCTGAGTTTTCCCTTATCGTCAATGACCGCGGCGCTGTTGTAGGCGTTACCGTTTTCTTTGTCGATTTCGAAAAACGGCACGACCAGCATCATCTTGTGCGTGGCCGCCTTCTCACGCATTGCGGCGAGCAGTGGACCGTCCGCCGGTTGCGCCAGGCGCCGCGTGTCGTTTTCCAATTGACCCACGAACCAGGGATACGCCCACAATTCCGGCAACACCGCGATTTGCGCCCCGCGCGATGCCGCCAAAGCAAGCAACTCCAGCGCGCGTTTCGTCGTCCGCTCCACATCCGGCCGGGCGGCGATTTGTACGCCGGCCACTTTCACAGTCCGCCCCATCGTGTCTTGTCTCTCCTTACAGTTTGCCGTCGAACCAGGCGATGATGTCGCCGATCATCTCTTTGTGCAAGTCGAACAGCGCCGTGCCGTGCCCGCCGCCGCCGTACAATTTCGCCGTGCCGCGCGCCCCGGCCAGCGTAAGCAGCTTCTGCGCCGATTCGTGCGCGTAGCCGTCGGTCTTGGCCGCGTAAAACAGCATCGGTCCCGGATACTCCGTCGCCGGTTCATCGGTCGTCACCCCGCGATAATTCAACCCGGGCGACAACAACGCCACGGCCTTGATCCGCTTTTGATGCCGCCACGCGTAATTCACCGCCAGGTTCGCACCGATCGACGCCCCGACAATGCCCACACGCTGCGGATCGACATTCTTTTGTTCGACCAGATAGCGGTAAGCCGCATCCACATCGTTGAGCATCGCGGCGAAATCGTCGCTGCCGAACCGGTCGAGGTTCAATTTGACGCCGTTGGGTCCGGTCAGCGATTGACCGTGCCCGCGCAAATCGATGGCCAGCGAACAATATCCCTTCTGCCGCGCCGCCTCGGCGAACGCCGCGTAATCCTGCCGCTGCCGCTGCATCATGTGCAATAAAATCAACCCTTTGCTTTTCGCCTGACCGGTATCGACGTACGTGGCGCCGATCGTGATCCCGTCGTTGGACGTCAGTTTCAGATCGGTGGCCGCCCAGGCCGTCGCGACGATCGTCAGCAGGAGCGCCGCGAAAAACACCCTTCCTTTTCCGGGCAAGGACCCCCCTTGGTCTTTCATCGGAAACTCCTATCTGTATTTGTTTTGTACCGGAATTCATACACCATCCTCGCCGAAAAGGAAACGGGCGCGGCTCGAGCTTCCTGTGGAAATACCTCGGGATTGTCCACCGGCGCCAATCCGTCATCCCCACCAGCTTGACGGATGGAAGCGACCGTGCTACCTAGCGCCCACGGCGTGTAAACAGCGCTCAAATTGGGAGTGGACGATCCGTGTTGCGGCTCTTTAAACGAATCGGTAGCGCCTTGTCGCGGCAACCGGCCAAAGCAACAAAAATCAGCCCGGCCGAACCTACCGCCCCCGCACCGAGCATTAAAACCAAACCGGCCAAAAAGGTCGAAATCAAACCGGCGCCTTCCGCGCCCAAAACCATTCCTCGCTCCGAGCATACGCTCAGCCGTAAAAAAGTATCGCCCAACGCGCTCAAGGTCATGCACCGGCTGATTCGTCACGGCCATCGCGCCTACCTGGTCGGCGGCTGTGTGCGCGATATCCTTTTGGATCGTCCGCCCAAGGATTTCGACGTCGTCACCGACGCGCGCCCCGAACAAGTGCGTTCGCTCTTCGGCAACTCGCGGCTGATCGGCCGCCGGTTCCGCTTGGTGCACGTTTTCTTCCGTGGCGGCGAGATCATCGAAGTGTCCACTTTCCGCAAGGAAGCGCCTTTCGATCCCGACGGCGACGACGACGGTCCGCACGAGGAAAACACCTACGGCACGCCGGCCGAGGACGCCTTCCGCCGCGACCTGACGATCAACGGACTGTTCTACGATCCGCAAACCTTCGCCATCTACGATTACATCGGCGGCATCGACGACCTGCGCAACAAGACGATCCGCATCATCGGCGAGCCGCGAATGCGGCTCAAGGAAGATCCGGCGCGCATGTTCCGCGTCGTGCGCCACGCCGCCGGCACCGGCTTTGCCATCGAAAAGCAGACCATGGCCGCCATCCATGAACTTGCCGGAGAAATCACCAAAACCAACGCCTCGCGCTTGCGCGACGAGTTTTTACGCGAATTGACCGAAGGCCGATCCGCCCGTAGCGTCGAGTTGATGATCGACACCGGCCTGCTCGTCCATATTCTGCCGGAAATGGCCGAACTCGACGCGCCCACCGCCGACGGTTCGCCCGCACCCGGACGCCGACACCTGCTGGCCAATCTCGCCGCGCTCGACCGGGCGATCGACCGGAAAAAGCCGATTGCGCTGCCGGTGGTGCTCGCCGCGTTCGTTTCGCCGTTGGTCGCCCGACAGAATTTTGCCAGTCAGGCGCCCGACCCGCATCTGCGCTACAGTTGGCTGCAACAGACCACGCGCAATTACGTCAAGCCGATCCTCCACCGGATCGGCATCGGCAAAGCGGACGCCGAAGCGGCCGCGCTGATTATCCTCGGGCGGCAAGCGATCGCCCAGGCCCTGGCGCGCGGTTCGCACCTGCCTAAATCGCTGCAGCGCAAATCCTATTTCCCTTTGAGCCTGCTGCTCTACCAGATCGAAACGCACGACCAGGGCCAACCTCTGCCTCGGGCGATGGCGGCGGCGCAAGGTCGGCAGATGTACCCGGGCGACGCCGCATCCGGCCCACGCAAGCCCCGTCGCCGTGGCGGTCGCCGGCGCAAACCGACGGATCGGCATGCGTCCAAACCGTCGCCATCCGACGCGCCCGAACAAACGACCGACGCCACGGCTCGTCCGGAAAACGCCGATCTGAAATTCTCCTCGACGCCCGAAACTTCCGGCTCCTCGTCCGGGTCGCCCGCGCAGTGAAGCAACTCTTTTCCCGGAATTGATTCCGTTGTAAAGTCAACCGGATGAATATTCTTGGCATCAGCGACAATCACAATGCGGGCGCGGCGTTGGTCGTCGACGGCGAATTGATCGCCGCCGTCAATGAAGAACGCATCAACCGATTGAAAAACTCCATCGGCTTCCCCTACGGGGCCATCGTGGAAGTTTTGCGCCTTGGCGGTCGGCAACCTGCACAAATCGACCGCATCGTCATCGCCGGCGACATCACGCCCAGTTGCTTTTTGCGCATCGTGCCCGACCTGCACAAATACGCCAAAGAGCTGTCCGGTCAGTTCGGCGTGAATTACATCGCCTACACCTATTACCAAATCTTCGCCCGAACGCTGCGCCTGCCCTATTGGCTCGACCGACAAGCGTCGCGCTGGCTGTTGCGCCGGCGGTTGCGCCGTTTGGGCTTCACCGCGCCGGTTGAGATGTTCGAGCACCACGAGGCGCACGCCTATTCGGCGTTCCTCTGCGGCCCTTTCGAAAACGCCACGGTCATCACCGCCGACGCCATGGGCGACGCGTTGACCGCCACGGCCGGCGTCGGCTCGCCCGACGGACGCGTGCGGCGCCTGTTCGCGCAATCGGGCGCGGCCGCGTTGAATCCCTATTACAGCCGCATCACCGAGTACCTCGGCTTTAAACCCAACCGCCACGAGGGCAAGATCACCGGCCTGGCCGCTTACGGCGACGCACAAAAGCTCGCCCCGCTGTTCCGGCAGGTGTTGCATTTCCGCGGTCCGGGCTTCAACACGCTGGGGAATCCGCTCAAGCACCGCCGGACGCACGGCTGGTACCGGCGCCTGGTCGGCGAAACGCGCGAGGACATCGCCGCCGCCTGTCAGTCGGTGCTCGAAGAGGCGGTCACCGCCTTCGTGCAATATTGGGTGCGCCGGACCGGCGTGGCTGACGTCGTGCTCGCCGGCGGCATTTTCGAAAACGTCAAACTCAACCAGCGCATTCGCGAACTGCCCGAGGTCGCGCACCTCAGCGTCTTCCCCAACATGGGCGACGGCGGACTGGCTGCGGGCGCGGCGCTGGGCGTGTCCGGCGCCAAGCCGCAACCGCTGAAAACGCCCTATCTCGGCGCCGAATACGACGACGCGCGCATCGAGCAGGTCCTGCGCGCTAAAAACCTCAAGTACAGTCGGCCCGCCGATCTGCCGCTGGCGATCGCCCAACTGCTCGCCGACCGGCAGGTCGTGCCGCGCTTCGTCGGCCGCATGGAATACGGTCCGCGCGCGCTGGGCAATCGCACGATTTACTTCCGCCCCGACGATCCGTCGGTCAACGATTGGCTCAACAAAATGTTGCGCCGCACCGAGTTCATGCCCTTCGCGCCGGTCGTGCCCGACTATGCCGCCGACAAATGTTTCGTCGGCGTGGACGGCGCGCGCTTCACCTCGCGCTTCATGAACATGTGCTACGACTGCACCGCGTACATGCGGCGGGTCGGCGCCGGCTGCGTGCACGTCGACAACACCGCTCGCCCGCAGATCGTCACCCCGGAAACCAATCCCGACATGTACGCCATCCTTGTCGCCTACGAAAAGGTCACCGGCGTGCCCGTGCTGATCAACACCAGCTTCAACATGCACGAAGAGCCCATCGTCATGTCGCCCGAGGACGCCGTGCGTGCCTTCCTCGACGCGCATTTCCGCTACCTCGCCATCGGGTCCTTCCTGGTCGAAAGCGACGCCTCATGAACGTCGAGGAAGCCAAACGACTCACGCACCCGCGGGCGGTGATGATTCAGACCACCAGCCGCTGCAACGCCGCCTGCGTCATGTGTCCGCATCCGCAGATCGTCAAATCCATGCCCCAGGGCGACATGAGCGACGAACTGTTCACGCGTCTGCTCGACGAAATCGCCGCCTTCCCCAAACTGAAACGCGTGATGCTCTACTTGATGAATGAACCGCTGCTCGACCCGCAAATCGTGCCGCGCCTCAAGCGTACGCGCGCCGCGCTGCCCGATGTCGAGTTGTACATTATCAGCAACGGCATCGCGCTGACCGAGCGTCGCAGCGACGAACTGCTCGACGCCGGCCTGACCTGGATCGGTTTTTCGCTGCACGCCATCCGTCCCGACACCTACAAAACGATCTCCGGGCGCGGCGATTTCACGCGCGTGCGCGACAACATCATCCACCATGTGAAAAAGTCGCTGCGGCGTTACGGCGACGATTCGGTGATGGTCAACCTGACGCGCATCCGCCCCTTCGTCTCCGACGAGGAATGGAACGAGGCGATCGCCTTCTGGCGCGACCTGGGCCTCAAACGCCTCGACCTGGCCGACGGTTACATCAGCCGCGCGGGCAACGTCGACGTTTACGGCCACGATCCGCTGGATCGTCCCGGCATCCTCGGTTGCCGCACGGTCTGGGCTTACGAAATGGCGCACGTCCTCTTCGACGGATCGGTCATACCCTGCTGCATGGACTACCGGCGGCAAGCGGTGTGGGGCAATGCCGGCGACCAAGGCCTGCTCGCGGTTTGGCAATCGACGGCGCGCCGGGACTTTCTCGAGCACATGGACGGCCGCTCACTGCCCGACGATTTCCTTTGCCGCCATTGCGAAGACGCAATCCCGGCCGCGTTGCCGAAGGAGGATCATGACGAAGAAGCCGCCGATGCCGCACCTGATTTCCTGCTCGTTTTTCCGCCGCCCTGGTTGACCGACTCCCCGCCGTTGGGCCCGGCCGCGCTGCTGGCCTGGCTCGAACGCGAGGGATTCAACCCGGCGGTCTACGACGCCAATATCGAGTTGTTCCACCGCGTCGCTCCTGCCCTGCAAGAAACGTGGGAGTGGGAAAAGGGCCTCGTCTGGGAAGACGCCGCGCAGGTCGACAAGCTGTTCGGCGACGCCCTACGGCAAATGGCCGCCGAAATCGCCGCGCATCCCGCGCCGGTCGTCGGGCTGCATCTGGCCGGCCGCAAGGAAATTGCCGCCGCGCTGCTGGCATGCGAAATCAACCGCCTAGCGCCGCACAAAAGGATCGTCGCCGGCGGTCCGGGCGCGGCGACCTTCGACGAACGCCTGCGTTTTTACCTGCGCAGCGAAGGCACGGTCAAGCATTTCGTCGTCGGCGAAGGCGAACTTACGCTGGCCGAAACAATGCGCGCGTTGCGTCAGCACGAACCGCTCGATAAAATTCCCGGCCTGGCGACGATCGTCGCCGGCCGCGAACAATTTTCTCCCCGACGCGAAATGTTGGACATGGCCGAACTGCCCGTGCCGGCTTATGCGCAATTCGACCTGACGCGCTACCGCCATCCGGCCCTGGCCGTCGAATGGTCGCGCGGCTGCACCGGCGACTGCGCCTTCTGCAACGTGCGCCAGTTCTGGCACACCTATCGCCGCAAGCCGCCGGACGTCGCCCTGGCCGAGTTGGCTGTTTTGCGCGAGCGTTTCGGCGTCGACTGGTTCAGCCTCGTCGATCCGGTAATCAACGGCCGCCCCGACGAATTGGAAACCATCTGCGACGGCATCATCGCCAACGGCTGGAAATTCAAATGGTCGGCCGGCATCAGCCCCAACCATCCGCTGACCGCCGCGCAATTCGCCAAGCTGGCGCAAGCCGGCTGCCGCCGCCTTGAATTCGGCGTGGAGTCGGGCTCGGACCGCGTCCTGCATGCGATGAACAAACGCTTCACCGTCGAGCACGCCTGGGAAATGTGCCGCGACGCGCACGCCGCCGGCATCGAGGTCGTGCTGTATTTGATCGTCGGCTTCCCCGGCGAAACCGAAGAAGACTTCGCGGCCACCCTCGCGGCGATGGACCGCTTCGCGCCGCATGTCGCGCGCGTACGCAGCGTCAACGGTCTGCTGCTGATTCCGGGTGCCGCCGTTTGCGAAAATCCCGAACGCTACGGTTTGACCGCGCCGGACCGCACCGCGCCCGGTTGGATGCGCCGCTGGACCGCCGGCGATTCGACGCCCGCCGTGCGCGCCGCCCGCATCGCGCGCCTCGAAGCGAAGCTGCGCGATCTCGGCATCCCGGTGGAATTCAGCAACCGCGAGGAACTGCTCGGCGAAAGCCAGGATCTCGATGAAAAACTGCACCGCCTCTTTCAGCGGGTCGACCGTTTCGACGATCGCCTGCACGCCCTCAACGCCCGGGCGCGCCACGTGCTGACCGAGATGGGCGAAGACACGCCCGGCGCCGGCGAGGTTGCGCTGACCATCTGCCCCGTCTGGGGCGTCGACGCGCCGCCTTACGGCCTGGCCAGCCTGGCCGCCGCGGTCGAACAGGCCGGCTACCGCCCGCTGGTGCGTGACTTCAACATCGAAGGCTATCGCCGCGTGCGCGCCGATCTGCAACGGTTCTGGGAGGAAGACAGTTTCCGCCACTGGACCGACCTCGCCGACTGGGAGCGCCTCGCACCCCATCTGCAAAGCGAAATGCAATTCGTCGCCGACGAGCTGCTGGCCTCCGGCAAGCGCGTGCTGGGCTTTTCGGTTTATTCGCCCAACCGCCGCTTCACCATCGAGGTGCTCAAAAAAATCAAGCGGGCCGATCCCGCGCGCATCACGATCGTCGGCGGGCGCGGCGTGCAGACGGTCGAGGAGCGCTTGCTCTTTCCGCCCGACGCGGTGGATTATTTCGTCGTCGGCGAGGGCGAACAGACGCTGCGCGAACTGCTCGCGGCAATCTTCGCGCCGCGGGATGCGTCCGCCCTGCCCGGCGTGGTGCGCTTTGTCGGACCTCACCTGACGCCGCTGACGCCGCGCGAATTGATCGACGATCTGGCCGCGCTTCCGCACCCGACCTTCAACGGCTTCGCACTGCCTCAGTACCGCACCAACGAATTGCCGATCCTCGCCTCGCGCGGCTGTACCGGTCACTGCACCTTCTGCAACGACCATCCGGCGATGGGCCGCTTCCGCCCGCGCCCCGGTCGTCTGGTGGCTGAGGAAATGCTCACCCACGCGCAACGCCTCGGCGTCCGCCGGTTCCGCTTCAACGACCAGCTCATCAACGGCGACTTGACGATGCTCGGAGAAATGTGCGCCGCGTTGATCGCCGCCGACGCCGGCCTCGAGTGGATCGCCCTGGCCGCGCCGCGCGGCGACATGCCCGACGAGCTTTTGTACAAGATGCACCGGGCCGGCTGCTGCACGCTCAACATCGGCGTGGAGTCGGGCTCGGACGCGGTGCTCAAAAGAATGGCCAAGGGCTATCGCCGCGACGATATCGAACGCGCTCTGCGGCAAATTCGCGCGGCCGGCATCAACACGATGATCAACTTCATCGTCGGCTTTCCCGGCGAAACCGAGGACGACTTCGAGCAGACGCTCGCCTTCGTCCGTCGCAACCGCCGGCACATCTGCGGCGTCACCAGCATCAACACCTGTCTGCTGCTGTTGGGCTCGCCGCTCGCCGCGCATCGCGAGCAATTGGGCATATTCGTACCGCCGGGCGCCGATGCCGACACCGGCTGGGCAACGGCCGACAACAATCCCGCCGTGCGCCGGGACCGCGCGCATCGCCTGCTGGCGCTGTTGCACGAACTGGAACTGCCGATCTGCGTGAGCAACCTGCACGAAAAAACCGCCGACATCGCCGCGCTCACCAAGAAAAAGGACGACGCCGGTTGCGCGCCGCCCGACCGGCGCCTCGGCGGCGGCGGGCAGAAAAAAAGCCTGCCCTACTACGAATCGATCGAAAAACGCGACGTCGACGTGCTGCTGATCATGCCGCCCGTGTGGGGGACCAACGTCGTGCCGCTGGGCATCGGCTACATCCAACACTACCTGCAAAAGCACGGCTTCACCGCGCAGAGCTTCGATCTGAACACGCACATGTTCAACCGTTCCGCCGACCCCGACTTGTGGCGCATGGAAGCCTACAAGCACTGGACGCAAGAACCGGAATTTACCGGCACGCAGCAGAAGCTCGCCGATTTGATCGACCATTACGCCGCGCAGATCGCCGCCCACCCGGCGAAAATTCTCGGCTTTTCGCTCAACACCGGCAGCTTCCCCTTCGCGCGCATGTTCGCCAAACGCATGAAGGACGCGCATCCCGAACGGCCGATCGTTTTCGGCGGCCCGGGGGTCACCAACAGCCTGGACATCCACCTGCTGACGCCCGCCGAGGTCGATTACCTCGTGCTCGGCGAAGGCGAACGCAGCGCGCGCCGGCTGGTTGATAATCTGTTGCGCGGACGCGACGAGCTGTTTGACGGCGTGATTAAAATCGGCGCGCCGATCAACTACGAAAACCTTACCCGGCCGATTCAGGAAGACCTCGCGGAAATCGGCTGGCCGACGCTGGACGATTTTAACCTCGCCGAGTACCAGACCGACGCCGTGCCGATTCTCGGCAGCCGCGGCTGCATCCGCCGTTGCACCTTCTGCAACGACCATCACATCTACCGCAAATACCGCCAGCGCGATCCCGAATCGATCGTCGAGGAAATGCGCTGGCACGCCGACCGCGGCCGCTTGCACTTCACCTTCCACGACGTGTTGATCAACGGCCACGTGCCCACGCTGGAGCGTCTGTGCGAATTGCTGATCGCCGACGGCCGCCGCTTCCGCTGGGGCGGTCAAGGCGTGATCCGCAAAGAGATGACCCGCGACGTGTTCGTCAAACTCA
>DAINPV010000094.1:0-12065 GCA_036743315.1 bacterium | reverse complement strand
GACCCAGCAGCGTCAAGAACGCGCCCGGGAGGCACCACCACCAATCGCTCACGGCGCCGATGTTTCCCTCCTGTGGCAGACGTTCCGGAGAAAACCAGGTGAACGTTTGCCTCAACAACGGTTCGAAGTGCGCAAAATTGTGCAATTGCATTCCGATCATGTGACGCGAAACATGACCGGTGGACATTTGCCGAAGGCCGAAAAGCGGATCCCACCACAGCAACGGATTGGTCGCAAAAAAGATCAAGAGAACGATGGCGATCATGGCCAGGCCGTACCCCAGCGCCCGCCGGCCGGTTTGTCGTAATTGCCGCAGCACCAGGTAACCGCATGCAACGACCAAACCCAAAGCGAAGAGCCTGGTCGCGACCGCCAATCCGGCGCAAACGGCGGTCCAGAGCCACCAGCGGGTCGAGCGGGTTTCGTCGTCCGGCTCGGCCATCACCCGCACGGCAAAGAATACCGTCAGCAAGGAAAACAAGAGCATCAGCACATCGTTGATCACCGAGACATGCACCCAGCGGAAAACCGGATGCAGGGCGAAAACAACGGCGCCGACATAGGCCGGGCCGACGCCGATCATCACGGCCAACGTGCGGAAAAAGACATAGACCGTCAACAGGGCGATCGCCGCCGCCAAGAAGCGAACTCGCGACTCCAATCGTTCGGGGTGCCGTTCGTCGTAGGCCGCCAGAAAAGCCAAACCGAAAAGATAAACACCGACGCGCGGATTGGACGATCCCCAGAAACTGGGATCCTCCCACCAGATCGGACCGGAAAAATCGCCCCGGGCGATTCCCCGCTCCAGCAGCTCCGCGCCGAAGGTGCCCATGGTTGATTCGTCACCGAAATACAGGCTCATCGGTGCGTTGCGATATGTCCAATAGCTGCCCCCGACGATAACCGCCGCCGTCAGCAAGACAAGCAAATCATAGCGAAACCGATTTTTTCGCAGCACCATTTCCCGGCGGGTATTTTCAGTCGGTGCGGGCAATACTCCCTCCGCGCATTTCGCAGGGCTTCACGGCGAACGACGTTGAGACAAGAGCGCAAAACGACAAGCACACCCTGGAGCGAGCAGGCAGATAAAAGCCTTCCTTCTCGTATTTCCCACGGTAACGATTTTGAAAAATTATATACAATATCGCCGGCGATTCTCCAAGTGTGTTCGTCTGGCCTAGGATATCCATGCGATTGAAAAATTTTATTTCTCCCGCTTCCCGCGCAACGCATTTTTTTCGGCGTTGACGGAGAAAGAAATCGGTTATGATCGTTGCATTCAATTTTTTTGGTGTAGTGCTTGCGATTCAACGAAACCGCCGCAAACCGTTTTTCCATCTGGCCGTATGTGCTGGTGTGCGGTCTGTCCTTGCTCGTATTCCTCGTCATGCAGTGGTACGAAGGCCGCGTCTTCGCCGACCATGATTTGTATTACGCAAGTAGTTATTTTCGCAATGTACATACCCCGACAGCAACCACGCGCAATCCCTTCGACCTCGGCCATGACGTGATTCAATTCTGGCGCACAAGTCAGCCGGCCGGTAGACTGCCCACCACGCTGCTTTATTTGTCGGGGCGGTTGTGGCCGGTGAATTTGTGGTCGTACCGCATTTTCAACCTGCCTTTTTGGCTACTGGCGACGATCGCCGCTTATTTCCTGGGCCGGCAGCTTGCCGACCGGCGGGCCGGTTGGCTGTGCGCGGCGCTGGCGGCGACCCTGCCGGCGTTCAGCGCTTCCGCCAGGATGTTTCTGCCGCACTTCCATAGCACGGTATTTTTGTTGTGGACGCTGGTTTTTCTGGTGGGAATCTTCCGCGATCCGAAAAGCCCTTGGAATTATCCGCTGCTGGGAATCAGCGCCGGCGCGGCGATTTTGTCGCACCCGATCGGGCTGCTGCAAACCGCTCCCGTTTTCGGTTTGTTATTGCTTTTTCTGCTGTGGAAAAAGCGGTATTCATCGTTGCTCGGCTGGGCGGGTGCAACGGCGATCGCCGCGGCGATGAACATGATCACCTGGCGCAACATGGCTTCTTACGTTGCGGACAAGCACACGAACTTCGGCACGCCAAGCATTTTCACGCTGTTGTTTCAAGCCAAAGCGGACAACGCCGTCCACGCCGTCGCCTGGTTGCGCGTCGTGTTGACCGACAACCTGCTGTTGCCGCGCT
The DNA here is from genome assembly GCA_036743315.1 of bacterium. Classification (GTDB taxonomy): domain Bacteria; phylum Lernaellota; class Lernaellaia; order Lernaellales; family Lernaellaceae; genus CALBTQ01. The sequence goes on along the minus strand of DAINPV010000094.1, from coordinate 9,897 downwards.
TCGAAATCCTACTGGCGGCGGTCAGCGTGCTCGCCGTCGGCTGGTGGCTGCTGCGCTCGCGGCAGATTTCCCCACTCTGGCTCGTCCTGCTGACGCTCGCCGGGCTGTATGTGCTGCTCGGCATGAGTCAGACGTTCATGACCCGGGACGCCGGCTCGCATTTCGATCTGATCGGCGCATTCTCGTTGCTGGGCTTTCTGCCCGTAATCGGCCTGCACCATCTGGCCGGACAGCATCGGCGAGCCGAGACGATTCGTTCGGCGCTGATCGCAGCGGTGCTGTTGGTCGGCGCGTGGCAGCAAGCGGCCATGCTCGACGAAATCGACGTCGATTCGGCGTTCACCCGCGAAAACCGCACGCGCGTTTGCGTAACCAAAGATTGGCTTCAGCAAACCGTCGTTCGCCTGCGGGACATGGGCGCCCGGGGTTTCACTCCATTACGATATCAGGGCTTCAAGGCTTCCGACGGCCTCGCGGAGTTCATCGAGATGGACGCCGTCGGCATCGCCTACGATTTGATCGCGGCCGGCAAGTTGTTTTCGCTGCACCTGGATCCGTCGCCGGAAGTGCAAAAAATCATCGATCCTACCACCCTTCATCGACGGACGAATTGGGGAAAGGAAACGGGATTTTCGGTCAAGCTGTATTTCTTCCGGGAGGCGCCGACGGCGCCGGAGTCAGCGACGATCATCCGTCGCGAATGTCCCGCGCTTGCCGGAGGCGGCTGTCGTTGGTTTCAGCTCGACAACCGCATGCAGAACTTCGATCTGCCGACGACGTATGTGCTGGTGCTGATCTCCCTCCAGCCGCTTGCGGATCCGTCGGGGCAATTGCAGTAACCCGTCCGACCGGATACATTGCATCCAGCAATCGAGGAGTTGCCGAATCAAACAGGGTCCTTCAGCGTTAACGACCATCGAGGGGGCGCCGGCCGTCACGGCGGCTTATCTGCTGTTTTTCGCCCTGGCCGCGTTCGTGGCCGTGGCGCACATCGTTTACGACGGCCGGATGCTGCTGGATCACGATCTGTTTTTTTTGGATAATTTCCTTTTTGTCAACAATTATCACTTGAACGACCGCAGCCTTTTGTGGTCTCTGTCGGATTATTTTACGAATTACACTAACGAAAGTTGTTACGTCCTGCCCAACATGCTGCTGCAAACGCTCACCGGCGTGGTGCACGTGAATCTTTATTTGCTGCGCGCTGTTAACATTCTTTTTTTACTGCCGTTTTTATGGGGCGTGTGGAAGATCGGCGAACAGCTCGCCGATCGGCGCGCCGGCTGGCTGTGCGTGGCCGCCGCGATGTCGCTGCCGATTTTCGACGACTACAGCCGTTCCTACGATTTTCACTTCCATGCCCTGGCGTTTTTGCTGCCGGCGCATGCGCTGTTGTTGGCGGAGTTCGAAAAAATTTCCTCCCCGCGCCGTTACGCCTTGATCGGCGCATGCATCGGCCTGGCGATTTCGACGCACACGATTTCCCTGCTGGAAAGCGCGCCGCTTTTTCTCTTCGCCGCGCTCAACCTGATACGAAAACAACGCCACCGTCCGCAATTGATTCTGCGACTGGGAATAATGATCCTGTTCATGCTGCTGACGGCGCTCCCCATTTTCAACGGATTGTATGATTATTATTTAGCAAAGGTTAATTACATACGACCCGCCCACGACGATTTGTCGACCTTGTTAACAAGGTTCAACGGCTCGATGATGGCCAGGATGCTTGCCGAATTCATCGGCCCGCGGTTCCTGCTACTCGGCGGCGCGCTGACGTTGTTCAGCCTGGTTCAGTGGTTCGGCAAATGGCGGTTCCGGCTGCCGGATCTGTACCTGGGATTTTGTGTTGCGTTTTACGGCGTTCTCGCTCTGGACATCATTCTCAACCAGGGCAACAAACACGACGGGATGATCGTGTACGCAATGACTCTGCCCTGGTTGATCGCCACGACGTACAACCTGTTCGCCGCCGCCGGGAGACGCCGGGCCGTCGCCTTGCTGACCGCGGTCGTGCTGTGCGTCGGCGCCTGGGAGAAGGCCGAGTCGTTGCGGGTTTTTCCCCTGGGCGGACGAGCCGTCGACGATGCAATCCGTGCCGACAGCCGCAAGTGGCTGAACGTGGAAAAGGATTGGATGTGGGCGTCCAACGACGCCTTCCGGGACCTGCAGCTTCCGCGGCAGTTAGCGGCGGAATGCCGGGTTTATAAAATCACGCCGGACGGTTCGCTTGACGAACGGGATCCGACGGTTGTCGTTATTCCGCTCGCCAGCGCGGCCGGATTGTTCGGACGGCGGCTGGACTGTAACAATCCGGATCGCCAGCCGAAAATGCGCTACGAAGCGTTTCTGCTTCCCGACGAACGGCTGCCGGGTTCGGTCATCGCCGCCTTGAGCGAACGATTGCGGACGAACGGCGGCGAAACGCGATACCTCTATTTCACCAACGCCAAGGGGCAATTCGGCCTGGGCGTCTACCAGGCGCTGATCGTCATCGCGAAGCTGCCGCCAACGGAGAAAGCCGCGCCGTCCGGATGACCGTCCGTCTTGCGCGGATGGGAAAAGTGAAGACAATGGACGAAACAGAAGCGGACGCCGCATGACGCCATCCAGCGGGAACAACAAAAAACAATACCTCGCCGTCATCGGCGCGCTTGGCGCCGTCTATTTTTTACTGTGCCTGGGCGTTCACCTGACGCACACGGTTTACGAAGGACGAATTTTTTACGACCACGACTGGTATTTCACCGAAACCTTCCACCTCAATCTGAACGCCCAGCCGCATGGCTTCGTCCAATTCGGCGAGTGGCTGCGTATCGATCTTCCGGGCGGTTCGTATTACCCGCTGATCAACCTGGCGATGGGCGTGATCGCGTTGTTCAAACCGCTCAATTTGTTTATGTATCGTTCGTTCAATCTGCTTTTTCTGGCGCTGCTGGCGTTCGCGGCCTATCGTCTGGGCGCGTTGCTCGCCGACCGCCGGGCGGGAATGCTGTGCGCGGTCGCCCTGGCCGCATTGCCGGTGATCGACGACGCCAGTCGCGCGTTCAATCCGCATTTTCACGCCGCGGCATTCCTGTTGTCGGCCTATGTGTTGATGGTGCGGGTGATCCAAAAACCCGAATTGCGTCTGGCTTACCCGGCGATCGGCGTGCTTTGCGGCCTGGCCGTGATGACTCATCCGATTTCCCTGATGCAAAGCGCGCTGTTGTTCGGCTTTTTGTTTCTGTTGACGATTTTACGCAAGAACATCGCGGGTAACGCGATTCGTTTCGCGATCGCCTTGGCCTGCTTTCTCCTGATCGCCCAACCCTTTTTGCGGACGCTGCCCCGGTACAGCGAGGAAAAATCGCTTTTCCTTTTGCATCCGGCCAACAGCGTTCCGTTGCTGGCGGAAAAGACCAAAGAATGGTTGCTCGACATCTCCACCGGTTTTTTCGGACCGTGGTTTTTGTCCCTCTTCGGCCTCTTTCTGGTTGTCGTCGTTTATCACATTTTCGCCGCCAAGGACCGTCGTCTCGACGACCTGTTTCTCCTGCTCAGCATGGTCTTCAACGCGTCCCTCAGCTTCGCCATTCGCCTCAGCGGCGGCTTTACCAACGACATCCTCTTTTTTGCCTGTCTGGCGGCGGTGTTGCTGCCCGCGATCGCCTGGCGCGAATGGCAGCGCCAACCGCTCTGGCGCAAGTTCGTTCCGTTGATGATCCTGTCGGTTTTCCTGGCGGCGACCATGCAGAAAAGCGCGGCGTTGGCGACCTACCCCAGCGGCAACTCGATGGATTTCCGCGCCCGGTACCAGCCCACGCGCAGTCGATTGCTCAGCGAAGCGGATTGGTTGCGGCGCACGATGAACGAACTGAGCCGTCGACCGCCGGTGAAAAACATCAAAGTGTTTTACGGCAGCCGAACCGTTCCGCCGCGGTCGGAACAGGAACTGGAGGTCGTCGGCAACCGGGCTCAGCGTTACGTGCAGGCGGGTAAACAACTCAACGGTTGGCACAAGAAAAACAGACCGAGCGGCACGGTCCTGCTGACGCTGGAAACCAAAAATACTCCTTGGACGGCGCGCGAGGCGGCACAATGGCTGCGCGGGCAATTGGGCGAGGATCCGGCCGGCTACGCCGACGTCGTGTGGTTCGTGAAAAACGGCGACCTGCTGACCTTCGGCCTGGATCAGCATTACCTGGTGGAATTGATACGCCGGCCCCGCTGATGAGGTTGTGGTTCTCTTCCTCCCGACGCTCTGTCGCGCCGCTTGTCATTTCCCTGACGGCCGGGTATTGATGAGAAAATTCGGCAAAGGACTCCGATGCTCGAACCCGCCCGCGAACCCGGCCTTTCGCTGACGGCTCACCGCGTGTTGTGCGGCGCGCTGCTGTTGTTGGGCGTCGGCGCGCACCTGGCGCACAGCGCATACGACGGCCGGATCATCCTGGACCACGATCAGATTTTTCTCGACCTATTTTACAACATTCACCTCGCCGGGCCGGACGAGGGCTCGCCGTGGCTGCTTTTGAAAGAGGCTTGGGAAAATTCGTTCGCCTATTTCTATCTGCTGGTCGGCTCGCTGCTCGCCGGTTTGCACGCGCTGGGCGCGACGGTCGATCTGACGCTCTATCGCCTGTTCAACCTGGCGTTTTACGCGCTGCTGCTCGGCGGCGCCTGGCGTCTGGGCACGCTGCTGGCGGCGGATCGGCGCGTCGGGCTGCTGGCCGCGGCCGCCGTTTGCTGCCTGCCGGTGATCGACAATTTCAGCCGCTCGTTTACGGTCCATTTTCACCTGACCGCGCTGATGCTCATGGCGCTGGCCGAGACGGTCCGTCTGCTGCAGGATCGCCGCACCTTTTCCGCTTATCCGCTGCTGGGCGTGTGGAGCGGGCTGGCGATTCTCGTGCACCCGATCGGCCTGATGCAAAGCGCGCCGATCTATTGCCTGCTGGCGTTGCATTTGCTGCGGCAACGCCGGAGCGTCGACCGGGCCGCGCTTAAATTTCTCGCGGCGGTCGCGCCGGCGGCGATTCTGGCCATGCCGATGTTGCACAAACTGGCCGACTACAGCGGCAGCCGCGCGCATTTTCTGTCGGCGAAAGCGTTCGCTTCGGCAGGCCTGGCGCAAAACGCTTACGAGTGGCTGCGGGAATCGACCATCGTCTTTTACGGACCGGGGTACCTGGCGTTGTTCGCCGTGCTGGGTGCGGTCGGCGCGGTTCATCTGCTCCGCGTCCGTCCGCGCCGGCCGGCCGAGATGCACCTGACGGCGATCGTCATCATCTACGGCGCGATGATCTTCCTGGTGCGCCTCAACGCCGGGTTCACCGCCGACTTCATGATCCTCCACGCGGTGATCGTTTGTCTGAGCCTCGCCGTCGCCTGGCGCGCGTTCGCTTTGCGGGTGAACGCCCGACTCTGGCTAAGCGCGCTGACCGTCGCCGTGTTTCTGCTCGGCGGGTTGGACAAAGCGGCGCGCATGGACGTTTATCCCGCGGATATCTATGTGCCGCCCCGACAAGAATTCATCTACCATCAAAAGATTGTCGTCGAGCCGGATTGGATCATGTCGCTGGAACGCGCGTTGGCGCGAACCGGCGCGCCCAAGTCGCTGACGATCGCCTTTTCGCGTAAGCGGCTCGATCCGCAATCGCCGCGCCCCGACGAGATGGCGTCGGCGTATCTCCTGCGCGCCGGCTTACGGCTGTTGGGCCGGCGCGCGGTGGTGATCGAAGGGGACGAGCCGGCGCCGGTGATGGTGGAGGCGCTGCAACTGGATCGCGCCACCACGGCGCACGAAACGGCAAACGCGCTCGCCGCGCGCGTCGGCCGCCAACCGACGGATTTTGCCGGCGTGCAATGGTTCGTCAAAAACGGGTTGTTCCAGGCTTACGGCCTGAACACGGAAAACGCGCTGTTGATCGTCCGTTATCGCCCGCCGCGTTAGCGTCGGCTACGCCTCGCGCTGCGGCAGCCGCGCCGCCACCGCACGAAACGCTTCCGGCGAAACCAGGTACTGCGTGTGCGAAATGCCGGGCAGCAGCACCCGCTCGGCTTGCGCATGCACCATGTGTTCGGCCGGCACCACGTAAATGTCGCGGTCGGAATAGACGGTCACCAGCCGGGTGGGATAGCGTTGCCAATCGTCGCCGTTAAGCTCGGCCAGCAGACTGCTGTCGGGACGCAGTTCGCGCGTAATCGGCGTGTCGGCGTATTGCGCGGCGTAGGTGCCGCGATGCGGGGTGGCCATGGTGATCAACGTGCGCACGTGCGGGCCGAAGCCGAGGCGCTGGATCGCGTAACGCGCCACCAGCCCGCCCAGCGAATGGGCGACGATGTCCACCCGGTCCTGCCCCGTTTCGCGCCGCACCTGCTCGATGAATTCGGCCAGGCCCGCCGCCAGCTCGGCCACCGCGCCTTCCTCGTAGCCGAAGGCATACAGCCGCCGGTGTCCCATCAGGCGCAGGTACCAGCGCAACGGCAGCCAACCGCCGCGATTGCCGCCCAGGCCGTGCACCAGAATGACGGGCAGATAATCGTCCGGACCGCGATCGATCACCTGTTCCCGCCGCGGCAGGACCAGCGAATACGCCTGCGCGGTGGTGAACAAGGCCTCGCGCCATACGTCGGGATTGACCTTGGCCAGGGTCCGCCGGAGGCCCTTGCCGGCCTCGCTCACCAACGACAACGCCGTTTGCATTACGGAGCTCCTTTTCCTTCGCAGGCGGCGCAGACGATCAACGAGCGACCGCCCGGCGCGCCCAGGCCGATGAACGCCTGCTCGCCCTTGGCGATCGCCGCGCCGCAATGCGCGCACACCAGGTGCTTGTTGGCGGTCAGCGGCTGCCAGCCGACGACTTCGGCCAGCTCGCTTTTGTCCGCCCGGTCGCCCAACGCCGCGGCGATCTGCAATCCGCCGTCGACGATATTGCCGACCATGCGCGCCGAATCTTCCAGGATGTTGCGCACGAGGTTGGAAACCGGCACGCGCAGCTTGCCCGCCTGGGCGACCAGCTCGTCGTACAGCGATTGCGGCACGCGGGTTTGCAACACGCGATCCTTGCGCTCCCGCCGGACCGGCCGTTTTACGCGGGCATCGCGCCGAGCGGATTTTTTCTCCAGCCGTTCTTCTTTCTTTCTGCTCATGACGTAAAATGTAATACAAACAACTACAATGTCAAGACGATTTTTTTACGGCTTATCCGACCGCGGGGGCTCGTCGAGCAGATTGTTTTGTTCCAGCCCGGTCAAAACGAAGCGGGCGATGGCCGCGTAGCCGAGTTCGTTGGGGTGGGCGGTGGGCCCGACCAACGAACGGATGGCGATCGGCGGCAGCCGAAACCAGACGACATCGACGAGCGGAACGCCGGTTTCGGCGGCAACGGCGGTCATCGCCCGATCGACATACGCGACCGGCATGAAATAGTTCAACAGCAACACGCGCCCTTGGTTCGCCCGGACCAGTTCGATCATCGCCCGGTAATCCTGGTGCAGCCATGCGGCGAGCAACGACGGCTCGTCAAGGAGGTATTTATCGGCCCCGGCGGTCGACGCCGCCAGTTTTTCCCGCAAATTGCGCATGGCGATTTCGCCCAGCCGATACACCTTGGCGTGTTGCAACAGATATTCAAGCTGGGCGTGCACCGGTGCGGATTTCATCCGTTCATCGAGCCAAAACCGCGCTTCCTGAAAGTTGTGGTCGTTGTTTTTGCCGACGTTGACGATCACCATCGCGGGTTTCGTGCTCCCGTTGGCGTACAGTTCGCGTAACCGGCGCAACGCCTGGGAGGAATTGGCCCCGGGCACGCCATAATTAATCACCCGGTATCGCCGTTGCTTATCGGACCGGTTGAGCAAGTTGGCCAACTGGCTCGGATAGGACAAACCGGACGGCGCATCCACGCCATAGGTATGGGAATCGCCCACGCAGAGCATGACGAATTCATCGGCGCCTGCTTTTGGCACGGTAGCCAGATCATGCCGAATCGGCCGATAGAGCGCACATCCGATCAAGCGCAAGCCGACCTCGACGCCGGCAACGAGCAGGCAAAGCACGATCGCCGTCAGCGCCAGGCGCCTGCGCCATCGTTTGGCTTTCTTCGGTTTCGGCATCGAACAAGGCCTTCCTTGGTCGAGCAAAATTTTGTCGCTCGCCTCGACGATCGTTCCATTTATGTTATGATCCGCTCCGGGTAGAGGACAAGCAATCCTTAAAATTCTATTGTTTTAGGGTTTCCAACCAAGGGAGGAGAGATGAAACTCTATAAAAATCTCGCGATTATCGGACTGTTGGCGGTCGTTGCCGTGGGATTGATCGCCGCGGCGCCGGTTCTGCTGGCCGAGAGGGCGCCGGCCGTTCGTCACGACATGCACTTCACCGCTCCGGGCGGCGAGGCGTTCGGCGACATCGTCTTTCAATTCAGCCCGCAGACGGCCACGAGCGACGGCGGCATTTTGGGCGTCGAATACGGCAATCCGTACTTCTTCGTTTCCGGCGGCAGCAGCGGCTTGTTGGGCTTCAATAAAGTGCACAAATTCGACAAAGACGGCAACTACCTCGAAAGCTGGATGCAGCCGAACCAGACCGACCAGTGGGGCTACCGCGACCTGGCTTGGGACGGTGAATATTTATACGGGAGCGCCGGTACGGAAATCGACAAATTCGACCATCACGGCAATGTGGTGGATACGTTCACCGGTCCGCTGGAAGTGCACCGCGCGCTGGCCTACGACCCGGACACGGGTCACCTCTGGACGGCGAACTGGTCTTCGAACATCTATGAGATCGACATGGAAGGCAATGTGATCCATCAGTACGCCAACGACAAGTCGATCTACGGCATGGCCTGGGACGACAAGAGCGCGGACGGTCCGTGGTTGTGGGTTTACGCCCAGACGCCCAACTACATTTATCAGTTCAATCCTTCCACCGGCGCGTACACGGCCGTGTCGATCGAAGACACCTGGTCGGGCGAGGAAGGGCTGGCCGCCGGTCTGTGCTTCACGTCGAGTTGGACCGAGTCGGACAACACGGGCATCCTATTCCTGGTTTCGCAGCAGGATCCGGACCAGGTCATCGGCCTGGAAATCGTGACCGAAGTGCCCGCCGATGACGACCTCGTCGACGACGACACAATCGACGACGACGACGATACCGCCGACGACGACACCGACGACGACGACACCGACGACGACGACACCGACGACGACGACACCGCCGACGACGACACCGCCGACGACGACACCGCCGACGACGACACCGTCGACGACGACACCGACGACGACGACATCGATGAAGATGATGACGATGACGACGATGACGACGCCACGCCGGCCGGCGACGACGATGACGACAATGACGATGACGACGACGGGTGCGGTTGCTGATTCGTCGACCGATATGAACAACGCTGAATAAAGGAGCCTGAAATCACTTTCGTTTCAGGCTCTTTTTTTTTACGAAGCGCATGGGGCATTACCCGCGCTTTCACCAGTTCTCCATTGCCTGCCCACAGCTTTTGTACTATTCACTGAAAGCAGCAAGACTATACAGAGAACAAAAAGGGAGGGGCTGTTATGCAACGCAAACTTTTAATACCGATGGCGTTATTGGTTTGTTTATTAATGGCACCGAGCGTCTATGCGATCGATACTTGCTCCATCGGCTTCGAAGCATCCCCAACGGCGATGCCCGCCGAGCGCGGCCGGTTGGGCGGCGTGGTGGTCGGCGAATATTTCTACGTTATGGGCGGGTGGGACAACGCCGGCGCGGTCAACGATGACCTGTACCGCTACGATCCTCTCACCGACACCTGGGACGACACGCTGTCCACCATGCCCAGCGGACTGGCGAACCTGTGCGTCGCCGCCCTCGACGGGAAAATTCACGCCTTCGGCGGTTACGACATCAAC
>DAINPV010000093.1:0-12177 GCA_036743315.1 bacterium | reverse complement strand
TTTTCCGGTCCGATCTACCGCGAGGGCACGGTGATCGGGGCGGAAAAGATCATCTCCGGGTTGCCCGTGTCGCTGCCGATCACCCGGTAGATCAGTTTGCGCTCTTCCATCGCCTTGCGCAGGTCCTCGTCGGCCAGGACCATCCCGATCATCTCCGCTTTGCTGTGCCCGATCACGTTCTGCTCGCGGTCGACGAACACCAGGGTCGAAAATTCCATGTTCAGAATCATTCCCTGCACCAGTCCGGACATCGTCGGACCGTTCGTGCGCGATGCGCCCTGTGCCGCATACACCACGTCGACGTTCGTCTGCATCGCCGTAAGCGCGATGCGCCCCTGGATCTTTTTCTGGTTGATCAGGTTCTGTTCGAAAATGGCCTCGACGACGAACGACAGCAGAATGATCAACGCGGCGGTCAGGCCCGCGATAAGGATTACCACGCGCAGGCGCATGCCCGCGAACAACTCGCGCGGAAACCATTTGGGCCACTTAAAAGCCAAGGTACCACCTTACCACAAGCGGTCCGATCCATAGCCACAGGACCGCGCCCAACGAGAGAAACGGTCCGAACGGAATGGGAAACCGTCGGTCCTTACCGGCGATCGCCACGTAAGCCACGCCCACGATCGTTCCGCTCAGACTGGCGATGAAGAGCGTGAACAGCACGGCCTGCCAGCCGCAGAAAGCGCCGATCATCGCCAGCAATTTCGGGTCGCCGAAACCCATGCCGATGCGCTTGGTCAACAGGTAATAGACCAGGATGATCGTCAGCGGAATGCCGCCGCCCAGCAGCACGCCCAGGCCGCCGTCGATCAGCCCGCTTTGCCATGTGGGCGCAAACAGGAACATATTGGCCAGCAAGCCCAGGACAATCCCCGGCAGACTGATCGCGTCGGGAATGATCGTGTGGTCGATGTCGATCATCGTCACCGCGATCAATGCCGCCGTGAACAGGTACCACACCGTGCCGATCAGCACGCCGAAGGGAACCAGCGCGTCGCCGGATACGCCGAAGCGCACCAGGTAGGCGGCGAAGAACAGGCCGTTGACCAACTCGATCGCCGGATATCGCGCGCTGATCGGCTCGCGGCAATGGCGGCATTTGGCCCCCAGCACGAGCCACGACAGCAGCGGAATGTTGTCGTACCAGCGGATCGGCGTATCGCATTTCGGGCAGTGGCTGCCGGGCAGCACCAGCGATTCCCCGCGCGGCAAGCGCCAGATGACCACGTTTAAAAACGAGCCGATCGTGCTGCCGAACAAAAAGCCGACCACCGCCAGAAAGATCGTCACTTGGGTTTCCACGTCGTTCCTTTCAACCGAAAAAGCCGGGAATCAATCCGCCCAACACACCCGCGGCCAGCAGGCCCAGGCCCAGCGGACCCAGCAGCGCGCTCAGCGCATCCCACGGCCGCGCCAATTTGTGCGGCAACACGACGCCCGCCGCCAGCAGCAGCATCCCCACGCCCGCCAGGGCGATCATGGCGTTTCCTCCGGCGGTTCATATTTCATCAGCACCACGTCGCCGGCGAAGCTGCTGGTCTGGAAACGCCGCACCAGCTTGAACGACCGTTTCCACGCGTCGTCCGCGAAAATCTCATACGCGCCGATCAACTCAAGGTGATCGACCACGTACCCGATGCGCTCACGCTCGAGGTAGGCCGGCAGTTCCTTGCGCTCCATTGCCCGGCGGATTTCCGGATTGACCACGCCGTCCAGATTGACCACGTCCACGCCGGAAAACGCGCTGATGATTCCGCTGTTCATCGCCCCGATGCGCGCCGCCGGCTCCTGCGCGTGCAACTCGCGCACCGCCTGCGCCGCTTCAAGGTAGGCCGCCTGCCACGGATGATACCCGTGCGCGGCCAGGTTTTTCGCTTGCGCCGCATACCCCGCGACGATCAGCGCGCCCGCCGCGATCAGCAAAACCGCCCCGGCCCGCCGCGCCTGCGTCACCCGCTCCAGGTGCGCGACCGCCAGCGCGAAGAACAACCCCAGCGCGGTCAGCACCGGTAGAAAATACCAGTTCTTGCGGTCCCAGAAATACAGCGAATAAAACAGCCACGCCGCCGCGCCCCAAATCAATAAATGAATCAGCGCGCGCGTGCGCTCCGTCCACAACGGCTTGCCGCCGGTCAGCCGCGCCGCGACGAGCATCCCCAGCGCCAGCACCGGCAGGCCGTAGGCGAGGTACATGCTGCTCAACCCGACGTAACGCAGCAGGTAGTCGCCGAAGCCCGTTTGCAGTTGCCGCCACAAAAACGAACCCAGGTCCTCGCCCGTCGCCGCCTGAAACGCCCGCTGCCGCAGCAGCAGCACGCGCAGCGAATCCTGCGCCACCGTGCCGAAAGTCAGCAGGTTGTACAATATCCACGGCAGCGTCGTCGCCGCCGCCGCGCCCGCGGCCGCCAACGCCTTGGGCAGACGCTTGCGGCAGACGATCAGCGCGTCGACCGCCAGCGGCGCACAGAACAAAATCGCGTCGGTGCGCGCCAGCAACGCCAGGCCGATCAGCACGCCCCAGACAAGCCAGCGCGACAGCGGCGCATCGTCCGCCTCGCGCAGCGGCAGGTAGACCAGCGTCGCGGCGAACACCAACAGCGTCATCAGCGGCGCTTCGACCCCCATCAATTCGGTGAAGTAGACCAGCGGATTGAGCGACCAGAAAATCGTCGCGACCATCCCGGCCGTTTCGCCCAGGGTTTTGGCTGCGATGTGCCCCAGCAGATACGCGTTGGCCGTGCCGATCAGCGCCAGCAACAGCAGCAGCACGCTCGCCCCGGCCGTCGCGCTTTTGGTGATGAAAACGGCAAGCAGCGACACGCCCATCCACAGCGGGTGATAGCCGTTGGTCGCCGTCCGTCCGTCGAAGGTCGGGCCGTCGCCGGCGAGAATGTGCTCGGCGATGCGCAGGTAATAAAACGCGTCGTCGGCCAGACACACGGGCGTCAGCTCGGCCGGCGGACGCAACGCCAGACTCAACCGCGCGACCAACCCCAGCAACAACGCGGCCGCCAACACGATGGCGACCCAACGCGGGCGGGCGGACGATGCACGATTCTCGTTCGTCAACTAACAACCTCTCTCATGCCGGAACCGAGTTGTGGTATTGTACCACTCGAAAACTTTTTGTGTCCACGGAAGCAGGCTTGGTTAAATCGTTTTATCGCTGGTTCCCGTTTCTGCTGGCGGCGCTCGCCTTTGCCGTATACGCCCGCGCGCTGCCCGCGCCCTATTTGTGGGACGACGTGTCGCTCATCGAGCAAAATCCGGCGTACGACGACCACGCCAATCTGCCGCTGTATTTCGTCGAGGATTTAGGGCACTTCAATCGCGATCCGCGCAACATGGGCTTTTATCGCCCACTGATGGCCCTGACCTTCCACGTCGAAGTCGCCCTGTTCGGCCGGCACGCGCCCGGGCAACGCGCAATCAACGTACTATGGCATGTTCTCGCCGCGATCGCCGTGTGGCTGTTGGCGCAAACGCTGCTGCGCACGCGTTCCGGGGCGGCCTGGGCGGCGGCGCTCTTCGCCGTGCATCCGCTGGCCAGCGAACAGGTGTTGCTGATCGCCAACCGCTGCGGTTTGATGGCCGGCGCACTCAGCCTTTGGACCCTCGTGCTGTTCACGCGGATCATTCCACCGGAAGGTGAACCACACTACGACCGGCTGCCGGGCGCAATGACCCTTTACCTGTTGGCCCTGTTGTCCAAACCCAACGCCCTGGTGCTGATCGCCCCCGCGCTCGCCTGGCTATGGCTGGCGCGTCCGCAACAGCGGCGCAGCATCGCGGCCTGGTTGACCGTCGCGCTGCCGCTGGCCGCGCTGGCGATATTTTTCGTCGCGCTGCACTGGGGCATCCTGCAGATCTCCCATGCACACAAGGCGGTGAACGTCGATCTGCCGACCCGCATCCTGGCCGTGCCCGCACTGACGCTCGACGCCCTGCGCCTCGCGTTGCTGCCGTTGGGCTTGCGCGCGGTCCGCTCCGCCGATTACGCCGCCTGGACCTCCCCGCCCGCCGTCGGCGGCGCGATCGCCATCTGGCTGCTGCTGTTGCTCGTCGTTTGGCGGTTGCGCAAACAAACGAGCGCGCCGCTGTTCGGCGTTGTCTGGTTCGCCACGACGATCGCCCCCGCCGCCGGATTGGTCGCCCTGGTGCGCCCCGTGGCCGAGCATTACTACGATCTTTCGGCCGTCGGCGCGATGCTCGCCCTGGCCGGCTTGGGTGAACTTCTCCCCGCACGCAAAACCGTCGCCGTTCTCGCGCCGGCCATGCTCGTTTTTTTCACCGCGCTCACCGTCGATCGCGCCGGCGATTGGCGCAGCGAAGAAGCGCTCTGGCGCGACAACCTCAACTACGAACCGAACAGCAGCGAAGTGCTCAACAACCTGGGATCGGTTTACGCCGAACGCAATCGCGGCGAGGAAGCCCTGGAGTTGTTCGACCGCGCCGCTCAGGCCAATCCGGGCAACACCAAAGCGCGCCTCAACCGCGCCCATCAGGCGATCGCGCTGGGCAAATACGCCGGCGTGCTCGACGATCTAACCGCCGTGCTCCAGGGCGATCCGTGCCACACCAAGGCGCTGACGCACCTTGGACGGCTGACGATCCTTGCGGACGATCCGGCCGCGGCGGAACTGGCCGAACGGTTGCAGCACGATCTGGCCTGCGCCGTTTTCATCGATTTGGGCCGGGGCATGGCCGCGCGCGAAACCGGCCGGGCCGCCGAAGCCCATGCTTATTACGAGCGCTTCCTCGCCGCCATCCCCGACCATCCCCTGGCCGCGGCGGTGCGACGGGAAATGCGCGACCTGCCGGTTGAGCATTGACGGGCTTTTAGCGTCGGCGGTATCATTTCACTTTGTGCGACACTCGCTCGATCGGTGCAAGGAGCATCTCCATGGGGGTCTGGAGAAGAACATTCTGCCTGATCTGCCTAGCGGTATGTCTCGCCTTTTCTGCGTGCGCCTGCTCCGACGATAATCCCCGCGACGCGCACGGCATCGGCCTGATTCAGAACTCGCCCGATCCGCAATTCGACTTCAACACCGACGACGACAACGAAACCGAACCCGAGTGGGGTTTGTGGTACGGCTCGTGGAACGAAGCGAACTGGTCCTTCGAGCAGGTGCCCACTCCCGCGACGATCAGTCCGCGCCTGGCGCTGTTCGCCTATGGCCAGGAAGCGATCGTCAGTTCGCGCGTCATCAACAACCAAAGCGGCGAGCAGATCCGCGCCCTGTATTTGACCACGCGCGGCTTCGACGGCTCTTGGAACGACCGCGGCGAGCTGGACCGCACCACCGCCGAGGCGACCGCCACCGCCGCGTTGATGACCGCCGACAACAAGCTGCATTTGCTTTACGCCGACGACGGCCTGCCGCGCCACTTGATCGTCGACGGCGCCGGCGTGCATTCCTATGACCCGCTGCCCGCGCCCACTCCGGTCGAATACAGTGCGCTCGCCGAAGCGCCCGACGGCGCCGTGCACGCGATCTTCGGCGATTGGGATCTGTCGCATCAGGTCTTCGACGGCGCGACGTGGACCGAATTGTCCACTTTCACTTACGGCCTGTACCCCGACATCGCCTTCGGTCCGGCCGGCCTGGGCCACTTGGTGTACCTCACCCCGCGCGGCTTGGACGACGGCTACACGCTGATGTATTTCCTCTTCATCGACGGCCAGTGGATCGGCGGCGGCATCCTGCCCGAACTGCAGGTCTTCCCCACGCCCCATATGTCCGTGGATCTGTTCGGCCGGCCGCACATCCTCGTGCCCAGTTCGCTGGGCCTGCTCCACCTCGTGCGCAACAACCTCGCGCCCAGCGGCTGGGATTACGAAGTGATCGCCGGCAACAGTTGGAGCGCCGGCTTCCAGTACGCCGACATCACCATGGCCGGCGTGATCCCCGTAATCGCCTACCGCGACGCCGCCACCGCGAAAGGTTTTGCCGGCCGCGACGCCACCGGCGGCTGGATCGTCGACGAATTCACGGGTTTCGACGGCGGCTTCATCGGCATCGACCTGGCCGTCGACGCCGAAGCCGACCCCCGCGTCGTCTTCGCCGGCTGGCGCGGGAAGTGACGGAAAATTAGTTATTTTTATACTTAAACTTTAACAATCGCCTTACCATTATTTAGTTGAGATAACCCACTATCCGTCATTCCCGCGCAGGCGGGAATCCAAGACCAGCAAATGCTTTTCCTGACCTTTGTCTAAAAGGAAGGCCGCGCTGCGTGCGGGTCGGTGGCACTGATACACGAGCGAGCGAAGTGAGCGAGTTTATCAGTGTTGTATTTGGACACTGATAAGCCTCACTTCGTTCGGCGTATCAGTGCCACCGAGCCGGTGAATTTTCTGCGACAACTTGTCGCAGAAAATTACTCCTCAATGGTAAAGGATGAACGCCGGGTGGCGCTGTTTTGCAAGCAAACGGAATGAGCGAGCATAACAGTGAACAACGACAACACCATACACCTCACTACGTTCGGCGAATCAGTGCCCCACGTCGTTACCCGTGTGCCACACTTTTGGCGAAGCCAAAGGTGTGCTGGTCGTAACCGGATCCTCGGGTCAAATCCGAGGATGACAAGAAATTCCCTTCCCGACCTTTTCACCCCACCAGCAGGCGCAGGATCTGCAGGACGAACTTCACGTCGCCCAGCAGGTCGATCAGGGCTTGCGGCATGTCCTGGTCCAGCAGCCAGTTGCCGATGAAATCGCCCAGCAGGTCGGTGACAAACTCGTCGACCGCCGTCGGGTACAGCACGCCGGGGATGCCGAATTCGCCTTCGAGCCGCAGCAGGTTGGCCGGAATCAGATCGTCGCTTTGATCGTCCGTTTCCGCGTCGATCGTCTCGATCGCCGCGACGAGCTTGTCGACGGCGGCGATGATCTCGTCCAATCCCTGCCCCAGTTGCTCGTCGCCCTTTTCCTCGGCCAGCACCGCGCCGGCTTGTTCGACCGTCGCGGCCTGCGACAGCTCGATCACCCGGCCGGGCATCAGCGCATCGTACACGTCGGCCACGCCCAGCAGCAGCGAGGCGACCGCATCGAGTAGATACGCCTCGCCCCGGTCGACCTCCACCGTGCCCACCGCCGTCGAGCCGCCCTGCTCGGTGAGCACCAGGCGCTCGACGACCCGCGCGAAATTCGCGTCCGCCTCGACGTCGGCCATGCGCGGCCCGAGCGTCGCGGCTACCGCGCGCCCGTCGGCGAGGATCGCGTCGATGAGCTCGAACAGCCCGATCTCGTCGAGCATGTACCGGTCGATGTGCGCCATCGCGCCGAACACGAAGCGGATCCCCTCGACCAGCCCCAGCGCCATTTGCGCCGCCGGTTCGCCGGGCGTTTCGGCCAACGCGGCCTCCAACTGCGGCACGCCCGAGAAAAAGTCGCCGCGCGCCAGATAGAAATACCCCCAGGCCAGTGCATCGTCGCCGATCGGCGGATGAATATACGTTTCGCTCGTCGCCTGCGCCGCCGGCAGTTCGCGGTCGGCGAAATAGCGCTCGTGCGCCACCGCCGCCAGCAGCGTCGCGCCGATGCCGTAGTTGACCTGCTCGCCCTTGAGCACGTAGTCGTACATCTCCCACGACGACGGACCGGTGCCGTAGCTGGTGCCCAGCAGCAGCTTCTCGCCCTGCTCGTCGACCACCGCCTGGTCCAGCGCTCCGCGCAACGCGCGATCGGCGATCGGCAGCAGGTCGTCGACCGGCGCGCCCTCGCCCGCCGCGCGGTAGATGCCGTAGGCGACCAGCGGTCCGACGCTCGTTTCCAAATACGTTTCCGGCCGGTTCATGATCGTGTGCCAGCGGTTGGCGTCGTCGATCAGATTCGCCATCGCCGTCGCCTGGGCGACGAACCGCTCCCGCACCCGGTCGCGCCCCTCGTGCCCGGCCGGGATCGTCCCCAGCGCGATCGCCGAGGCCGCGACGATCCACGCGTTGCCGCGCCCCCAGTAGTCCTTCTCCGCCGGCTTCACGATGTCCTCGTCGGCGTCGTACATGTGCCGGTACAGGCCGGTGTCCGCGTCGCGCAGATGGGCGGCGAACACGTCGAACTGCAAAATCGCCTCGTCCCAATCGGCGGAATCGTTGTCGGTCACGCCCAGTTCGTTGAGAAACGGCGTGACCATGAACAGCGTATCGGCCCAGATCTGGTTGCCCGAAATCCAGCCCATGTGGTTGAGTCCGCCGTCCGGCAGGCGCTCGGCCTGTTCGAAAATGTAGGTGCGCGCGCGGTCGACCACCTCGCGGTACGTCGCGCCGCCCTCGTCGTTGTACAGGTTCAGCGCCACCCACGCCGGCGGCACGTGATCGTTGTAGGCGATGGTGTAGCCCGCGGCGATGTGATCGTCGAGCCAGGTGACCACGTAATTGCGATAGCGCTGCTCGCCGGTAAGCCGGTACAGTTCGTACATGCCCTTCATCAGCACGCCGCTGTCCCAGCTCCAGCCCATGTTCGCCGGATTGACCGTGGCGATCCACGAGTCGGCCAGCGCCGTCGCGGTCGCCAGCGGCTCGCCAAGAGCATCATCGTCGTCGCCGGTGTCGTCGTCGGCGGTATCGTCGTCGGCGGCATCGTCATCGTCGGATGGATCGTCGTTATCGTCATCGTCGTCGTCGCCGCACGCGAAGGTCAGCGGCAGTAACAGCGATAAAAGCAACAACCACAGCCAGGGGCGACGCAAACGCATGGTTCCTCCTCGGTGTACAACCGTCGATATTGTGCCCGGCCGCACGCAAAAATGAAAGACCGCGCGCCGATCGCTCCGCGCGCGGTCGTCTGTCTCTTTTCTTCGATTATTCGTCCAATTCCAGCTCGGCGGTGGCCAGCGAAATGACCTCCTCGCCCTGCTGGTTGACCGCATGAAACTGCGTAGTCGCCGTGCGGCCCTCGACCGCCATGACCGTTCCCTGGACGATCACCTTGTCGTCCGGCCGCACCGGGGCCGAGAAGCGCACCTTGATGCGCTTGAGCGCGCCCGGATCGTCCGCCAACTCGACGTTGGCGCGCGCCGCGTAGGCCATCGTGCACAGCCCCTGCAGGATGTTCCCGCCCAGGCCGACCATCTTCGCGAAGTCGACGTCGATATGAATCGGGTTGTAGTCGCCGGAGGCGCCGGCATAGAAATACGGCGTGTATTTGCCGACGGTCTGCTTCAACTCGAACGAGTCTCCCGCTTTGATTTCGTTGATCTTTTTGCTCATGACGCACCTCCACGAATCAGCACGGTGAAAAATCCGGTGGTCACCGGCTCGCCGTCGACGCTGCTGTCGAGCTCGAACTTGACGATCAAATTGCCTTTTTTCGCCTCGGCCCCCAACAGCTTGCCGGTGGTGATCACTTCGTCGTTGTGTTTCACGAGCTTATGGAATATAAACTCCTGCTCGCCGTGGACCAACATCATGACGTTCAGCGACAAGTCTTTATCGAGCAGCATGTCGCCCATCATTTGCTTTTGATACACCACGGCGAACATGGGCGGCGCCACGATTTCCCCGTAGGGTCCGTCTTTCGCGACCTCCGGCTTGGTGCACAACGGGTGACGCTCGTCGGTGGCGAAGGTGTATTCCTTGATCTTCTCGATGCCGACGACGTACCGTCTGGGCGGGTAAGTCTTGCCGATAAACTTGGGATCGAACATGTGCGCGCCTCCAAGATGGTAAAGGTATGTGTGTCTGTTGCCGATATTACACCAGGAGAAGGTGCTGTCAACAAATGGAAGTGCAACCGCGACGCCTGTTTTCAATTGCGAACCTTGTTGTGGAATAAAAAAAATGACGCCGGAAACCAAAGAAAAAACGTCCATTCGCGAGGCCACGCTGACTGACGCGCCGGCCATCGCCGCCGTCCACGTCGCCGCTTGGAAAAAAACCTACAACGAGCAGATCCCCGAGGAGTTTCTCAACCGTCTCAACATCGACAAATACACCTGGAATTGGGAATCGTGGCTCGCCTATCCCAGCACGCCCGAAGCGCGCACCTGGGTCGTGGTCTTCGACGACCGGATCGTCGGCTTCGCCGGCGTCGGCCCTTGCCGCGACGACGACATGGACCTGGGCGACGCCATGGAAATCCACGGCATCTATTTCCATCCCGACATCTGGCGCCTGGGCCTGGGCCGCGCGCTCATGCAGTGGATCTTCGACGACCTGCGCCGCCGCGACTACAACCTGCTGACCCTCTGGACGCTCGAAGCCAACAAACGCGCCCGCAGCTTCTACGAATCCCTGGGCATGATCGCCGACGGCGAAACCAAGGTCGACTTCAAGGACGGCTTCGAACTCGACGAAATCAGGTATACGATCACGTTATAAATCTGCATCTCCTATCGGCAACGATCGGTTTTCGACCTTCAATTTTCGTCAAGGTTACGCCGTCTACTCCGCCGGATTGACCGTAAAATCAACATACGCGTATAAACTGGATGCTCCGCAAGCATCATCGAGCCTGACTCTGAATGGATACTCCCTAACTTCCGTTTCATCCACGACCCAATCCTGCGGATCGAGCTCGATGACATACGGTCCGGATTCTTCGCTTGAACAGCCGATCCCCGGCAGACGCCAACTATGGTGATCCAACTTGGCAATTGCCTCCGGAGAAAGATTGTCCTCATCCCGCTCGTCAAGGAACACATACAAATGCCCGCTGAAGACGTCTTCCGGCAGGCCGGGAATGGTATCCAGATTGCATTGGGCGTCATAATATTCCAGACTTAGCGCCAATTCGTCGTCAGTGGTCGCCGTATACGGTTGTGTGACCGTCTCGCCGTTCACGATTACATTCACGGCATATAGCAGCGGTTCGGTATTGGTTGGGATTTTACATTCATCCGGAATCTCCTCGGCGGAATCGTCATCGCCGATCGTGTCGTCGTCGACAACGTCGTCATCATCGTCAATATCGTCGTCGTCCGTATCGTTGTCATCGTCGCCGGCGTCGTTGTCGTCGTCGCCGGCGTCGTCATCATCGTCCGCATCATTGTCGTCATCGTCGTTTTCACAAGCGCCCAGGTAGGCGAGCGTCACGACGGTCAGCGCCAACAAACAGATCGTCCATGTCCATTGTTTCATTGTCTTTCTCCTTCCTAAAAGCCAATGCATGCATCATCGCATGAAAGGCCATCGCCAAGATCGCATTGATCATCGAAATAATTTTTACTTACCAAGCCATAAAGCGAATAAACAGCATCGCTCATGGATTCAATTACATTCTCGTGCCCACCGCCGTCCCAATCGGAAGTATTAACCTCGTGGAATATTGATGTGATTTTTTCAAGACTCCAGTATTGTGTTCCCGAATGAAGCTCCCAAAAAAATTCCACCCAATCCGATTCGACGCCGTATCCATCGTAATAAGTATAGATAAAAGGCGGCGTTGGTTGGCAATGGTCGACCATGTATGTGCTATAACTATCACAAGCTTGATTTCTAAAGTAACAACCAGTCCCAAATCGATCATTCAGAACGGCTGTTGAATAAAAGTCTGCAAAGCCCTCTTGAGCTGAACAACCTTGGTTTTCTTTTGAATGATAATTGTGACAACCGTCGCAAAGGCAAACAGCATCTTCACCTGTAGCAAAGCAGCCCGTCAGGAAATTTTCATGATCATTTGTGACATATTGCACGAAATGCCCCATTTCGTGAATTATGGTAAATTTACTGTCACGCGCATCGTTTTCCAGACGAATCAACTGATCATCATCATTATATGTGCCGCCGTCATCGGCAACGTTTTTGGTAAGAAAGGACAACTCGTCGTTTGTTATGCTTGCACTGTTTATATTGAATGCGTGTGTGGCCGCACCCATGACATTTGAGGTTCTGTAGGGTGTGATATAGTCATAGGTAAAATATTGATAACTCGTGTTAAGTACGAATCCTAAAATGGAACTCACGCATTGTGCATGAATATCGCCGGGATCATCGCCGCCGGCGTCGGGAAGATAAGCACGGAATCGATTGTTGCCGTTGACGTATGCATCGGCGACGACCATTACGCGATATGTTTCGCCATAATCCAGACTAAAGGTTTTACAGCCATCAGAATCAGTATTGCCGGAATAGACCTGTTGCCAGTTCAACAGGGTGATTTTTTTGTTTACGGTAAAATATACGCCGCGCGCTTCCACATCCACGCTGTTGTCGGTCAGGTAATCGCCA
>DAINPV010000092.1:0-12428 GCA_036743315.1 bacterium | reverse complement strand
ATCGTGCCGACGTTCACGTGGGGCTTGGTACGCTCGAATTTAGCCTTAGCCATGATTATCCTCCAACTCTGATAATCGAAATATTGCCTATATTATCTTTTGCAATCGACGAAACCGTTTAATGCCCGCTCTCTATCCTTTTTTCGGGATTCGCTTCAGTAGCGAGCCTTTTATTCCTTCGCTCAGGAAAAGAGCGAAAGCGGGAAACGGGATTCGAACCCGCGACCCACAGCTTGGAAGGCTGTTGCTCTAGCCAACTGAGCTACTCCCGCTTAAGTTGCCGGCACGTGATGAGTCCTGGAGGTAGCAAACCGCGGCTCACGCCCGAAAAACCGCGTCCCTCCGTTGAAAAGTTTCACTTTGCGGTCCCGACTGAATCGGTCCGCGTAGGCGCGAAATCACTTTGGCGAGAGGTGGATTTGAACCACCGTAGGCATCCGCCAGCGGATTTACAGTCCGCCCCCTTTGGCCACTCGGGTATCTCGCCGTAAAATACCGAACAGTAGATTGCAAAAGAACGTCTCTATGGAGCTGGCGAAGGGACTTGAACCCACAACCTGCGCATTACAAGTGCGCTGCTCTACCAGTTGAGCTACGCCAGCGCATACCTTCCCCGCTCAGTCCGAGGGAAGCGCAATTATATGTAAGCGAAGTTGCTTGTCAAGCCCTTTTTTCACACTCTTGTTTTTCAATCATTTCAGCCACTTATATTCCCCGCTGCAACCGCGCGGCCAAAATTTCGCCATAAGGTAACTTGACCGCCTTTTGCATTGTCTTTTCCACATCGTAGGGCGCAATACGGAATTTCACAATGCCGTCGGCGAAAAGAACATACGGCGCCCCGACGATCCCGTCGCGCGGTTGACCGGAGCCGCCCGGATTGATTAGGAAAAACTGCTTTACAGACACGTCGATGTCGTCATTTTGCGAAAAAAGCACCTCGTCGCCCTCGACCAGCGTGAAGGCGGCGCGGCGATGGGTGTGGCCGAAAAAAACGATCCGCTCGCCGGTCATCTCGCGCATCATCATGAAATTCGAACGAATCGCCACCTTCGACATCATGTATTCGTCGCGATCGCGCAACGATCCGTGCACCCCGCAGCATTCGCTCTGAAATTCGATCTTGGTCGGCAGCGAAGCCAACCAATTGCGGCTTTCCGGCGACAAGCGCTCTTGCGTCCAGCGAATCATCTCCGAAGCGATGGGGTTGAAGCCGGTCGGGTCTTCCAGTCCGCTGGCCACCGCGTCGTGGTTGCCCTGGATGCACAGCACGTTGCGTTCGCGGATCAACTTCACGCAGGCTTCCGGATCGGCGTAATACCCGACCACGTCGCCCAGGCAGATCGCCCGGTCGATGGGTAGCGACGCCGTGTCCGCCAAAATGGCTCGCAGCGCTTCGAGATTGGCGTGAATGTCCGAAAAGATTAACGTACGCACCGGCCGTCACTCATCCTCTTGAAGTTGTTTGACCATCAGCAACGCATCGACCTCATTTCCGTAATACCCCGGCAGGACGCCCACGGGACGATAGCCTCTTTGCTCATACAAGCATCGCGCCGCGTAATGGGGAATGTACAGATGCAAATAAATGCGCCTCACTCCCTGCTTGCCGATTTCGCTTTCGGCCTTTTCCATCAGCGCCGAACCGATCCCCCGCCGACGACAATCGGGATCGACGTCCAGCGTGATGATCAGCGCATGGTTGTTGGCTTGATCCAGATCGGCCGCCACGAAACCCACCATCCGGCCGCGATGCTCGGCGATCCAATACACCGGCGCCATTTCGCACAACTCGACGAAGCCGTCTTCGTCGTACGCCACTTCCGGCGGAAAACAGGCATGGTCCAAACGATGGCAGACCGGCGCATCATCCGGCAGCGCTTGGCGCAGTTCGACTCTCACGGCAAATGCTCCCTCACGTAATGCGCGTCGATCACCACCTGTTGCCCCGTCCGTTCCGGGGCATGAAACGACAGATCGGCGAAGGTTTCCTCCATGATCGCCCGCAAGCCGCGCGCGCCCAATTTCCGCCGTCGCGCTTCGGCGACCACGGCTCGCCGGCCGTCCTCGGTCAACTCCAGGGTGATGCGCTCCGGCGTGAACAACTCCTGCATCTCCCGCCAGAGGGCGTCGGGCGGATCGGTCAGAATGCGGCCCAGTTCTTCGTCGCTGAGTTCGTCCAACTCCACCACCACCGGCAAACGGCCCAGCAGTTCGGCGATCATGCCGTATTCTTCCAGTTCTTGCGTGGTGACCTTGTCGGGCCCGACTCCCGCTTTCCGCCCCAGGTAACCGATGTCGTTCTTATACCGCCCTCGCCCCAGGTCCGAAAAGGTCCCCGCGCAAATAAAGAGAATATTGGTGACGTCGACCGGGACGAAGTCGTGCTTGGACCAATGCTGGGTCACGTTGAGCGGTACGAAAATTTCGTTGGCCTCCAGCAGCTTGAGAATCGCCTGCTGCACGCCTTCGCCGCCGATGTCCCGCGCGCCCGCGCCGGTGCGCGCCCATTGTGCGCGACGGGCGATCTTGTCGATCTCGTCGACGAACACGATGCCGCGTTGGGTGGCCTCCAGGTCGCCCTCGGTCTGGAAGAGCAACTCGGCGATCATCACCTCGACATCCTTACCGTAATAGCCCGCCTCGGTGTACTCGGTGGCGTTGACCACCGCCATGGGCGCCTGCAGCACGCGCGCGAGTTGGCGGGCCAGATGCGTTTTTCCCGAGCCGGTGGGACCGATCAGCAGCATGTTGCTTTTGCGCAGCAGCGTGCCCGGACCGGCGGCGACTCGTTTGAGGTGATTGTACGCGGCGACAGCGATCGCGCGTTTGGCGGTTTCCTGGCCGATGACGTAGCGATCCAGCTCCGCGTAGATCTCGCGCGGCGTTTGGATCGTCAACTCGGCGGATCGCTCGACCATCGTGCCTACAAATTATCCAAAAAGTCTTCCAAACCGTCTTCATCCAACGCCGGGGTCGGCGTCGGCTTGGGTTTGGGCTTGGGCGTCGGCGTCGGCTTGGGTTTGGGCGTCGGCGTCGGTTTGTCTTCCGGCGTCGCTTCCGGGGTCGGCTCCGGCGTCGCTTCCGGCGTCGGCTTCGGCGTCGCTTCCGGCGTCATCTCCTCTTGCGTCCGCCGCTGCGCCTCTTCTTCTTTAAAATGTTGATCGATCGCCACCCCGACTTCATCGGCGGTTTCCACCGTCTTCTTCGGGCCGATCGGTCGCCAATCGTAACGATAGATTCCGATGGCCAGCACCACGGCGCTCACCGCCGCCAGCAGCGCCAGGCGCCACAACACGGCCAACGGAACATTGCGCGGCATCATTCGCCTTCGTCCTCCTGCGCCAACACCAGATCCAGCAGATTCAACTGTTGCCGGTCGACGCTCCGCCGTTTCGTCGTCTCCGGCATTTTCTCCACGGTCGCCTCGCGCTCGGCCTGGCGCGCCAGCCGGGCCATTTCCTTGAAGACGTTCGAGCTCTTGACCATCGCCAGCACCTGAAACACCGTCGCGTTGCCCAGATCGTCCGCGCTCACCTCGGCCAGCGCCCGGGCGAGAATGTCCTCCAGATACACCACGCGAATGCCCATCGCGCGCAACTCGGCCTCGGCCTCGGCCGCCAGCGACGGACTGCGCTTCGAATAAAAGAGCACCTTCTCCGGCGGCTGCGCCAGGGCGAACCGGTGCTGCGCGACGGCGAGCAATTTAGTATCGAACGCGCGATCCAGCAAGCCGCGATCGGTCTGCAAATGGTTGCGGATCAAACTGGGCGTCAGATACGCGCCGCCGTGCCACCAGCCGCGCACCACGCCGAACACCGCGGTCCGCCCGCCCGCGCCGGTCATGCGCAAGCCGAACACGTCCGCCGTGCCCGCGCCGCCCAGGTCCACCTCGATCGCCGCCAGATACGCTTCGCGCTCCAAGTGCCGCTTGGCCAATTGTCGATCGAACATCTTTCCCTCCCGGATGCAGTCTGCATCGTAGCTTTCCGGGCGGCGCCGATCAAGTAACCCTTGCCTTAACGTGCGAATCGTTGCATCGTACGTCCTTCGGACAGCAAAGGAGGAAACGATGTTCCGACGCACCCTGCTTCTCACGTTGACCCTGAGTCTGGCTCTGCTCGCCACCGGCTGCTTCTCCAACAACAACGTCAGCCTGTGGCCGGAAATCGACGACGAACTGACCACCATGATGGTCAGAAAGCCCCTGGACGACTCCGAAAACCGCGTCCTGCTGCTGGACATCGAAGGCGTCATCAGCGAATACGGCAACTCGTCGTTGTTCTACGACCTCGAAGCGACCACGACGCTCGTGCGCAAAAAGCTGGAAAAAGCGCAGCGCGACGAGCGCATCAAAGCCGTCGTGTTGCGCGTCAACTCTCCCGGCGGCACGGTGACCGCCAGCGACATCGTCTACCACGAAATTCTCAAGTATAAGAAAACCGCCAAGGTGCCCGTCGTCGCCGCCATCATGGGCGTGGGCGCGTCCGGCGGTTATTACGTCTCCTGCTCGGCCGACAAGATCATGTCGCACCCGACGGCCATCAACGGCTCGATCGGCGTGATCATGCACAGCTTCGGCTTCGCCGGTCTGTTCGAGAAAATCGGCATGGAAAGCCGGGTGGTCAAATCCGGCAAGCTCAAGGACATGGGCAATCCCTTCAACGAAATGACCGACGACGAACGCGCCGTGCTGCAGAAGATCGTCGACACCAGCTACGAGCGCTTCCTCGAAGTGGTCGCCGCCGCCCGGCCGCAAATGACCAAGGAGCAGATCCGCGCCGCCGCCGACGGGCGCATCATGACCGCCGCCGAAGCGCAGGAGCTGGGCTTGATCGACAAGCTCGGCGATCTGGAAGACGCGATCGACGAGGCGATGACCATGGCCAACATCTGCGACGCCGGCGTGATCCTCTACACCACCAGCAAAAAGCCGGACCAGAACATTTTTTCCGCCACCTCGGCCCAGGCCCCGGAGATCAACCTCAACCCGATGGGCGTCGACTTCGAAACCCTCGTCGACCTGAGTCGCCCGCGCATGTATTACATGTGGATGGGGTACTGAGAGAATTGACGAAAATCGAAATGCCGGCCGGCGAGCGATCGCCGGTCGGTTTTTTTTACGCCAACGACAATCACGCCAGCCACAGGGCGTAGCCGTCCTTACTTCCGAATTGGAACATTTGGAGCCGACAAGCCCCGCAGGGGCGGACGGTCAGTAGCGAAGAGCGTTAGCCCTGGAAATCGCTACGCCAGCGACAGCCCCGCCAGCCACAGGACGTAGCCGGCGACGAAAACCAGGCCCCAAACCATCGCCGGCCGCGTCAGCAGCTTGCCGTCGGGCGTCAGCGCGCGCCACAAAAACGCTAACGCCGCAGCTATCCACAAAGCGAAACCCAGCAGCGCCAGCATCGACCACCCGCGTTGCGGATCGCGATTCTCGCGCAGCAGCGCCAGATGACGCGCGGCTTCGCTTTCATCCTGCGCCTGCATGGCCGCCAGCGCGGCGATGCGTTCCTCGCTCGCGGCGATCTCCGCGGCGTAGGGCTGATACAATCCGCGCGCGGCGTACAGCCCGCTGCGCAGCACCCGCCGCACGTGCAGTTCCGCCGCCAGATCGTTTTGCGCCGCGAAGTGGTCGGCGATGCGCTGGAGCGCTGCCACCGCCTGCGCGACGTCGAGGCTGCCCGGGAAATACATATGCAGCGCGCGATCGTAATAGCCGATCGCCTCGGTCGTCTGCCCCTGCGCCAACAGCCGGTCGGCCATGACCCGCGCGCGGAAACCGCTGTAAGCCACGCGCCCCCAGGCCATGAGCAGCACGATACACACGATCAAAACGCCCGCGCCGATTTTCCGCATCGCCCATCCTTTGTTGAAACAAAGTGAGTGTAGCCGATCGCCGCGCCTACGACAATCGTTCGCTCGACCTTATAAGGAAGCGATTTTTGTCGGGAGACCCGATTGCCGATGCGGGCGCCGGTTACTGGCGGACGGCGAAACTGTAGATGTAGCCGTCCGACGAGATGGCCACCTTGTCGCCGATTTCATAGAAGCTCGCGTCCACGCGGCTGCCCAGTTTCTGTTGCAGCAGCACCGTGCCGTCGCCGTCCAGAAAACGTGCGACGTAGAACATCCGCCGCTGTCCCGGGCAACTCAGCAGCAACGCCAGAATGCGGTGCTTGGGCAGGTAACGGCTGGAGTTGACCTCCATCTTCCGGCAGTGACCGGCGGGCAGATCGTTGACCGCATGCGACCAGCCGAACTCCATCGTCTGCAAATCCAGCCCGATGATCGCCGGACCGCTTTCTTCGGCGATGGACAAAAACAGGCGTTGGCGGCGCTCGTCGTGCCCGACGATCTTCGCCAAGCCCTTGGTCGGCACGATCCGCAACTCGCCGTTCGCGCCGGTGAACAGATACAGGCCGTCGGCGGCGGGCATCGCCACCGTGTCGGCGGGCGGCAGAACGAACAAGTTGCCCAGGTTGGTCACCGCTTTTTCCCAGATCGTCTCGCCCTGATCGTTGAGCACGCGCAGCGTGTTGCCTTCCTTGCGCTTGAGCAACACCGCCACCGAGCCCTTTTCGCCGACCGCCGCCGAATGCACGCCGACCAGGTTCACCTCGCGGATCACCGTCAGCAAATGGTTGTAGAAGGTGACTTCCAGGCCGGAGCCTTTCTGGGCGAAATTGATCAACCGGCCGTTGGTCGTCAGGTACACGCGGCCGCTGTAAAACTTGCGGTTGACCACCGTGTAGCCCGCGTTGTCGCGCACGGTGTAGATGGCCGAATCGTCGCGGTTGACTCCGCAGCAGGTGATCAGTTGCGCCATGTTGCCGTCGGCCAGTTTGACCGAGGTCGTCGACTCCAGCGGGTAGCCCTCGCCGCCCGCTTGCCGCTTTTCCACCAGCACGACGCTCACGCCGTAGGCGCTGCCGACCAACAGCGTCAACACGATCAACACCGCGAACAATCGACGCACGCCGTCTCCCCCGCTTATTTGAAAGATAATGGTATCATGGGATGCGCCCTTGAACCATAGCCCCGCGCGAAAAATTTACTTCAACAACCGCAACCGTCGCCGTCCTCATCGTCGGCAGCCTGCCCTGAGTCCGCCGCCGGGTCGTCATCGTCGGCAGAGCCGTCATCATCGTCGTCCGCCGCATCGTCGTCCGCCGCATCGTCGTCCTCGTCGGTCTGCGTGCAGCCGTCGAAGCCCACGTACATCCGGCCCGCCGGCGTGAAACACAAATCGTTGAGACGGATCTGCCGGTCCCAGCCGATCGTCGGGGCGACCTTGGTGTGATAGACGATCCGCAACGCGCCGTCCGGATCGACCAACGTGCCGTTGTGCCCCGGTCCGTAAAAACCGGCGGCGATGTCCTGGTGCAGAATCGGATTGTCCGCGTACTCGGCGAAGGGCCCCAGCGGATCGTCCGCCGTCGCGTAACCCACCGCGTAGTTGACGCGGTCCGCGCCGTAGCCGCTGTACATCAGGTAATACACGCCGTCGTGCTTGACGATCCACGGCGCTTCGGCGACGAACAGCTCCCAGTTGACGATGCCCGGCTTCACCAGCGTCGTCGGCTCGCCCTCGATCGTGACCATGTCGCTCAGGCGCGCCGCGCGCACGACCGAAAACGGCTGATAGCCCGCGAAATAGAAATACAGTCGATCGTCGTCGTCGCGAAACACGTGCGCGTCGATCGCCAGCCCGTTCACCCCGCCGTAGCCGCCGCCGACGAACGGATGATCGTACACGTCCACGAACGGACCGGTCGGCGCCGCGGCGCGCGCCACGCCGATCATCATGTTCGCCGCGTAATACAGATAATAATACTCGCCGTCGGTGTGCACTTCCGGCGCCCAGACGTCCCGGTCGTTCCACGCCCCCGCCGGCGCCTGCGCCCACACGACGCCCTCGTAGCGCCACTCGACCAGATCCTCGCTCGCCCAGCACTCGATGTCCACGTACGACGAGGTGACGTACAGGTAGTACGTTCCGTCCACCTCGATCACCGCCGGATCGGCCGCCGTTTCCGCTTCGGGCAGCGTCAGCGGCGCGCCGTAATCAGCCGCGGCGAGCGAGGTCGTCAACAACAGCGCCAGCAATACGATCGTCGGTCGCATGATCATTCTCCGTCCTTCGATTCGTCCACGGTTCCCAGCGGCAGACGCACCGCCCCGCATCCCGCGCCGACCAGCAAATAGTCGCGCCCGTTCTCGGTCGTCAGGTTCAACCGGCGCGGCTGCGGCCCGACCGGGATCGTGCGCACCGTCGTCAGGCTGCGGGCGTCCATCTGCACGATCGTTCCACCCAGAAAATTGCTCAGGTACAAACAACCGTCGTGCGGATTGTACACCAGATAGCGGCTGCCGATCGGCGCGAACTTGAGACGCAACGTTTCCAGCGAATCCAGATCCAGTTCGTACAGCAGGCCGGTGAAAAAGCCCAGCACGTACAGCCGGCGATGCGGCACGTCCAGCGCGAAGCGCGCCTCCCACGAGGCCAGCGGCTTGCTTTTCATGATCTCGCCGGTGGCCGCGTTGATCGCCGTCAAGTTCCATTCCAACATCGACAGCAGGCGGTTTTGCTGCGCATCGTACGCGAGTACGCGCTTGCCCACGTCGCGCAGCGTCCTCAACAAGCGTTCGCCGTCGCGGCTGACCAGTTGAATGTCCGTCCCGTGGCCGGTCGCCACCGCCAGCGCGTCGGGCAGTTCGATCACGGCGTCCGGGTGCGTCGGCGCCAGCGCCAGTTCGCCGCTCGTTTGCCGCTCGCGCAGGTCGAAACGCACGAGATTGTTTTTCTCCCAGGTCACGCCGAGGGCCCGTTCGCGTCCGCAATCGAGCGGAAAGCCGAACACCTGCCCGTCGGCCAGGTAGGTCAGGCGGTTGGGCGTTTCGTCTTTCTCCAGATAATACAGGCCGTGCCGCCGCGAGGCGATCAGGTACTTGCCCGGCGCGCACGCGGGCGCGACGAGGTTGACCGGCAGCGGATATAGCGACGGCAACTCGGGCGCGGGCGGCTCGCTCTGCAGAAAGATTTCACGCTGCGCCGGCGTCAGCTTCGTGCACGCCGCGGGCAGATCCTGGTAGTAGTAACTGCCGAACAGCGCCATCCACCCCACGGCGAAGGCGAACAGCGACGTGGCCGGAATCGACAATTTTTCGGTGCACGCCGGCAGAAAAAACAACGCGCCGGCCGCCGTCGCCGCCAACAACAGCAGCAACAGCTTGCCCGTTGTCACCCCGACGATCGCCGCCGCCAGCGGTGTGGCCAACATGGTCAAAACGGCCCATTTCGCCTGCGGCCGTTTCCGGCGCAGCCACGCGTGCCCCAGCGCGCCCACGGCGATCAGCGTCCAGCCCGACGCCGAAACGGCCAGCGCCATGCGCGATAGATAAAGCTGCCAGACGCCGATCGCCAGAAAATAGCCGATCGCCGCCAAGCGCAGGCGGTAGCGGATTTTCACCAGGCGCAACAGCGCGTACGCCGCCAACACCGGCGGTTGAATCAACAACAGCGCGCCCAGCACCAGGTGCACGCACACCAACGCAAACACCGCCGCTTCGGTCGACAGAAAAACAACGATGCGCTTCCACCGCGTCACCGGTCGTTCTCCCGCCACGTCGCCAACGGCACGCGCGCCGCGCCGCACGCCGCGCCGATCAACGGCGCGCCGTCGTGGTCCAGCCGCAGCCGGCGCGGCAACGGACCCAGGTAGATGCGGCCCTCGATCCGCCCGCTCGCCGGCGCGAAGCGATAGACCTCGCCGGACAGAAAATTGTCGAGGTACAGCGTCTCGCCGTCCGCCGCCAGCAGCACGAAGCGACTGCCCATCGGTATTGCGTGCACGCGCTCGATCGACAGATCGTCGAGGTTCACCTCGAACAACAAGCCGGCGAAAAACGACAGCGCATACACGCGCCGCCGCGCCTCGTCGACGGCCAGACGATACTCCCACACGCCGGGCAGAAAACGCCGCTGGATGTCCCCGGTCGCCAAATCCACCGCCTGCAACCACCACAGCCGCACGGAAAGCAGCTGCCGCCGCGTCGCATCGTAGGCCAGCTCCCGCCGGCCGGCCAGCGGATACTCGCGCACCACCGCGCGCCCGTCGATGTCCAGCGCGTACAACGTTTCCACGCGGACCGTCGCCACCGCCAGACCCTCGTCGGCGTGGATGACCGCATCCGGTTCGCGCCCGGGAATCTCCGCCCCGACCTGCATCGTTCCGGCGTCTTCGTCGATGATCGCCGTCCGATGATGGTCGAACGACACGCCGATCTGCCGCCGGTTGGCGCAATCGGCCGCGAAACCGAAATACTGCCCGCGCGCGATCGACCGTTCGTCGAAGCCCTCGCCCGCCGGCAGCAGCTGCGACAACCCGGCGTATTTGTAGGCCGCCAGATACGTCCCGGGCGTGCAGCCGGGCGCCAGCAGATTCGCGTCGCGTCGTCCGTCGGACGCCTCGTTCAGCGGCAGATAATACGCGCGCGCCGCCGCCGGCAATTCGTCGCAGACCGGCGCGGGATCGGCCAGGTACGCCGCGCCGACCGCGGTCATCCATCCGGTCGCCAAGGCCAGCGCCGTCGATATCGCCGCGTTGACGCGTCGCGGAATGGCCCACCAAAACAACGGCGACAATACGACCAGCAACGCCGCCGTCAGCGCGGTCAGCAGGAGCGGCGAAAACAGGTGCAGCGCCGCGACGATTGCCGCCGGCCACAACGCCGACCACGCGGCCCAACGCGAATCGGGCCGTCGCCGACGCCAGAGGGCATGCCCGGCGGCCAGCAACACGGCCAGCAGCCAATACGGCGCCGACGATGCCCAGGCCAAGCGCGAAAAATGAATCTGCAGCAAGCCGAAAAACAATGCACACAGCAGCGTTGCATACCGGCGCGGCAACTGAAGACCCGCCAGACGCAGCGGCACGTACAGCAGCAGAAACGCCAGCAACACCGTCGCGGACGAGCCGAAGGCGAACACCGAAAACGGCGCGAGATTGATCGTCGCCGCCGCCAGCAGCGCCGCTTCGGTCGCCAAAATCGGGCCGAGGCGAAAACGGGCGTCTTTGGTTTGCTGCGTTTCGGTCACGATTTTCCCCACCGGTGTGCCTGCTACTTAATCAAATTGTTCGCCGGCTGTCCACGCAAGCGGTCTCCGGCCGACGGGATTATAGTTATTATGCTTTACCTGGAACGAAATGACTTGCAATCCAACGGCAGTTTTCTTACAGTTCGTACCGGAACGAGGCGGCCGAGACCCGAATCATCTCACTTGATCGTCGACAAGAGGAAGGATCACCGATGAGCGGATTGTGTGGAGTTGTTTCCAAATCGCGTTGCGCGGAATTGCTGTACTTCGGCACCGATTACCACTCGCACCTGGGCGACCAACTGGCCGGCATGGCGATCCTGGGCGACACCTTCCGCCGCAAGATCCACGACATCACCCAAGGTCCGTTCAAATCGCGCTTCCAGGATTTTTACCCGCAGATGGTCGGCGATCTGGGCATCGGCATCATCAGCGACCGCGACGCGCAGCCGCTGCAGATCCGCTCGCGCTTCGGCACTTACAGCCTGGCGATGACCGGCCTGGTGGAAAACAAAAACGACCTGGTCGAGTTGCTGTTCCATCGCGGCTCGGTGTTCACCGAAACCAGCCGCGGCGACGTCAATTCGGTCGAGTTGATCGCCAAGATCATCGAAACCGGCAACGACCTCCTGGACGGCATCGACCACATTTACGACCTGATCCAAGGCTCGGCCTCGATCCTCATCCTGACCCCGGAGGGCATCTACGCGGTGCGCGACCGCCTCGGCCGCGACTCGCTGATTCTCGCCGAAAACGACGGCGACTACATCGTGGTCAGCGAAATGCACGCCTTCGTCAACATGGGCTTCCGCCGCGTGAAGGACCTGGGCCCCGGCGAAATCGTCCTGCTCAAGCGCGGGGGCGGCTACGAGATCCTGCGCCGACCCAACGAGGTCAAGCAGGTCTGCGCCTTCCTCTGGATCTACACCGGCTACCCCGCCTCGTCGCACGAGGGCATCAGCGTCGAGCGCGTGCGCGAACGCTGCGGCGAATTTCTCGCCAAACGCGACAACGTCCAAGCCGATTTCGCCGCCGGCGTGCCCGACTCCGGCACCGGCCACGCCATCGGCTACGCGATGGGCGCGGGCCTGCCTTATCGCCGCGCCTTCATGAAATACACGCCCGGCTACGGCCGCAGCTACACGCCGCCCAGCCAGGCCGAGCGCGACCACATCGCCAAAATGAAGCTGATCGCCGTCCCCGAGGTGATTCGCGGCAACCGCATCGTGCTGTGCGAGGACTCGATCGTGCGCGGCACGCAATTGAAGAACTTCGCCATCCAGAAATTGTGGGAGGCCGGCGCCAGGGAAATTCACATGCGCCC
>DAINPV010000091.1:0-12577 GCA_036743315.1 bacterium | reverse complement strand
GATGCCGTAGGGAATGCAGATGATGATGCGCGGCCGCACCAGCGTCTTGCGGTTGTGCGCCTTGCGGATAAAGTAGCGCAGCATTTCGCGCGTGACCTCGAAGTCGGCGATCACGCCTTCGCGCATCGGCCGGATGGCGACGATGTTGCCCGGCGTCTTGCCGACCATCATCTTCGCCTCTTTGCCCACGGCCAGTACGCGTTTAATGCCGCGCACATCCTTTTGCACCGCGACCACGGAGGGTTCCGAAAAGACGATTCCACGTCCTTTGACATAGACCAGGGTATTGGCGGTGCCCAGGTCAATCGCCAGATCGTTGGAGAACATCCCAATAAAATAGTCGAAGATCATAGAATGATCCTGTTGTCCTCAGTAAAATAATAAGGGCCTGTATACCCAAAAAACCCCGGTCATACAACCCTTGTTAGCTTGTTCCGAACATGCCGGGCCTGTCAAGTTCAAATTTTTCATACCCTTTGGACAACTTTTTCAGAAATTGGTTCAGGTTTACGGTTGCTTATTGACCGCATCGGCGGCCCTGTGCCAAGATTCGCCGCATGTCGAGAGCGCAAAAAATCTGGCTGATTTCGGCGATTCTGCTCGTTTTATCGGCCGCTTGGTTCCGATTCGACCGGTTGGATCTCAAGCCGATCCACCACGATGAATCGGTGAACTACTCCTTTACGAAGAAATTGGTCAACGATTTCAATTACGCTTATAATCCAAGCGCTTATCATGGTCCGTTTCTCTATTTCATCGGCATGCCCGCCGCTTGGCTGGCCGGATACTCAAAAACCGCGATGCGCTTTACGCCGTCGTTTTTCGGCTTGCTCGCCGTCATTTTTTTATTGGCACAATACCGATTGATCGGCCGCCCGGGCGCGCTGCTGGCCGCCGCGATCCTGGCCCTGAGCCCGGCCGACGTATATTTTTCGCGCACCTTCATTCACGAAGTCTATTTTTCTTTCGCCACGGCCGGCATGTTCTGGACCTTCCTCGCCGCCGCCCGTCGCGCCACCGCCGCCAACGTGGTCGGCTTCTGGATGTTCCTGACCGTCGCTTTTGCGGTCAAGGAAACCGCGTCGATCAACGTGATGGCCTTCGGCGCAGCGATGATCGTCCTGTGGCTTTGGTCCGTGGCGACCGGCCGGCGCAATGAAGAGTTCGAGCCGCGCAACCTGTTTCACGGACAATACCTTTTGTGGGCGGCCGGCCTGTCGCTGACCGTCTGGATCCTGCTGTTCACCAGCTTCCTGACCAATCCCAACGGCATCGTCGATTTCTTCAAAGCCTATCTGCCGTGGTTGGATACGGGTTTTCGCGAAAAGCCGCACGCCAAGCCATGGACTTACTTTTTCATTCTGCTCGGCAAATATTATCTA
Source organism: bacterium (assembly GCA_036743315.1). GTDB lineage: Bacteria > Lernaellota > Lernaellaia > Lernaellales > Lernaellaceae > CALBTQ01. The sequence continues at coordinate 11,195 of DAINPV010000091.1, read as the reverse complement.
CCCGCCTTGCCCTTCGCCGCCTGGGCGATCGTGCGCGGCCTGTGGAAGCGGCAGCGGCAAACGATCGCCCTGATCGTCATCGCCGTCGTCACGCTCGTCGTGTATTCACTTATCCCATATAAGACGCCCTGGTGTGTGCTGACGATCGGCCTGTCCTGGATCATGCTGAGCGCCGTCGGCTTCACCGATTTATGGGAGCTGGCGCGACCGTTGGCCTGGCGAATCACGTTCAGCGTACTGATTCTCGCCGGGTTGACGACCAATGGGCTGGCGTCGTATCGCCTCAACTTCGAAGCATACGACGACGATGATTACAAGATAGTATACGTGCAGACCCTGCGCGGTTATGAGGAAATGCTGCCAGTGCTGACTCGGGTGGCCGCGACATATCAAGGCAATAAGGACCTGCCGATCTTCATGACCTTCGGCGCGAAAAATCCCGGCCGGCCGTACCTGCATCACTACAAAGGTTTGCGCGTGCAGAAAGACGAGCTGCCCGATAAAATCACCGCGCCGGTGGTGATCGTGCGCAGCAGCGAATACGATGAATTGGCCGAGCGACTCATCGGTGATTATCACTCGGAGACCTACCCGGTGTTCCCGGGTTGGTGGATCTATCTGTTGGTCAAGGAGGACTTGTGGCAAAAGACGTTTCCCGCGACGGCGACCGACTGACGCAACCGACGCTTATCACGTTGGCCAACGGCCTGCGCGTGGTGTTGCAGCGCACGACTTTCGCGCCGGTGGTTTCCATGGCGTTATGGGTCGAAGTCGGTTCGGCCGACGAACTGTCCGCCGAAGCGGGTCTGGCCCATTTGCATGAACACATGATCTTCAAGGGCACCGCCCGGCGCGGTGTCGGCCAGATCGCCGCGGAGGTTGAAGCCGCCGGCGGCGACATCAACGCCTTCACCAGTTTCGATTCCACCTGCTACTACCTGACCGTGGGGAAGGATGAAACTGCCGTCGGCCTCGACATACTCGCCGATGCGGTGTTTCATCCCGCCTTTGCCGCCGACGAATTGAAAAAGGAAATTCAGGTCGTGCTCGAGGAATTGGCCATGTATCGCGACCTGCCCAATTCGCACCTGGCCGAATCGGCGTGGGACAAAGTCTTCGCCGTGCACCCTTACGGCCGGCCGATTATCGGTACGCGCGAGGTGCTGCAAGGGCTGCGCCGCCAAGACGTGTTGGCTTTCTATCGTCGACACTATCGCCCGGAAAATTTCGTGCTCGCCGTCGCCGGCGATTTCGAACCCGAAACCACGCTGCGATTGATCCATCGCTTGTTCGGCAAACCGAAAATCGCCGCCGCGAAAAGACTTTTACGCCCGGACGAACCGCGACAGAAAAAATTCCGCGGGCTTGTGTTGCACGATCCCATTCACGAGGCGCATCTGTATCTGGCTTTTCCGGGGCCGGCATGGAATCAGCCCTTCGCCGCCGAACTCGACATTCTGGCCACCATTCTCAGCGCCGGCGAAAGTTCGCGACTCGAGCATCGCGTCAAATCGGTGCGGCAGTTGGTCTTCGACGTCTCCACGCACCTGTTCGCGCCGAAGGATCCCGGTCTGTTCGCCGTCGACGCCACGACCACGGCCGACAAAGTCCGTCCGGCCGTCAGCGAAATTCTGCACGAACTCTATCGCCTGCGCGAGCAGTGTGTCACCGCGCCGGAACTGGCGCGGGCGAAAAAACTGGTTGAAGCGTCCTTCGTCGGCCGGCGCGAAACGGTCGGCGGCATCGGGCAGGGGCTCGGCTATTCGGTGATCCTCACCGGCGACATTCACCTTGAAGACCTCTACCTCGAACAGATGCGCCACGTTACCCGCGAATCCTTGCGCCGGGCGGCCATCGAGGTCTTCCGCCACGATCGCCTGACCGGCGCCGTGCTGCTGCCCAAGGGCGAAAAGATGTCGCCACACGAATTCGAGGAAATTGCGCGATCGGTGTATCGGCGGCATCCGGGTGTTGCGAACCAGGCGAAGTCCGCCGTAGCGGCTGCTGCCGCCACGCCGCCGTCGATCATCAAAGGAAAACGGCGCAATCGGTTGACCCGCACCGTCCTGCCCAACGGCGTACGGCTACTGATTAATGAAACGCATCATGCGCCGTTGGTTTACATCCGCACCGGCATGCTCGGCGGTCTACGTTACGAACCGCCGCAACTCGGCGGCTTGTCTGGCCTGACTGCCCGCTTGCTGGCGCGCGGCACCACGGAAAAATCGGCCCTGCAATTCGCGCGCGAGGTCGACGATCTGGCCGCCAGCGTGCGCGGCGTTTCCGGCTACAATACCATCGGCGTCGCCGGCGATTTCCTGTCCGTGGACTTCGCCAAAGGTCTGCAATTGATGGCCGAGGCCTCGCGTCTTCCAGCGTTTTCGCCTACGGAAATGAAACGGCAGAAGCAGGTGGTCCTGGGCCGTATTGCGCAACGCAAAACCAATTTACAGGCATTGGTGCGCGATCTGTTTGCCGAGAAACTCTACGGCAATCACCCCTATGGCCGCACACTGTTGGGCGACGAGCCCACCGTTGGCGCGATCAAACGCAACGACGTGCAAGCCTACTGGGACGCGTTGCTGGACCCGACGAATTTGGTGATTTCCATTTCCGGCGACGTGGAATATGAACGCGCCTACGATCTGGTCGGCGAAGCCTTCGGCGAATTGCCGCCTACCGGTTTCGCGCCGTTGTCGCACTCCGAGCCGGTCGCGCCACAGGGATTGGTTTTCGCCGAGCGCATCATTCCCAAAGAGCAAGCGCACATTCAGATCGGCTGGCTCGGTTGCCGCATCGGTTCGCGCGACGAAGTGGCCCTGCAACTGCTCAGCGCCGCGTTGTCCGGGCAGGGCGGTCGGTTGTTCCTTGAGCTGCGCGACCGACGCAACCTCGCCTACAGCGTCTATAGTTTCCAACAGGACGGCATCGAGCGCGGCGCCTTCGGCGTGTACATCGCCACCGGCAATCAAACCGCCGACGAAGCGCTGACGGCGATGCGCGAGGAAATCGACCGCGTGCTGCATAAACCGCCGCGCGGCCGCGAACTGCAACGGGCCAAGCGCTACTTGATCGGCAGCCACCGTCTGCATCTGCAGACCAACGCCAGCCTGGCGCAAACCATCGGGCTCAACGAGCTGCTCGGACCTGGTTATCGCGTGCATGAACGCTTTGCCGCTCAGGTCCAGCGGCTCACCGATGAGGATCTCGCCCGGGTGACGCGCCGCTATTTGAGTGCGGAAAATATGGTGGTGGCGATTATTCGCGGGTAGCGTTCGCCTCCAACTCCGCTTGGAGTTTTTCGAGCGCCTCGTGCACGATCCGCTCCGCCGTCTCGCGATCCTCCGACCACAGCGACAAGGTGATTTTCAAGCCTTCGGCGTCGCCGAAATAGGTGGGGTTCGTCTTCACGTACAGGCCCGGATACTCCGTGTTCAATTTTTGTGCGATGCGCGTCAACAGCGATTCGTCCGGCTCGTCGGTGGGGAAGGTCACCTCGGCGAAACCGCCGCGGCCGAACAGTTTGGCGAGAAATTCGCTGGCCGCCAGATCGAACATCGCCCAGATTTCGCGCGGCACGCCGGGAAAACAAAAGACCGTCATGCCGTCCCAATCCAGGCGCACCCCCGGCGCGGTGCCCACCGGATTTTCAAACCATTGTGCGCCTGCCGGCAATTGCGCCATTTTTTCCCGTTCCGGCGTCAATCCGCCGACCGGCACATGCCCTTGGACGTGCAGATCGTCGTATTTTTCCTCGATGAACTGCAGTGCCTGGGAATCGGCGATCAGTTCCACGCCGGACGCCCGAGCCAATCCGGCCAGGGTCAAATCGTCGAAGGTCGGCCCCAGACCGCCGGTGATCAGCAACACGTTGGTGCCGTTGTTCTTGGCGGTTTGAATTTCCCCGGCGATCGCTTCGATGGCGTCGTCGACGATGGCGATGCGGCTCAACCGGCCGCCCAGCGTGGATACCCGGCGGGCGATCCAGTTGGCGTTGGATTCCAACGTGCGGCCGGTCAACAACTCGCGCCCGACCGCCAATACTTCCACTCGCGGCATTTTGTTTCTCCTGAGGTTTTTTCCAATATACGATGGTTGCAGTTTTGATACAATAAGTTCATGGACAAACTTGAACGGAAATTCGCCGCGATTCTTACCGACAATCGTCGCGGCGCCGCCAGCATTACCTCGGCGGCGGTCGAGGTGCTGATCGCCTTGTGCCGCCGCCCCGACGTCACGCCGGAGCTGTTGCTGGAATATACCGTTCGCTTGCGGCAGGCGCACCCCAGCATGGCCGAAATCATCAACCTCGGCGAAGACCTGCGCGAGTGCGTCGCCGACGGGATGGACCGCGCTTCGTTGCTGGTGTATCTCGACGCTTATCAAAAAGAGACCGCCGCGGCGATGGAGCGGGCGGTGGCGATCGCCGTGCGCCACTTCTACGATTTTCACTGCGTGGCCACCCTCTCGCGCAGTCGCCTGGTGCGCGAGGTGCTCGCCAAAACCGGGGCGCGCATTCTCATCGCCGAATCGCGCCCGTTGAACGAAGGCGTCGATCAGGCGGTCATGCTCAGCGAATTGGGATTGAAAGTCAGCGTCATGGCCGATGCGCTGTTGCCCGCGATTCTTGTCGAGCAGAAGGTCGACGCGGCGATCGTCGGATGTGATGCGCTGCTGCCGACCGGGTTGGTCAACAAGGCCGGCACTTACGCCCTGGCGCTGGCCTGTCACGAGGCGAATATTTTCCTGGCGACGGTGCTCACTTCGCGCCGTCATCTATCCGCCGAACGCGCCGCGTTGTTCGCGGTGAGCGACCATGCCGTCGGGGAAATGAATCTGCCGGCCAAGCTCGCTCCGACGGCCATCAACCGCTATTTCGACGTGACGCCGTTGCCGCTGATTTCCATCGCCTACAGTGAGCAGGGGGCGTTTCGTCCCGCGGAAAGGATCATGTTCCGGTAATGGTCGATCTGCATATCCACACCGACGCCAGCGCCGACGGCCAACACTCGCCGATGGAAATCTTCACCATGAGCCGGGCGCTCGGATTGCGCTGCGTCGCTTTTGCCGATCACAACACGCTCGCATCGCTGGCGCAGGGATTCGTCTTGGCGCGGGAAACGGGCGTCGAATTCATTCCCGCCGTCGAAATCAACACCGAACTCAACGGTGTGGATATCCATCTGCTCGGTTACGGCGTCGATCCGTTCGACGAACAAACGCGCCTTTGGTTCGACGAGATCGCCACCGTCTTTGCCGACGTCGCCCGGCGGCGCACGCAGCGCTTCAACGAGTTGGGTCTCGAGCTGACCTGGGAACGCGTAAACCGGCACGCCGGCGGCAAGATGCCCACCGCCTCGAGTTTCTACGAGGCGATCGTCGAGAATCCCCTCAATCATCATCATCCGCTGATCGAGCCCTATCGCACCGGTCCGCAAAGCGACAATCGCTACGTTCATTTCTATTTCGAGGTCCTTGCCAACGGCGGACCGGCCGACATCGGCGACGCCGCGCTGCCAGTGCTGGACGTCATCGCCCGTTTACGTGCCTTGCGCATCGTTCCCGTGGTCGCCCATCCACGCGAGTTGAGCGAAGCGGCGCTGCGCGAGATGATCGCCGCCGGGCTGCTGGGCGTCGAGGCTTATTGCTCCTATCACGACGCCGCCCAGGGCGCGCACTGGCGCGGTTTGACCGATCGTTACGGCCTGCTGTACACCACCGGCAGCGATTTTCACGGCCGGGCGATCAAGCCGGCTGTCAAGCTGGGCGAAATCGAGCATAATGATTATATTGTTGCGCGACGGCTGCGCGAGGCAATCGCAGCGCTGGCGTGAACTTGCCCAGCCGCAACGAACAGTGTACAAACCGATAAAAATAAATACGTGGGAGATGAGATGGATATTACCCGCCGCCAAATGTTGCAGATGATTGCCGCGACCGGCGTGGTGGTTGCTGCGCCGCCGCTTAGCGAACTTGCGCTGGCCGCCGCCGAACCGCGCGTGGTTGCCTTTAAAGGCGAACAGGCCGCTACCGTGCGCAAGATCGTCGAGCGCCTCGGCGGCATCAACAAGTTTATCGCCAAAGGCGACAAGGTCGTGATCAAGCCGAACATGGGTTTCGCGACCGCGCCGCTGCGCTCGTCGAATACCGACACCGTCGTCATTCGCACGCTTGCCGAATTGGCGCTGGAGGCCGGCGCGAAGCAGGTGCAGATTCTGGACAATCCCGTGCATCCCGCGCCGTTGTGCAAGGTGCGCAGCGGCATCGTCGAAGCATTGGCCGGGCTCGACGACGTGTTTGTGCAGTGGGTGAAAAACGAAAAATTTTTCGGCGACGTCGTCATTCCCAACGGACGGCAGCTTAAGCGGACGCAGGTGATGAAGGCGATCCTCGAATGCGACGCGCTGATCAATGCGCCCATGGCCAAAAGTCACGGCGGCGCGATCGTCTCCATGGGCCTGAAAAACTGGATGGGCGCCGTAAAGAACCGCCAGGAATGGCATTCGACCTTCAACATGCATCAGGCGATCGCCGATTTCGGCACCTACATTTACAACGACAAACGGCTCAAGTTCACCATCCTTGACGCCACGCGCGTGCTGGCCACCGGCGGTCCCGGCGGGCCCGGCGAGGTGCGCCATTTGCAGACGATCATCGGTGGCTTCGATCCGGTCGCCATCGATTCGTTCGGCCTGTCGCTGTCGGCCTGGAACGGTAAAAACTACAAGCCGCATCAAGTTCCCTATATGCAAATCGCCGAGGAGATGGGCCTGGGCAGCTCCGATCTGAGCAACCTGCGCTCGGCTTGAGGAGGGTCATGAAGCTGCGCCGCGTCGTTCAACTGCTGTTTCTCGCGTTGTTCGCGGTGCTCATCGCGCTGACGACCTTTCCCCTCCAGGCTAAGCTGCCGGTCGATTTGTTTTTGCGCCTCGATCCGCTGCTGCTCCTTGGCGCGAGCATCGCCGCGCGCACCGTGGTAAGCGGTTTATTCGCCGCCTTCGTCATGCTCGCGCTCACCGCTTTGCTCGGCCGTTTTTTCTGCGGCTGGATCTGCCCCCTGGGCACGACGATCGAGCTGACCGACGATCTGCTTTGCCGCCGCCGCAAACGTCGCTGGCCCAACGCGCAACGCGTCGGACGCGGCCTCAAGTACGTCAACCTGATCGTCATTCTCATCGCCGCCGCCTTCGGCTACGGTCTGACGTTTCTGCTCGATCCCATCGCCTTGTTCACGCGCGCGGCGACGTACCTGCTGCATCCCGCCGCGATGCTGTTGGCCAATGCCGGGCTCGACATCCTACGGCCCGTCGCCCTGAAGGCCGATTGGGTGAAGCTTTATTACGCCGAGTTGCATCAGCCGCTGTTTTCCTCCGGCTCGCTGGCTGCGGCGATCGTCTTCCTCACGATCCTCATGCTCAATCGCCTGCAGCGCCGGTTCTGGTGTCGCAGCCTGTGTCCGCTGGGCGCGATGTTGGGCTTCTTCGCGCGTTTTTCGCCGGTGCGGCGGCAGGTCGGCGCGGCCTGCGATCACGACGGCAAATGCAAGCGCACCTGCGAAACAGGCGCGATCTTCGACGACGAAGTGCAGTACGATCCGGCCGAGTGCATCCTCTGCTGGAATTGCGTCGACGATTGCCACCTGGGCGTGACGACCTTCCGCTTCGCTTCGCCGTTGCCGCGATTGGCGCAACCGTTGGATATCGGCCGGCGGCGTTTTCTCGTCGGGCTGGCCGGCGGCGCGTTCGGCGCGCTGTTGTTCCGCTCCAATCCGGCGCGGGCGGCGCGTCCCGACAAACTGCTGCGTCCCCCGGCTGCGCTGCCCGAAGACGATTTTCTCAAGCGCTGCATCCGTTGCGGGCAGTGCGTCAAGGCGTGCCCGACCAACACGTTGCAGCCCGATTGGGGCGAGGGCGGTCTCGAAGGCCTGTGGGCCCCCCATCATCAGATGCGCCTGGCCGGTTGCGATCAAGGGTGCAACGTGTGCGGGCAGGTGTGCCCGACCGGAGCGTTGCGCGACGTGCCGCTTTATCAGAAGCGCTACGCCAAACTCGGCACGGCGATCATCGACCAACAACGCTGCGTCGTCTGGGCCGCTGATAAATTCTGTCTCGTTTGCGACGAAGCGTGCCCGTACAACGCCATCTACTTTGCCGAAAACGAACAAGGGAAACGTCGGCCTTACGTCGACCGTCGCCACTGCAACGGTTGCGGCCTGTGCGAGTCGGTGTGCCCGGTCGACGGGCAGGGCGCGATCAACGTTTATCCCGATGAGCAGATCCGCCTGTCGCAGGGCGATTATGCCGACGAAGCGCGACGGCGCGGCTTCCTTTTCGAACGCGGCGTCGCCGAGGATAAAATCCTGCCCGTCGGCGACGGCGGCGAAGCCTACGGGGATTGACCGTGAAGCTCCCCGATCGTTTGCGCCACGCCTGGCCGCACGCTTTTGTCGTTCTTGCCGTGCTGCTGGTCACCCGCGATTGGTGGAATGATTACCTGCTGGCCGGACACAGCGCCTACATGGATTTTTACCGCCAAGTCGTGCTCCACGACGCCATCCGCCAAGGGGATTGGTGGCCGCGTTTCGCCGAGCCCTTTTATCGCGGTCACGGTTCGTTGCTTTTTCATTTCTATGCGCCGTTTAGTTATTATTTAACGGAATTGTTCATTTTTCTGCATGCTCCGATCGCGGTGGCGATCAAAATGGCGCTGGCGACCGGTTTGTTTCTTTCCGGCTACTTCATGGTCCGCCTGACGCGCGAACTGTTCGACGATTGGGCCGCGGCCGCCGCCGGTGCGCTGTATGTGCTCGCGCCTTACCATCTGGTGGATGTCCTCGCCCGCCACGCTTTCGGCGAGGCGATCGCCTTCGCCTGGTTGCCGCTGATTTTCTGGGGGCTGCTTGGCGCGGTGCGCGATGGTTCGCGGCTGCGCCTGGCCGCCGGCACCGTCGGCATCGCCCTGTTGTTGTTGACACACAACATCACGGCGATGATTTCCGCGCCGTTCATCTTCCTCTGGTGGTTGTACCTGACGATCGTTTATGGGAAGGAAAATCGGCGCGGACCTTTGTTCGGTGCGCTCACCGGCGTGCTCGGCCTGTTGCTCGCCGCGTTTTTCTGGATGCCCGCGGTCATGGAGACCAATTTCATCTGGTCCGAGAAGAGCCTGACCGACGACTATTTCCAGTACCAAAAGCATTTCGTCTACTGCAAACAGTTTTTCTCGCTGATGTGGGCGCACGGCGGTTCGGGACCGGGGATGGACGACACCCTGCCGTACCAACTCGGCCTAGCGCACTGGCTGTTGTTGCCCGGCTCGTTGATTGCCTTGTGGCGCTGGCGCGATAAACGCGGGCAATTACTGCTGTGGTGGGCGTTACTGCTTGCAGCGCTGGCTATGTGCCATTTCATCAGTCGGCCTGTATGGAGCGCGATCGACAAACTCGCCTTTGTGCAATTCCCTTGGCGCTTTCTGGTGCTCGCATCCTTCGCCGGCAGCCTGCTGGCGGGCGTGGCCGCGTCGGGCCTCCGTCGCTGGAACTGGGGCGGGCAGGGCGTGGCCTTTGCGTTGTGCGCCGTCTGTCTGCCGCTGGTCGTCTACGCACCCTACACCTACGCCAAGCACACGCTGTACAACACGGAAAACGGCAAATACCTGCGCCTGAACAAAGACGATTACGCCGAGAGTCTGCCGTACAAAAAATTCATCCGCCTCGAAAAGACCGTCGATGCCACGTGGATCTCCCGCCGACTGATTCGCGCCACGGCCCGCGAGGATTTCCTGCCCAAGACAGTCCGCGATATTCCGCCGCGTCCCCCGGAAACGATCTTCTCCGTTGCCGGCGGCGTTGTACTCGATCAGCGCCGGGAAGCGCCTTGTCGCTATCGCGCCCAGGTGGTCATGGATGATGCGGGCGACCTGCTGCTGAATCGTTTCTGGTATCCGGGTTGGCGCGCCACGGTCGATGGCCATGACGTGTCCACCGGTGCCTTCGGTCCGCATGGATTGATCCGCATCATGCTGCCGGCCGGCGAGCATGAGGTATCCGTCGTGTTCGGCACGACGCCTTTACGCACGACCGCCTGGTTGATTTCCCTGGCCGCGTTGTTCGCGTTGATCGCCGCGATGATCTTTTTTCGCCCGGGTGTCTTGTCGAAAAACTAGACTTCCTTACAATGTTCGCTGAATCATTCGCTGGGGAGTTTCCTATGCGCCGACTGTCCTTTTTCTGCTTGTTCGCCTTGTTTCTTTTGAACGCCTGTTCAGGATCGCCGGTGGTGTACGATCGCATCGAGTCGGGTCGCGCGATCCAACTTCCGCGCGATCATTACGCGCATGACAATTTCCGCACCGAATGGTGGTACTACACCGGCATCCTTGATGCCGAGGACGGTCGCACCTTCGGCTTCGAGATCGTTTTTTTCAAACGCCGCATCGAAAACGATTTCTACATGGGCATTCCCCTGCGCGGCGGCTTGGTCACCGATCGTGCGCACATGGCGCACTTCGCCATTGCCGATCCGCAAAAGCGCGAACTGTTTTTCAGCGAGCGAATCGGTCTGGATCACGAAAAGGCCGACGGCGAAGCCGGCGCGCGCCAAGATTGCTATCATGTGTGGAACGGCGATTGGTCGGTGCGCGAAATCGATGGCCGGCAAGTAATCGACGGCGAGATGCGCGGCTACCGTTTGAAGGTTGCGCTCGCACCGAAGAAGCCGCCGGTGTTGCACGGCGACAACGGCTTTTTCCTGAAAGATGAGAGCGAGTGGGGCCAACACGGCACCTATTACATCAGCTACACCAACCTTGTCGGCGAGGGAACATTGTTCGTCGACGGCAAACCGCTGGCGGTCAAAGCCAAAGCCTGGATGGACCACGAATACGGCACCAAACAGCTCGGCCCTAAGCAGATCGGCTGGGATTGGTTCTCCATCCGCATGGCCGACGACACCGAATTGATGGTTTACCTGCTCAAACAGCGCGACGGACGACACAGCGTGTATTCCAAAGCCTCGTTCGTCGACATAAACGGCAAGGTCACCGCGCTACGTTACGACGACCTGGTCGTCACGCCGGGCCGGACCTGGCGCAGCAATGAAGAAGGCGGCGGCAAATACGTGCTGGAATGGACGATCGCGATTCCCAAGCTAAAATCAGTCTACCAGGTCAAACCGGTAGACTGATTTTAGCTTGGG
>DAINPV010000090.1:0-12579 GCA_036743315.1 bacterium | reverse complement strand
GCCCCGCAGCAACAGCAGGCACCCCAAAGACGCCAGCAGCACGTGCAACACCAGCACCCACTGCAAGGCGGTCAACGTCGGCAGAAAGAAAAACGGGAAATGGAGCGGATAAAACGCACCGAATTGCGGATTGCTCAGCACCGCGGAACCGATGCCGTCCAAGTGACACCACTGCGCGAAAATCCCTTGATTCAGGTGCTGATGAAAATAATGCAAAAAGGGGTAAAAGTACCCCGATAGGTATCCGTAATAAAAAAGTTTTTTCCCGGATAGAGGGGTGTGGAAAAAAACGACGACAAGAACTGTCAACGACAAAAAGGCAAGTAAAAAAAATTTCCTATCCTGCCGATGCACGCGATTAACCGCCCCAACACGCTTGGTAGATAGTGTCCCGGAAATATTCAATCCTCTCTAACACAATCGCCGTTGCGGCAACAGAGCCAACAGTATCAGGAGCCGGTTTTAACAAAAAAAAAGCGGAGCCGAAATCGGCCCCGCTCTTTTTGAAAACTTGAATTAGTCTTCGTACGAATAGCTCTGGTCGCCACGGTTGTGAGTCGTGGTGAAGGTGTAGCCCGAGTTGTTGCAGGTGCCGAAGGTGAAGGTGACCATCGGGTCGTCCGTCAGGTTTTTGTCCCAAACCAGCAGCGTGGCCAAGCTGCTCGCGTAGGTGCCCGCGCCGGAGACGGCGGTGTTCGTGTTCTGATACTCGAGCTCCTGGGCGATCTTGGCATTGTAGCCGGCGCTCTGAGCCGACGCATTGTAGGCCTTGGTGCGGATCGAAACGAAGTTCGGGATCGCGATCAGCGCCAGAATACCGATAATGGCCACAACGACCATCAACTCAATCAGGGTAAAACCTTTGTTCTTCATAATCAGTTCTCCTCCCGGTTTTGGTGTAATTACCATAACTCAATGACGGCCAAATCAATGTGCAAAGCCTGTACCATCTTGAGAAATTATTTCCCGCATATCGCAACTTATTGTTTTATAACGATAATATTGTTTCCGATCATTTACGGACGCTAATAATTTTTTAACATTCCCGCCGATTTACGGCACTTAAAATACTTAAAGTGACAATTTTTGTCACTCATTCTCCTCGTTTTCCTTGGAATCTTTCTCGATTCCCAGTTTATCGAGCCGATAACGCAGCGAACGGAAGGAAATCCCCAATAATTCCGAAGTCTTCTTTTTTGATCCCTCGCTCATTTTCATCGCCTGGGTGATCAATTCCGTTTCGATCTCGTCCATGACGCGATCCAGGCTGATGCCTTGCGGCGGAATCACCAATTTGGATTTTATCTGCTCCAGGTTCAGATCCTGCTTCAGGAACTGCGGCGGCAGCGATTCGGTCATAATCATGTCGCCGGCTTCCAGAGCCACGGCGCGTTCGATGATGTTCTCCAACTCGCGCACGTTGCCCGGATAGTGATAACCCTTGAGAAAATTCATCGCCTCGTGACTGATTTTCCGGATCGGCTTGTCGAGCAACTTCGCGTATTTTTCCAGGAAGTATTTGGCCAACAAGGGAATGTCGCTGCGGCGGTCGCGCAAGGGCGGCACAATGATCTGAATGACGTTCAAGCGATAATACAGGTCTTCGCGGAACCGGCCGCCATGGACTTCATCTTCCAGGTTTTTGTTGGAGGCGCTGATCAAGCGCGTGTCGATTTGAATTTCGCCCATTCCCCCGACGGGCATGATGCGCTTTTCCTGAATGGCCCGCAGCAGCTTGACCTGCAATTGCATCGGCAGTTCGCTGACCTCGTCCAGAAACAACGTGCCGTTGTCGGCGATTTCGAACAGGCCTTTTTTATCGCTGATCGCGCCGGTGAAACTGCCGCGTTTGTGACCGAACAGTTCGCTTTCCAGCAATTCGCTGGGGATCGCGCCGCAATTGATAACGACGAATTGGTTGTTTTTACGCGGACTGTGCACGTGGATCGCCCGGGCGACCAGTTCTTTGCCTGTGCCCGTTTCGCCGCTGATCATAATGTTCGTCGGCGTCTTCGCCACGCGGTTGACCATGTCGTAAATTTCCAGCATGCGCGGATGGCTGCCGATCAGGTTGCCGAAGCCGTAGCGTTCTTCCAGTTGTTGTTTAAGGGCGATGTTCTCCAGGCTCAGTTGCCGTTTCTCGACCGCGTTGGCCAGAATGTGCCGGATCTCGTCGACCTTGAACGGCTTGGTGACGTAATCGTAGGCCCCTTCCTTCATCGCCGACACGGCGTCCTCGTGGCTGGCGAAGGCGGTGATCATCAGCACAGGAATCTGCGGGTCGATCGACTTGGCCTTGCGCAGCACTTCCATCCCGCCGACCTTGGGCATCTTGATGTCGGAGATGACCAGGTCGAATCGCTCGCTGTCCAGCAGGTTGCACGCGCTCTCGCCGCCGTTGGCGGTGGTGACCTCGTAACCTTCCTTGGTCAGAAAAATATCCAAAAATTCGCGCATGGATAGTTCGTCGTCGACGACCAACACCTTGGGTTTCATTGAATCTCCTCGGCAACCAAATCGTTTCCGATCCTAGCGGACAACTTCGCAACCGCGCAAGGCCGCTGGACATTCGCTTTTCACTCCCTATCATGTGAGGGATTTCGCGGAGGAGATTGTCCATGCTGATCGACAGCCATTGCCATCTGGAGATGAATCAATACAACCAGGATCGCGCACAGGTTATCGCCCGCGCCATCGAAAGCGGCATCGGGCGGATGATCACCGTAGGCACCAGCCCCGACCTGAGCCGCCGCGCGGTGGAAATCGCCCAGGCGCACCCGGCCGTGTTCGCCACGGTGGGCATTCACCCGCATGACGTCAAGGAAGCGACCGCCGACGATTACCATGCCATTCGCGACCTCGCACGCCATCCCAAGGTGCTGGCTTACGGCGAAATCGGTCTGGACTTTTTCAAGGACTACAGCCCCCGCCCGATGCAGCGCGATCATTTCCGCCGCCAGATCATCCTGGCGCGGGAACTCGACCTGCCGCTGATCATCCACGACCGCGACGCGCACGAGGAAACGTTGAAGATCCTGTCGGAGGAAGGCGAACGTTACTGCGGCGTATTTCACTGCTTCGCCGGCGACGAGGATTTCGCACGGAGGGTCGTCGACCTGGGTTTTCACATCAGCTTTACCGGTACGATCACCTACGCCAAGGCAGGGCAGGATGTCGTCGCGCATCGCGTGATCCAACAGACGTCGCCGGACAAGCTGCTGGTCGAAACCGACGCGCCGTACCTGACGCCCACGCCTTATCGCGGCAAGCGTAACGAGCCCGCTCATGTGCGCTACGTCGCCGAGAAAATCGCCGAGCTCAAGGGATTGTCCATCGAGGAGATCGCTCGCCAAACCACGCTCAACGCCTATCGCCTCTTCCGCTTCGAAACCAAGGGGATGACGCCGGCCGTCGTTTACGAACACAAAAACGCGCTGTACATCAACCTCACCAGCCGCTGCACCAATCACTGTTCGTTCTGCGCCAAGTTCCCCGACTTCCTGCTGGGCGGGCATTACCTGTATCTGGAGCCGCAAAACGAACCGACCGTCGAGCAAGTACTCGCGGCGATCCCCGAACCGGCGGCGCACAATGAGATCGTCTTCTGCGGTTTCGGCGAGCCGACGCTGCGCTGGGCCGACCTGCTGGCGATCGCCAAACAGTTGAAAAAACGCGGCGCGCGCCGCATGCGCCTGAATACCAACGGCCACGCCGATCTGATCAACAAGCGGCCGGTCGCCAAAGAGATGAAGGGCGCGATCGACGCGGTCAGCGTCAGCCTCAACGCCCCCGACGCCGCCACGTACCAGCAGCTTTGCGGGCCGTCCTTCGGCGCCCAAACCTACGCCGCGATAACCGACTTCATCGGCCAGGCCAAACGCTACGTGCCCGAGGTCACCGTCAGCGCCGTGGCCGCGGAAGGCCTGGACATCGAAGCGGTGCGCCGCCTGGCCGAGACCATGCTCGGGGTTGCCTTCCGCCGTCGCGGATAGCCTTTCTCTCCCTTCAAATATTTGCTATACTTCCCCGTAGAGCAACTGTTTCGGGAGGGGCCATGAAAAAGATTGCTCTACTACTCGCCTTGGCGATGATCCTTGCGGTCGCCGTCGTTTACAGCCAGGAACCGCAAAAAGTCGTCGACAACAGCATGCTGGGTCGCCGGATCAAAATCGTGCTCAACCGCATTTCCGATGATGTGCTCGGCTGTTATCAAAACGAGTTGAACGCGAATCCGGAATTGAACGGCTCGGTGAAATTGAAGGTGACCATTGACGTGAACGGCGGGGCCGGCGCAATTGAAATCATCGAAGATTCGCTGCACAACAAATCGCTTAACACCTGCATCATCAAGATTTTCGCGGAGCGCACCTGGCCGCAGAACGACGAACCGGTGTACTTCGAGTACACGTACAATTTCATGCCGGCGGCGAAGGAGTGATTACTTTACGCGGACCTCGTGCGGCGCAACCGTTTCGCCGGTCTTGATCTTCACCCCACGCAACACCGCGTAGGGGCCGATGCTTGCGTTTGCGCCGATCGTGCAATCGACGATTTGTGCCCCCGCGCCGATCGTGCAGCCCTCGCCGACGCTCGTCGCGCCGCGCAGGATCACGCCGGGTTCGAGCACCGTGTCGCGGCCGACCTTCACGCCCACGTCCAGGTAGGTCGCGTGCGGATCGATCGCCGTAACGCCCTCGGTCATCAAGTGAAAGACGATCTCGCCGCGGATCATCTCGGCCGCCTCGGCCAGTTCCACCCGCGAGTTGATGCCCAGCACCTCTTCGGATTCGTCCATGATGAACGCCCGCACCGCCTTACCGTGCGCCCGCGCCAGTTTGATCGCGTCGGTCAGGTACAACTCGCCCTGCGCGTTGTCCTTGCCGATGCGCCCCAGCGCCCACCACAGCAGTTTGGCGTCCACCAGGTAAATGCCCGCATTGACGATGTCGATCTGCCGCTGCACCGGCGTGGCGTCGCGTTCCTCGACGATCTCGTCCAGCAGCCCGCCCTCGCCGACCACGCAACGCCCGTAGCCGGTCGGGTCGGACATGATCGTGGCCAGCACCGACATATCCATGCCGGTTTTGTTGTGCAGCCGGCGGAATTCGCGCAGTGTATCGGCGCGCAGCAGCGGCACGTCGCCCGACAGGATCAACACGTCGCCGTCATAGTCGCGTAGCGCGCGCTTGGCCTGCCACACCGCGTGCCCGGTGCCGTCCTGGGTTTTCTGCACCGCGAAATCAATGGCCGCCTTGGGAAACAGCGCCTGCACCTCGGCGCGCACCTGCTCGCCCTGGTGGCCGATCACCGTCACCAGCCGTTGCGGCTTGAGACTCAGAGCCGCCGCGACGCTGTAATAGATCATCGGCCGCCCGCACAGCGGATGACGCACCTTGGCCAGTTCCGACTTCATCCGCGTGCCTTTGCCCGCGGCCAACAAAACGACGGCGATCGGTCGCATGATGCCTCCCCTTTTACAACGGAATGTTGCCGTGCTTTTTCGGCGGCAGCGTGTCGCGCTTGTTGCGCAACATGGCCAGCGCCTCAATGAGCTTGCGGCGCGTTTCGCGCGGGAAAATGACCTCGTCGATGTACCCGCGTCCCGCCGCGGCGTAAGGATTGCTGAACTTCTCGCGGTATTCTTCAACCAGCTTTTCGCGCTCGGCGTTGGGATCGGCCGCCGCCTGGATCTGCTTGCGGAACACCACGTTCACCGCGCCGGCCGCGCCCATCACCGCGATTTCGCCGTCCGGGTAGGCGTAGTTGATGTCGCTGCGCAGATGCTTGGAGCCCATCACCAAATACGCGCCGCCGTAGGATTTGCGCAGCACGACGGTGATCTTGGGCACCGTGGCCTCGGCGTAGGCGTAGATCATCTTCGCCCCGTGCTTGATGATGCCGCCGTGCTCCTGATCCACGCCCGGCAAGAAGCCCGGCACGTCGCACAGCGTGACGATCGGAATGTTGAACGCGTCGCAGAAACGCACGTGCCGCGAACCCTTGAGGCTCGCGTCGATGTCCAGGCAGCCGGCCTTGACCATCGCGTTGTTCGCGACGATGCCCACCGCCTTGCCGCCCAGCGTGGCGTAGCCGACCACGAGGTTTTGCGCGTAATGCGCGTGCGTTTCCATGAAGCTGCCGCGGTCGAACACGCGCTCGACCACCTCGTGCACGTCGTAGGGCTGGTTCGGATTTTCGGGGATCAGCGTGTCCAACTCCGGGGCCTCGCGCCCGGCCGGATCGTCGACCGGATAGCTCGGCGAATCGTCCATGTTGTTGGCTGGGAAGTACGACAGCAGCCGCCGCACCGCCTGCAGGCAGGTCGCCTCGTCGGGCATCGCGAAGTGCGCCACGCCGCTGGTGACCGCGTGCGCGCCTGCGCCGCCCAGGTCGTCCATGCTCACCTTCTCGCCGGTGACCGATTCGATCACGCCCGGGCCGGTGATGAACATGTGGCTGGTCTTGTCGACCATGAAGATGTAATCGGTGATCGCCGGGCTGTAGACCGCGCCGCCGGCGCAGGGGCCCATGATCACGCTGATCTGCGGCACGACGCCCGAGGCCAGCGTGTTCCTTAAGAAGATGTCGCCGTAGCCGGCCAGGCTGTCCACGCCCTCCTGCACGCGCGCGCCGCCCGAATCGTTCAGCCCGACGCACGGCGCGCCGTTTTTCATCGCCAGGTCCATCACCTTGCAGATCTTCTCGGCCACGACCTTGGAAAGGCTGCCGCCGAACACGGTGAAATCCTGCGCGTAAGCGAAAACGGTCCGCTGGGCGACCGCGCCGTAACCGATCACCACCGCGTCGCCGGGAATGACGCTCTTTTCCATTTCGAAATCGGTGCACCGATGGGTGACGAAACGGTCGATTTCACGAAAGCTGCCCGGATCGAACAGCCGCTCCAGCCGCTCGCGGGCCGTCATCTTGCCCGCTTCGTGCTGCGCCTCGATTCGTTTCTGCCCGCCGCCGAGTTTGGCTTGTGTGTTCATCCGCTCAAGTTTGTCGATTGCCTTCCTCGTTTCCATCACTGCCTCGTAAAATGTTGGATTGGAACGGGGCACAGTCTAGCACAATTATTTCCCGCGAAAAGGCCGGTTTCCCGGCGATTCCCCGCAGGCGAAAAGGGGGGTTGAACCGCACATTTAGGCGGATTAGACTCGCTGCGAATTCGCGATTCGACACGGTACGGAAAGGACGAAAACAGGCCGGTCGTAGAGAAAATCAACGAGGGAGAAATCATGGCCAAGCTGTTCATCACCTGCGCCGTGACCGGCGCCGAAACCACCCGCGAACAATGCCCCGGTCTGCCGATCACCCCGGCAGAGATCGCCGCGGAAGCCAAGCGCGTTTACGACGCCGGCGCGTCGATCCTGCACCTGCACGTGCGCCGCGACGACGGCACGCCTACCCAGGACAAGGCCGTGTTCGCCGAGGCCATCGAACGCATCGCCGACGCCTGCCCGATACTGGTCGAAACGACCACCGGCGGTGCGGTCGGCATGAGCGACGAAGAACGCTTGCAGCCGATTTCGCTGTCGCCCACGCTGGCCAGCCTCGATTGTGGGTCGGTCAACTTCGGCGACGAGATTCTGCCCAACAGCCTGCCGCAAATGCGCATCTACGCCCAGCGCATGCGCGCGGCCGGCACCAAACCGACGCTCGAATGCTTCGACCTGGGTCACGTGCACAACGCGAAACTGCTCATCAAGGAAGGGTTGCTTACACCGCCCTATCATTTCAGCTTCGTCATGGGCGTGCCCGGCGGCGTGCCGGCCGACATCAAATCGCTGCTGGCGATGATCGACGCCCTGCCCCCCGACAGTAGATGGTCGGGCATCGGCGTGGGCGGACGCGGCAGCGCGTTCATGCAGCCGGCGACGATTTTGCTCGGCGGCAATCCGCGCGTCGGTTTCGAAGACAACATCTACCTGCGCAAAGGCGTCAAAGCCGACAGCAACGCGCAGTTTGTGGATCAGGTGGCGCGCCTCATCGAGGCGATGGGCCACGAGGTGGCGAGTGTTGAGGACACAAAAAAAGTAATGCATCTAGTATGAGGAGGTAGGTCATGCAAAAACAAGGAAATCGCTACGGAACGCACCGGGTCATCGAACCCCAAGGCGTGCTTCCTCAGCCGGCGTTGCGGCTGAACAACGACATGAGCGAAATCTACGACAACGAAATCCTGTGCGACGTGATCACGCTCAACGTCGATTCGGCCAGCTTCAAGGCGATCCTCGACCGGGCGGAAGGCAAAGACGAAAAGATCAAAGAGATCATGCTCGACATCGTCGGCAAGTTCGGCAAGCACAAGAATCCGTGGACCGGCTCGGGCGGCATGTTCATCGGCAAGGTGAACAAAATCGGCGACGCGCTCAAAGACAAAATCGACCTCAAGGAAGGCGACAAAATCGCCAGTCTGGTCAGCCTGAGCCTGACGCCGCTGCGCATCGACGACATCCTGTCCATCCGTAAGGAAAACGACCAGGTCGATATCAAAGGCCAGGCGATTCTGTTCGAGAGCGCCATCTGGGCCAAGCTTCCCGCCGACATGGACGAAAAACTCGCCCTCGCCGTGCTGGACGTGGCCGGCGCGCCGGCGCAGGTCGCCAAGCTGGTCAAGCCGGGCGACACCGTGCTGGTCATCGGGGCCAACGGCAAGAGCGGCATGCTGTGCTGCTACGAAGCGAAAAAGCGCGCGGGCATCACCGGCAAGGTGATCGGCACCATCCGCCGCGAGGACGCGCGCGCCCTGGTGGAAAAATCCGGCTTCGTGGACGAAGTCATCAACGCCGCCGGCGACGATGCGCTGGGCATGCTCGCCGCCGTGGAAAAAGCGACCGACGGCCGGCTGGCCGACGTGGTCATCAACTGCGTCAGCCGCGAGAATTGCGAGATGGGTTCGATCCTGCCCTGCAAAGACGGCGGGCTGGTCTATTTCTTCTCGATGGCCACCAACTTCACCAAAGCGGCGCTGGGCGCGGAAGGCATCGGCAAGGACGTGA
Organism: bacterium; assembly: GCA_036743315.1. Lineage (GTDB taxonomy): Bacteria > Lernaellota > Lernaellaia > Lernaellales > Lernaellaceae > CALBTQ01. The sequence goes on along the minus strand of DAINPV010000090.1, from coordinate 3,577 downwards.
CGATGATCATCGGCAACGGTTACACGAAACACCACGCCGCCATCACGTTGAACCTGATGCGCGAGTCCGAGTACCTGCGCAAACATTACACAGAACGCTACGTACAATAGAGGTTACGACATGGCGAAGACCAAGCCGCTCAAAGCCTATGCCAAGGTGGCGCAAAAGGATTGGACCGATTGGCAATGGCAGATCCGCAACCGGATCACCACCGTGGCCAAGCTGCGCGAGGTGTTTCCCGCGATCAGCAATGAGGAAGCGGCCGCCGTCGAGCGCGTGCTCGGCCGTTTCCGCATGGCCATCACGCCCTACTATGCCTCGTTGATCGACATCGGCAATCCGCGTTGCCCGGTGCGCCAGCAGGCGATTCCCTCCGGCGCGGAGTTGTTCGATGCCGCCGGCGACATGGCCGATCCGCTCGAAGAGGATCGCGACCGCATTGCCCCGGGGCTGACCCATCGCTACCCCGATCGCGTGCTGATGCTGCTGACCGACGTCTGCAATATGTACTGCCGTCATTGCACGCGCCGGCGGCTGGTCGGCGAACGCGATGCGGCTTACAACGATCAGGTGATCAACGCGCAGATCGAGGCGATCAGGCAGCGGCCGCAGGTGCGCGACATCGTCATCAGCGGCGGCGACCCGCTGACCATGAGCGACCGCAAGCTGGAGTCGATCCTCAAGCGCCTGCGCGCCATCGAACACATTCAGATTCTGCGCATCGGTACGCGCAGCCCGGTGGTCAATCCGTTCCGCATCACGCCGGAGCTGGTCAGGATGCTGGCGAAGTATCATCCTTTGTACGTGAACATGCACTTCAACCATTACAAGGAACTCACGCCCGAGGCCGTCGCCGCCTGCGAGCGGCTGGCCAACGGCGGCATTCCGCTGGGCAACCAGTCGGTGTTGCTGCGCAACGTCAACGACTGCCCGCACATCATGAAGAAGCTGATGCAGGGTCTGCTCATGGCCCGCGTGCGCCCCTATTACATCTACCAATGCGACCTGTCGCAGGGCATCAGCCATTTCCGCACCAGCGTCGGCAAGGGCATCGAGATCATCGAAAGCCTGCGCGGCCACACCTCCGGTCTGGCCGTGCCGACCTTCGTGGTCGATTGTCCGGCCGGCGGCGGCAAGGTGCCGTTGATGCCCAATTACACGATCAGCCGCAGCGACGACAAAATCGTGCTGCGCAACTACGAGGGCGCGATCACCGTGTACAAAGAGCCGCACAGCTTCGAGTCGATCTGCGGCCACGATCCGGCCTGCGCCGAAACGCGTTACCGCGACGCCGACGGGCCGGCCAAGCTGATGCGCTGCACGCACATGGCCATCGAGCCGAAGTTTCGAAAGTTGAAGAAGCATTGATCGTTTTGCGGACCATCGCCGGCGAAAGCGGACCGCTGTTCATCGTCGGCTCCTGCAAAAACGCCGGTAAAACGACGCTGCTCAATTTTCTCAATCGCGAATTGAGCGCGCGTTTGTCCGTGCCGCCGGCGCTGGCGACCATCGGTCGCGACGGCGAGGCCGAGGATATTATCTGGCGGCATCCGAAACCGCCGGTGACCTTGCGGCCGGGCAATCTGTTTGTCACGACCGACGGCGAATGCGCACGCCTGGGCGACACGGCGCAACAGCTCGAACGGTTGCCCTTTCGCACGATGCTCGGCGCGGTGGTCATCGGCCGGGCGCATCGCGAGGGCAACGTGGAGATCATCGGCCCCGACACCAACGCCGAGTTGTGGACGGCGCTGTCACGCTTGAAAACCCACGGCGCGACGCACATGCTGGTCGACGGGGCTTATGAGCGCCGCACGCAGGTCGCCGCGCACGACGGCGCGCGCTTGGCGTTGGTCGTTTCGGCCGACGTCGCGCCCACGCCGGAAGGCGCCGCCGCGTGGCTGGCCCATCAGGTGGAACTTTATGGCCTGCCCGCGTCGCCGCCGGAGTTGTCGTGGGACGACGAACTGCCCCTCGGCCTGCACTGGCGCACAGGCGATCATTGGCAGGTTGAGCCGCAGGGCGCCAGGGCCGCCTGTTGCGTCGGGCCGTTGACCGACGAGATGATCGAAGCGCATCTGGAAGAATTGCGCGCCGTGCCCCTGATCGTCGAGGACGCTACGAAAATCTTCGTCGATCGCCCGGTGTGGCGGAAATTGCGGCGCAAGTCGCCCGGCGTGTTCGTCCGGCGCACCCTGCGCCTGCTGCTGATCGCCGCCAATCCGCACGGGCTGTTGCGGCAATGGGAGCCGCCATCCTTTTTCGCGCAACTGCGCGCGGCCGCGGCCCATCTGCCCATGCTGGATGTGGTCGCCGGCTTGCGACACGAACCGTAACGCATACGTTTTTACATCGACGAGGTGCAACAATGCGTCTGGGACTGGACATCGGAAAAATCGCCCGCGCGCGCGAGTTGGCCCGCGCGGTCACCAAGCCGGTCTTGGAACAGATTTCCGCGCACACCACCGACAGCGTCGAACGCGCCACCCTGCGCCTGATGGGCTTGGAAGGCGCCGACGCCGACGGCGTGCCCTACGCCAACGTGCTGGTCAAACATCTGCGCCCGCGCCTGGACGAGGGGCTTGCTCCGTTGGTCGCGCAGGCGGCGCGGGAACGTGGTTTGTCGCTCACTGAACTGGCGAAAGCGGTAAGCGAGGAAAAACTCGATCTACGCGCCTATCGTCCCGCCGATCCGGCCGCAGCCTATGCGCAAGCGGAACGGCTGATTCGGCAACGCCTGACGCGCATCGACGAGATGCTCAACACGCGTGAACGTTACCTGGCCGAGTTCGGGAACAATCGGCAGCCGTGGCTGTATGTGATCGTCGCGACCGGCAACATTTACGAAGACGCCGTGCAGGCGAAAATGGCCGTGCGTCAAGGCGCGACGGTGATCGCGGTCATCCGTTCGACCGCGCAGAGCCTGCTGGATTTCGTGCCCGAAGGCATCACCACCGAGGGTTTCGGCGGCACTTACGCGACGCAGGCAAACTTCCGCTACATGCGCGACGCGCTCGACGACGTGGGGCGCGAGGTGCGCCGCTACGTGTACCTGGTCAACTACGCGTCGGGCCTGTGCATGCCGGAGATCGCGGCGATGGGCGCGCTCGAAGGCCTGGACATGATGCTCAACGATTCGATGTACGGCATTCTGTTCCGCGACATCAATCCGCTGCGCACCTTCGTCGACCAGCACCTGAGCCGCATGATCAGCGCTTTCGGCGAAATCATCATCAACACCGGCGAGGACAATTACCTGACCACCGCCGACGCCGTCGAAGCCGCGCATACCGTGCTGGCCAGCGATCTGCTCAACGAGCGTTTCGCTTATGAGGCCGGGTTGCCCGCGCATCTGATGGGCCTGGGCCACGCCTTCGAGGTCAAGCCCGAACTGCCCGACAGCTATCTGTACGAACTGGCACAGGCGTTGTTGATTCGCGAGGTGTTCCCCGAACATCCGATCAAATTCATGCCGCCGACCAAACATATGACCGGCGACATATTCCGCGGCTACGCGATGAACACGATGTTCAACTTCACCGGCGTGCTCACCGGCCAGGGCATCCAGTTGCTGGGG
>DAINPV010000089.1:0-12594 GCA_036743315.1 bacterium | reverse complement strand
GGTGTTCGTACAGCGCCCGGCCCTGTTCCGCGACAACACGTACCATGGGTATCCGGCGCTGGCGTCGGCGGAACAGGGCCGGGCGCTGTACGAACACCTGGCGCGCGTCTGCCTCGACGCGGCGCTGGAGTTCGTCGCCCGCGGCGCGGAGTTCGACGGCCATTCGCCGCTGTGGAAGTATCGGCATGTGTTTTTGAACGCGGCCGCCAACAAGGTGGCTGACGACTGGCTGGGCGTCAACGGTTAACAATGCGGCGAACTCAGCCGCCAGTGTGCCGTCGCTTCGTCGCGACCGACTTGCTCGAAGCCGAGCCGGTCGAATAGGCGCGGCGAGATCTCGTTGTCGTGCTCGGTGCGCGCGACGATGACCTGCGCGCGCCGGGCGAAGGCCCAGTCGATCAACGCCGCAACCGCCTCGCGTGCATACCCTTGCCGCCGATGCGCGGGCGCGATCTGCAAACCGATCTCCACCTGCTCGTTTTCGTCAGGCGGCCCGAAAAAACCGATGTCGCCGACGAAGACGCGATCGGCGCGCCGCAAGATCAGCCACACGCCCCAGCCGTGCATTTCCGGGAAGCGGCGCATCGTTTCGCGCGCGCCGTCCATCACCATAAGCAGATCGGCCGAGGGCCAATCGGGGGGGACGGCGTCGAATTGCCGCAGCGCCGCGGCGCGATCTTGGGCCAGCAGGGCGAGCCAGGCGGCCGTGGTCGGCATCAGCAGCAGGCGGGCGGTAAACACCGCGTGCTTTTCGTCCATGACGCCTCCTATCCGACAAGCTGTTCGGGCACCTCGCGCGGCGACCGGCGCGGGCGGACGACGGCCAACGCCACGCCGCATAAAATCACGCCCGTGCCCAGCAATTGCACCGGCGTGGGTTGCTCGTTCACCCACAGCCAGGCGATGACGATCCCCACCGCCGGCTGCGTGAAAATGGTGATCGTCACCTTCGCCGCCGCGGTCTCGCGCAGGGCGATGAACCAGAAGGTGTAGCCCACCACCGTGCACAATAGCGCGAGGTACAGCGTCAGCACCAGCCAGTCGGCGCGGGTCAGGCCCGCCGCTTGCGGCCACCAACCCAACGCGGTGAGCGCAACGGCGTTGACCGCGCAGGCGCAGGCGAGGGCGACGGCGATCACCTTGAACGGCGAATGGCGGCGCAACAGGTCCTTGCCGATCACCGAGTACAGCGACTCGAAAAACACCGCGACGACGATCAGCGCCGGGCCGGCCGGGTCGATCGCGCCCTGCTCGTTCCAGAATTCGGAAAGGATCAGCACGCCGGCGAAGGCCGTCAGCAGCGCCGCGATCGTCCGCCGGTCGAGTTTTTCCCGCAGGTAGAAGTACGCGCCCAGCGACACCAGCAACGGTTCGGTCGCCGTCAACACCGCCGCGTCGGCCGCGCGCGATACGCTCACCCCGGCGTACAGCAGGAACGGGCAGGCGGTGAAGGTGGCCACCCCGACGATCGCCGAGCGCAGCAGATCGCCCGCCGACATGCGCAGCCCGGTGCGCCGGTAGGCGACGATCAGCAGCGGGGCCAGCGCGATCAGGTAACGCAGCGAGGTGATCAGAAAAAACGGACCGTGGCTCATCAGGTCTTTGGTCGCGGCGTAGGAGCCGCCCCAAATGACGTTCATCGCCAGCATCAGCAGCAAGGTGGATCGTTTCATCGGCGACGAGCATACCATATCTTTTGCTTGCGCCGGTGCGATCGTGTGGGATAATGCCGTGGTCCGGCGCGTCCTCGACGTGGGCACCGCCGGAGGCTGAAACAGTACGCTTGACAAAAATTATATATCGACCGACAGTAAAATCTCTCGCTTCGATGCGGGAAATGAAATGTTGCTCTTGAACATGGATGGCGGGCAGGAAGCCGTTATTGTTCCGGGGTTGCACTGAATCGGGGGGAGCCGATGATGCATCGCCGAACGATCGTCGCGGCGATTTTAATGTTGTTGCTGACTTGTTTGTCGGCCCGCGCCGACACGGTCGTTTACTACGACAAACCCGGCGCCGGCGGCGAGGGCGTGTTGCTGGCCAACATGATGATGCACCTGGCCGGGTATTTCGATCCGCAGGTCGTCGTTGCCGACGTGGGGGCCTACCAACCGGGCGACATGCAACAGTACCAACACGCGGTTTACGTCGGCGTGCTGGACCACCCGCTGCCCGGCGCGTTTTTGCAAGACGTCGCCTCCGGCGTGCGGCCCGTGTTGTGGCTCGCCGGGAACATCGAACAGACCGCGCCCTACAATCCGGGCGGTTCCGTCTTCGGCTTCACCATCGACAATTACGTGCTCGGGCTGGGCTTCAACCGCATCGATTACCGCGACCGGCGTCTGGTGCGGCGCGGCGATCCGGGTTTCTTCCGCGTGCGGGCGACCGGCGAGCCGACTGTATGGGCGACGCTTTCACCGGCGGACGATCCGCAAACGACCGACCCGTACATCATCTGCGGTGCGTCGCTGTGTTACGTGGCCGATCAGCCCTTGTACTATTCGGTCGACGACGGCCGCTATCTGGCGCTGGTCGATTTTCTGCACGAGTTTTACCAAAGCGGCATCACGGAAAAGCGCTATGCGCTGATCCGCTTGGAGGACCTGGCGCCGAAGGTCACGCCGGTGGCCGAGTTGTACGCGCTGGCCGACCGGCTGGCCGCCGAGGGCATTCCCTTCTCGTTCGGCGTGGTGCCGATTTTCAAGGATCCCGAGGGCATCTACTTCCCGCCCGGTTCGGAGTTTCATTTTACCGACGATCCGGAGTTCGTCGCGGCGATCGAGTACCTGCTCGCCATGGGCGGCACGATGATCATGCACGGCGTGACCCATCAGCATGACCTGGGCATCTCGCGAGCGGATTGGGAGTTCGTCGAGGGCCTTAATAACCAGCCGCTGCCCTACGACGGCGAGCAGTGGGTGCGCGACAAAATCGAATACGGCCTGGCCGAGTTCGCCGCCCAGGGTTGGTCGCCGGTCATCTGGGAAACGCCGCACTACGCCGCCTCGCACGGCGACTATGCGGTGATCGCCGATTATTTTCCCTTGTATTACGAACAACCGCTGGTCTTCCCGCTGCCGCCGGAGGCCGCGCCGGTGTTCGCGCAACAACTCAATCCCCAATCGCAGACGACGCCCTACTACACGCCCACCGGTCCCTTCGGCATGGGCGTGATTCCCGAAACGCTGGGCTACCTCGATCCGGCCGTGCCGTATCTGACGCCCCCGGCGCTGCTCGAGCGCGCCGACACCCTGAGCGTCGTGCGCGACGGCGTGGCGTCGTTTTTCGCGCACGTCGGTCTGGTTTCCTCGGAATCGATTTTCACCGTCATCGCCGGCTTGCAGGAGCGCGGCTACGAGTTCGTCAGCGTGCAGGAGCTGATCGGCCCGCTCCCCGACGATGACGACGATACGGTCGATGACGACGACGACGACGATACGACCGACGACGACGACGATAAAAACGATCCCGACCTGCTCGGCGACGATGACGACGCCATCGATGACGATGATGACAACGACGACGATCATGACGGCTGTGGCGCTTGAAATGGAATGAGAGCCGCCTTCCTTGTCAGCCTTCGCTGGAAATTCTCCCCGAAAACGTGTAACTATGTGAAAAATTTATCGGCCCGATCGAGCCCGGAGCGAATGAAGGAACGAACATGACCTTTTTCAGCATCAACTTCGCGGCATTCGTATTAGTCACCTTGGCCCTGTATTGGCTGACCTACAAATGGCAGCCGGTGCGGGTGACCGTGCTGATTCTGGCCAGCTACTTTTTCTACTCGCAGGCCAATCCGTATTTCCTGCTGTTGTTGCTGTTCGTCAGCGTGTTCGATTTCCTGCTGTCCAAACGCATGGCGAACGCGAGCACGCCGGGGCGGCGCAAGGCGCTGCTGATTGTCAGCCTCGTGATCGATCTGGGCCTGCTGGCTTCGTTCAAGTACCTTAACTTTTTCGCCAACATTCCGCTCGACATCGCCGGATTGTTCGGCATCTACCTAGAGCCCAGCCAGTTGCGCCTGCCGCTGCCGGTGGGCATTTCCTTTTACATCTTCCAGACGCTCAGTTACTCGATCGACGTGTACCGCGGGCGCACCGCGCCGGCGCACAACCTGCTCGACCACCTGCTGTACATGGCCTTTTTCCCGCGGTTGCTGGTCGGGCCGATCGTGCGCGCCGAGCAGTTCCTGCCGCAGTTGAAGCAACCGCCGCGCCTGACCAAAGACCGCTTCGGCAAGGCGGTCTTCCTGATCATCTCCGGCCTGTTCAAAAAGATGATCTTCGCCGAATACCTGGCGCTCAACCTGGTCGACCGCGTCTTCGATCTGCCGTTGATGTTCTCCTCGACCGAAGTGCTGCTGGGCATTTTTGCCTGCGTGATCCACCTGTACGCCGACTTCTCCGGCTACACCGACATCGCGCTGGGCCTGGGCCATCTGTTCGGCCTGGACCTGCCCGAAAACTTCAACTTCCCCTTCAAGGCGCGCAACCTGCGCGACTTCTGGCGGCGCTGGCACATCACCCTGTCGCGCTGGCTGACCGATTATTTGTATGTCTCCATGGGCGGCTCGCGCGTGAACCGCCAGTGGAAAATCTACCGCAACCTGATGATCACCATGCTCCTGGGCGGCCTGTGGCACGGCGCGGCCTGGACCTTCGTCGTCTGGGGCTTGCTCCACGGCGTGGGTTTGATGTTCACCCGCATCTGGCAGCGTTGGTTGAAGAAAAAGGGCAAGGACCTGTCCAAGTCCGAGTTGGCGCGGATCGTCGCGGTGTTCTTTACGTTCCTTTACCTCGCGCTGACCTGGATCTTCTACCGCATCGAAAGCATGCAGACGTTCTTCGACATGATGTCCAGTCTGTTCCGCGGCGTGTGGAGCGCGCCGAACCTGGACATGAACGTCGTGTACGTGATGGGCGTCGCTTTCTTCTTCACCTGGTGGCCGGACAAATGGTACGACCGGGTGCGCCAAACCTGGCTGCGCCTGCCCTGGTTCGCGCAGACCGCCCTCTTCGCCGGCGCGATGTACCTGCTGTTCCATTTTGCCTCCAGCGAGGTGCAGCCCTTCGTCTACGAGAAGTTCTGATTCATAACGCCCTTGCAACAATTCAGCCCACAGCCTAAGCTAACCCCCTGTCTTTTCGATCAGGATGGTGGAGGAAAATATGAAGAAATCATCGCGAAAATGGTTGTACACGTTCGTCGTTTCAGCGGCGGTGATGGCGCTGGTCGTGTTGTTGGTTTCTCCGGCGGCGGTGGCGGCCAATGCCATGGACATCATCAAAAAGATTGCCGGTGAGCGCATGGACAAGTTGGTGAAGATCGAGGATCCCACCAACTCGCTGGATCGCTTCTACGCCTCGTTGGCGCAAACGGCCGCGGGCAACGGCATCACGCGCATCGCGCATTACGGCGACTCGATCGTCGAAATGGACCGCATCGCCGGCCAGATGCGCCGCCGGATGCAGACCGCCTGGGGCGACGCCGGCCACGGCTTCGTGCTGGCCAGCCGTCCGCAACCCTGGTATCGGCCGATGGATCTTTCCTTCGACCCGTCCTCGAAGTGGATCTGCATGACCCTCAACGATAAATCGATCCGCGACAAGCGCGTCGGCTACGCCGGCGTCTACGCGGTCGCCTACAAGAGCAAGGCCGACACCGAAATCGGCACCGCGCGCGAATCGAACATCGGCCGCGGCGTGTCGCGCTTCGAGATTCTCTATCCGGTCGAACCCAACGGCGGGCCGGTCGAGGTCAGCGTCGACGGCCGCAAGGTCGGCTCGTTCAACACCAAGGGCAATCCGGCCGACGCCTACACCGTGATCGACGTGCCCGACGGCGAGCACAAGCTGGAACTGCGCGCCATGAATGAAGGCACGCGCCTGTACGGCGTGATCCTCGAACGCAAAAACGCGGGCGTGGTCTACGATTCGCTGGGCATCAACGGCACCGGCGTGCGTTATTGGCTGCAAGCCGACACCGCTCACTGGGTTAAAATGATCAAGCACCGCAATCCGCATCTGATCGCGCTGGGCTACGGCAACAACGAAGCCCGCGCCGGCAATAGCCTGGACCTTGCGTCCTATCGCGCCGAATTGAAGTCGGTCGTCGCTTTCCTGCGCGACAGTCTGCCCCACACCTCGATTCTGCTGGTCGGCCCGATCGACCAGGCCACCAAAAAGGGCACGGCGCTCGACAGCCTCGAGGTCATTGCCAAGATCGTTGCCGTACAGCAGGAAGTGGCCAAGGAATTGGGCGTGGCTTTCTACAACAACTACGAAGCGATGGGCGGACGCGGCTCGATGGCCCAGTGGTACATGGCCCGACCGCGTTTGGGCGCCGGCGACCTGATGCACCCGACCGAACCGGGCGGCGCGGTGCTCGGCGATCGCTTCTACACGTCGCTGATGAACGGCTTCAAAGATTATCTGCAGCGCGCGGGCCTCAACAAACCGCGCGCGCCGCAGTATCCGAGCCAGTTGCAGAAGGTCGAGCTCACGCGGTAAAGGAAAAAAAGACCCCCCGTCGTGGGGCGGCGGGGGGCGAAGACAGGATTGTGCTCTTGAAAGGAACTAGTCGAGCTTGACGACCGTGTAAACCGTCTGACCTTTGCGGTTGATCAGCAGAACCACCGCGTCGCCCGCCTTTTTCATCTGTTTCTGGAATTGCGCCACATCGGCAATGGCCTGCCGGTCGACCTCCAGGATCACGTCGCCCGGAATCAGACCGGCTTCGTCGGCCGGGCTGCCCGGTTGCACGAAGCCGACAACCACGCCGCGCAGGTGCGCCGGCAGGTCGTAGCGCTGGGCGGTCAGCGGATCGAGCGTCTGCACGCGCACGCCCAGGTTCTTCACGCCCGCGGCGTCGGGCTCGGTCGAAGCCGGCTGGGCCAGGTTTTCGTCGTCGGGCCGCGCCGCGATTTTCATCGTCAGGGCCATCTTCTTTTTGTCGCGGATGATCGTCAGCTTGGCTTCCTGATCCACCTCGGTCTGTGAAACCAGGTTGCGGAAGTGCGCCGAATCGGTAATCGCCGTGCCGTTGTACTCGATCACCACGTCGCCGCGCTTGAGGCCCGCCTCGTCGCCGGGGCCGCCGGCCATCACGTCGGCGATCAGCGCGCCGCCCGGCTTGTCCAGCCCGAAGGCCTTGGCGATTTCCGGCCGCACGTCCTGAATCATCACGCCCACGTAGCCGCGCGTGACTTTGCCGAATTTGATCAGGCTGTTCATGATCGACCTGGCCATGTTCACCGGAATCGCAAAACCCACGCCCTGGTAGCCGCCGCTGCGCGAGGCGATGGCCGTGTTGATACCCACCAGCTCGCCGCGCGTGTTGATCAGCGCGCCGCCCGAATTGCCCGGGTTGATCGCCGCATCGGTTTGGATGAAATCCTCGTAGTCGACGATGCCCACGTTGGCGCGGCTTTTCGCCGAGACGATGCCCATCGTCACCGTATGCGACAGGCCGAAGGGATTGCCGATCGCCAGCACCACTTCGCCCAGGCGCAGCGCGTCCGAATCGCCCAGCGGCAGCGGCGTCAGGCCCTCATGCTCGACCTTGACCACCGCCAGGTCGCTTTTCGGATCGGTCCCGATCACCTTGGCCGTTTCCTCGCTGCCGTCCAGCAGAATCACCTTGATCTCCTGCGCGTCGGCAACCACGTGGTTGTTGGTCAGAATGTAGCCGTCGGCGGTGACGATCACGCCCGAGCCCAGCGCGCGCTCGCGGCGCTCGCGGGGAATGCCCTGGCCCGGATCGCCGAAAAAGTGCCGGAAAAACGGATCGTTGAAAAACGGCGAGTTCGGCGTCTGCGACTGCACGACCTTGGTCGAGGAGATGTTCACCACGCTGTTGACCGCCGCTTCGGCCACGTCGCTGTAGCCGGTCGGGGCCGGCGCCTGTGCCGCCGGCAAAGTGGTCGTTTGCGCGGTCTTCGCGGCGTCTTCCGATTCGGAAACGTTGCGGCCCATGCCGTGCGCAATGGCGCCCAGCGAAAACGCAATCATCAAAAAAGCAATGAAAATCAGCAGCTTAGCGCTCTTACTCATGGCTTCTCTCCATCATGGATTTTCATCGTGGGATACGGCCTCTATCCGTTTTGTCTCGTCGCCGTTATCTCTGCTGCGGCGATTAGACACTATGGTTTCCCAAAAGGTTGCACGAAATAAAGGGCGGTTCGCTGCGCCTCCAGTTCGGCAACCGTTGGGGGCGACGAGGTTAATTTAATCGGTCATCAACGGGATGCCAGTCATTCGAACGATTTTTCCAACAGCGGGGCGATTTGACGGTAGAGGAAGCGCCCGGCCCGCTCGTGCCCCAAGGGCGTCAGGTGCACGTCGTAGCCGGTGAAGTAGCAGGCTTCGTCGCGACACCAGGTTTCGTCCTGGATATAGGGATCGACGAACGCGACGCCGGCGTCGCCCGCGAGCTTTTCCAGCAGCCGATCGGGACGGTCCATTTGCATTTGACCGGGTGGGGCGTCCATGAAGTTGTATTTGACGATCCGCCGCCACTGCTCCGGATCCAACTGCTCGCGCATCGGCGTGACGAACACCACCGGCAGAAATCCGTGCGCGTCGGCTAATTCCTTGAAGCGGGTCAGCAGCGTTCCGGCGGCCGATACGGCTGCGGCATGCGTCTGCGTCAGATCGTCGCGAAACAAATACTCCACCTCATAGCGGCCGAGGATCTTCTTATCCAACAGGATCCGGCGGATGAAATCCACCCGGCGCAGCAGGTTCATGCCCAGCGATACCAGATCCGATTTCAGCGCCAGGCGGCGCAGCGTTTCCCGCGCGGTCGGCGGCGTTTTCGGGGCGAGGCATTTGGGTTGGGGGTCCTGCAACAAACCGTTGGGAAACCAGACCTGGAGAATCGCCACGTCCGGCGCGAGGGCCAATCCCTTGCTTTCCAGCCACGCGAGGCTGTTGTGCGCGGTGTAACCCATCACGCCGCCGTTGAGCACCTCGACGTCCATGCGTCCCCATGCCCGCGCGAAGGTGTGAAAGAGCGTTTCGTCTTCCTCGACGCCGAAACCCATCGCGAACGAGTTGCCCAGGCCGAGCACCCGCACGCCCCGCTTGGGGCCCGGCGGCGGATTGCGCATTCCCAGTTCGTTGGTGGAAAAGGCAACGTCAAACTCCGAGGAGCGCAGCCGCCCGTCGAGATTGGGCGCCAATTCATAACATTGTTGTTGCGCGGTGCGCGTCAGCGCGGGGCCGAGCAGCGGGTCGTTCGTCGGATTCGGCAGTGGCCGCGTCGTGTCGACCGGCACATACGTGGGAAAGCGGTAAACCAGATCGGTAGGTTGGACGACGCGCAACAGCAACTCGCCGACCGCCAGGCCGCAAAGCACGCCCAACAAGAGTAGGGTCAGGCGGAATAGGCGTCGATGGTTGCGCTCCGACATGCTCAAATCCGTACCGGTCAGCGGTTGGAATCCTCGGTTTCGCTGCTGATGGTTTGTCAGGATAAGCCATCGCCCCTCGCCGGGGCAAGCCGTTTGGACAGGCGGTCGGGTTTCGTGCCGGAGAATGGAGGAAAGACAAGGCGTCTTGTGAGGGGAAAATTTTTTGGTTCGTGCGGTGTTCGTTTTTTTTCGTGGGCGGTATTCGTCAAACGATCCACAAGACGCCCAATCGGAATTTAATCACGATCCCTACGCTGCCAAGGTCGATTAGAACGGCCGGTCGAAATATTTTTTATCGCTTTGGTCGGCCTCTCTCAACTATTTAGCATTGAACGGCAATATGTTTTTGTGTACAGATAAGGCGAGGAGGGCACGTGGTGAAAAAGATGGTCGTTATTTTAGTGGTGGTGTCGTTTTTGTTCGTCGCCTTGGCGATCATGGAATTGTTGCCCGATCCCCTGCAGAGCCAGGCGGAATCGCTGGCGCACAAAATCTTTCCGGCCAAGGACAAACTTAAAGACAAGGTGGACAAACACACCGATACGATCAACCAATCGGTGACGCAAACCGAGTAAGGACGCGCTCGCGTGCCTGACGTTTCCCCGCCGGTGTGCAGCGCCGTCGTTCGTCTAACAATAAATAAATTATTGCCGCCTCAGTCGGCCGAATGCCATTCCGGCCAACAAGATGCGTCGTCGCACGAGGTGCAGTCGGCGCTCCACTCGGTTTGCAGCAGCGTGCCCGCGCAAACATCGGTGGCATAGGTGCCGCATTCTTCCAGGCTGGATAAACCGGTCAGACAGGAACTGGTCGTTCCCTGATCTTCCTCGCATTGCCAGAAGCACACGCCGTCGGTGCTTTCATCGGGCGAGGCTCCGCTGTCGGCGTCCGTGTCGTCGTCGTCGCCGCCGTTGCAGGCCAGGCCGAGGGTCAGGCCGGTCGCCAGCATCAACATCATCGCGAGCACGAAAAGGTGAGTTTTCATTACGATTCTCCCAGGGATTTTTTCTAGGCCTGCTGGCTGATGCCCTTCGTTTTCTCAGTCCGCCCATCACCCGGCGGCGTGCTCTTTCTGTAACTGTAACAACGTGCGGGCCGTTGTCATGTTAAAAGTTAAAATACTTGTCGAGGGCGTCAATTGCCGTAAAAACTGAATGATATTGAATAAGGTTGGTGCAAGGATAAAAAACCGCCCCCTGCCGCCTTGAGTTTGGAGCGGGCTACTGGTTAAACAGATGATTTTCTCCACAATTTCCCGACCACCGATCCGGAACGCAGGCATCGTCGGCGCACGTGGCGCAATGGAAGTCGGCTTCGCAGTCGTCACCGATCGACCCTTCGTTGCCGAGGGCTTCGACGTCTTCCCGGCATTCTTCAACGACTTGAAAGAAAGCTACCCGATCACCACCAGCGTATCGCCGCGCATCGCGGTGGAGCCGGCGGCGGCGCCCAACGCTTTGATCGTGCCGTCGCAGGGCGCGGGCAGGGCGTTTTCCATCTTCATCGCTTCGAGGATCACCAGGGTCTGCCCGGCCTTGACCGCGTCGCCGACGTTCACCGCGTAGCGCACGATCGTTCCCGGCATCGGCGCGACGACCTTGGTCCCGCCGGCGACCGGTGCGGGAGTTGGTGCGGCCGCCATCGGCGCGGGCGCTTTGGGCGCGGAGATTGGCGCGGGCGCGCTCGGCGGCGCGTAGGATGTTCGCAGCGCGCCCAGTTCCGGCACGTCGCCGTCGGTCTCCACCAGCACCTCGAACACTTCGCCCTCGACCGCCACCCGGTACGCGCGCGTGTGGGCCAGATCGGCCGCCGACGCTTTGTCGGTCAACTCGCCCGCCACGGCCTTTTTGATCAGCGCGTCCTCGCGTTTGACGTCTTCGAGCGTCAGCGCCTTTTCGCCCGGCGCTTCGTGCTCCAGGCCGTGCTTGAAGCGCAGATAGTTCAGCCCGGTGCGCGGATACAGCGCGTAGATGAGCACCTCGCCGAGTTCGTCGGTGATGTCCTTGACCGCTTCCTTGGCCGCGGCCAGCTCCGGCGCGATGTGGTTGGCCGGACGATCCGTGATCGGCGTTTCGCCGCGCTCGTAGCCCTTGAGGCATTTGGCGCGCACGGCGGGATCGATCGCCACCGGCGGCGCGCCGTACAGGCCGTAGCAGTAATCCTTCACTTCCTTGCTGACCAGCTTGTAGCGTTCGCCGCCCAGCACGTTCATCACCGCCTGCACGCCCACGATCTGACTGGTCGGCGTCACCAGCGGCGGATACCCCAGGTCCTTGCGCGTCTGCGGCAGCTCTTTGTACACCTCGTCGAGCTTGTCCAGCGCGTCGGCCTGCCGCAACTGGTTGACCAGGTTCGAGAGCATGCCGCCCGGAATCTGGTGCCGCAGCACGTTGGTGTCGATCACCGCCATGCTCGAGGTGTTCAGGAAATGACGATACTTGGGCGCGATGCTCTCGATGTACTCGCCGACCTTGAACATCTTGTCCAGATCCAGCCCGGTGTCGCGGTCCGAGCCTTCCAGCGCGACGACGAACGGTTCGCTCGCCGGCTGGCTCGAACGCAGCGCGAAGGGCGCCAGCGCGCAGTCGATAACGTCCACGCCCGCTTCGATCGCCTTGAGGTACGCCATGCTCGCCATGCCCGAGGTGTAATGCGTGTGCAGTTGAATCGGCACGTCGACGATCTTCTTCAATTCGCCGATCAGCAGCGAGGCGTCGTCGGGCGACAGCAGCCCGGCCATGTCCTTCAGGCACAGCGAGTGCGCGCCCATACCGACGAACTCCTTGGCTTTGGCCCGGTAATACTCGAGGTTGAACACCGGCCCGCCGACCTTGCGCTCGGTCAGCGTGTAGGAGATCGTCGCCTGGATGTGCCCGCCGGCTTTTTGCAACGCGGTGAAGGCGGCTTCGAAGTTGCGCTCGTCGTTGAGCGCGTCGAACACGCGGAAGATGTCCATACCGCAATCGACCGCGTGCTTGCAGAAGGCCTCGACCACGTCGTCGGCGTAATGGCGGTAGCCCACGAGGTTCTGGCCGCGCAGCAGCATCTGCAACGGTGTCTTGGGCATCAGCTTCTTGAGGTGGCGCAGGCGCTCCCAGGGATCTTCCTGCAAAAAGCGGTGCGCGACATCGAAGGTGGCGCCGCCCCACACCTCCAGCGAATGAAAGCCGATCGAGTCC
>DAINPV010000088.1:0-12677 GCA_036743315.1 bacterium | reverse complement strand
GGTTCATCGGCAGCATGGCGAACTGCAGGCTGGCCCCGCCCTGCAGGAACATGATGTGATAATTGTCCGGCAGCGCCATCAGCTCGCGCAGCAGCGCAAAGGCCTCGTCGTGCACTTCCTGATACGCCGTCGAGCGGTGGGACATTTCCAGCAACGACATGCCGGTTCCCTGAAAATCGACCAGTTCTTGCTGTGCGTACTCGATCGCCTCCAACGGAAGAGCGCCGGGACCGGGGTAAAAATTGTGAACTCGCTTCATCCTCATCTCCTTTGCCAAAATGCGCTCCGCCTTCGCGAAAAAGAACCGGTCCGCCTATGGCGAAAACCCTTTTTCGTCAGACCTGAGCATGTCGCCTGTCGAACTGGAACAACCAGTCGCCCAACAATGTTGGAAAACACGTCGCGGGGCGTCGCGCCGTGAATCGACTGCGACCGGAAAAATCCCCGCCCGTCAAAATCCTAGGCGGCAAAAAAACGTTGTCAACCGAAATCGCCTTTTCCCCGCCATGCAAAACCGAAACAACCGTACCGAGACCGTTTCCAGCCCCAATATTCAACTTTGTATAGTCTCGCTGTTTGCGGAACACAACCGGAAAAATGCGGGCGATGGAGATTTTTTTACAGACCGGTAACAGCGACCGGAGTATTCATCGTCCGTCGATGGATCGGCAAAGAAATACTTATAGTAATATCACTTCACTTTGACCCGCCGGCGGATGCGCTCGATGAAATAGGTCGGATCCGATTGCGCGTAACCGATCTGCCGCACGAGTTCCTCGCCGCGATAGAATTGCCCGGTCGCCCACAATTTGCGCAGATACGCGCCGGCCTCGGGCTGGGCGAACCATTCGCCGCCGTACAGTGCGGTGAGCTTCGCTTCGAGCATCGCCTCGGCGAACCACGCCCGCGTGTAATCGGCGCTGTAGAAGAAATCGTCGACGTCCACCAGGTAGCGCAGACCGTCGTCGGCGTCCAACTCGACGCCGTAGGCGCGCCCGAGCAGCTTGCGGTACAGCCCGGCCGGATCGCTCGCGCCGCGATGCAGCTCGATTTCATACAGCACCTTGGCCGCGAAACGGCGCACCATGTACAGCTTCAAAAACGCGTTGTAACGCACGTGCCATTGGCGGTCGCCGGCGTTGTCCATGCCCATGTACCGCTGCAGAAACAGGTCGTTGCCCAGCAGCGTGTCGAACAAAAACGCGTAGGTTTCGGTCGTCACGTTGTCGCCGAGTTGCTGAAACTCCCACACGTCGGTCGTCGCGTTGGCGAAATGCTGCGCGTGCCCCATCTCGTGCCAGAAGGCGTGGTAGTCGCTTTGCCCGCCCGCCGGCTTGATCGTCAGGCGCACGTCGTCGGGCACGTCCAGCGGGTAGCACGCGGCGCGCGGATTCTTCTGCGGCCGATCGGCGTCGTCGACCTTGACCTTGTCCAGCGACAACCCCAGGCCGTTGAGAAACCGCCGCATGCGCGGCGCCATGTCATCTTTAGTAAAATAACCTTCATAGCGCACGTTTTTGAACAGCCGCGCCAAATCGCACCGCCGCGCCTTCTCGGCCGGAAATCCCAATTGGAACGGCACCGCCCAACGCAGCAGCGTGATGAATTCCTGCTCGGTCTGGTCTAAAAACGCCTGACATTGCGCCGCGAACTCGGTCAGGTTCACCTGGCGCAACTGCTCGGAAAGGGCGATGTAGTCGGCGAAACCCAGTTCCTTGGCCAGCCGCTGCATGCGCTCTTCCTTCTGCCCGAGCTTCTCGTTGGCCGCCAGCAGAATCGGCTTGACCGCGTCGGAGATGATCTGCCGTTGCGCGTACTCGGTCTCCTCCTGCAGCAGCAACTGATGCTGATAATAATTGTATTCCTTGCCGCCGTATTCGAAGGACGCCCCCGCCAGATAGCCCTGCACCTCGTCGTCGATGCCGGCCACGCGCGCGTTGACCATCTCGCCCAGCACGTACAGCCGGAAAAATTCGAGCGCCTTCTTTTTGTCGGCCTGCGGCGTGGCCGCGATCGTGCGCTCCAGCAGCCGCACGGTGTCCAGCGAGAACAGCGCCTCGTGGCCTTTGTACGTGCCGGCGATGTCCACCTGCTTGCCGGTGGTCCGCCGTTCCCACGACAACTCCATCTGCTCGCGCACCAGCGCCTTGGCCTCTTCGCGCAGCTTGGCGATCTGCGTGTGATCGGCCACGGTGACCGTCTGCGCAAGCGCGAGATACGCCCCGGAGGCCACCACGGCCAGCGCGAGCAGAACGACGACGATCCGACGCTTCATGGTTTGCTCCTACAGGCTGTAGCCGCCGTCGATGACCACCGTGTGGCCGGTCACGAAATCGGCGTCGGGCGACGCCAGCCAGGCCACCGCGCCGACGATGTCCTTGGGTTGCATAAGTTCATGGAGCGCCTGCCCCTGGATCGCCTCGTCGAGAATCTCCTCGGTGGACCACAGCGCGGCGCTGAATTTGGTTTTCACCAGCGACGGCGCCACCGCGTTGACCCGGATGCCGAACACGCCCCACTCGGCGGCCAGCACCTTGGTCATCATCAACAGCGCCGCCTTGCTCATCGAGTAGGCGCCCATGCCCGGCGTGTATTTGAAGCCGGCCACGCTGCCCACGTTGACGATCTTGCCGTACTTGGCGTCCTGCATCGGCTTGAGGCAGGCTTTGGCCAGGAAAAACGGTCCGTAGAAATTGACCTCGAAGATCTTCTGCAGCGCGGCGGGCTCGACGAACATCGAAGGCCCGAACACCGGGTTGGTCGCCGCGTTGTTGACCAGAATGTCGATGCGGCCGTAGGTTTCCAGCACCTTGTCGACCAACGGTTGCAGCGCTTCGACCTGCCCCAGGTGGGTCGGCGCGACCAGCGCTTCGCCGCCCGCTTCCTTGATCTTCGCGGCCACGGCCTCCAGCGGTTCGGCCTTGCGCGACACCAACGCGACCTTCGCGCCGTCGGCGGCCAGCCGCAACGCGATCTGCTCCCCGATGCCCCGGCTCGCGCCGGTGACGATGGCCACGCGATCGGCCAACGATTTGCCCATGAGCTCCTCCATTCACTTGCGGTTATTGGCGTTACCTTAGCATAGTTCCGCCGCCGGACAAACTTTGCCTCCGTTTCGCGAATATTTCGCGCCCGCGCCCCCTGGCGTCTCCCGAGAACGGCCTTATGTTAATTCAGCAACCATTTGCACCAGGGGGGAATGCCATGGCCGTTGTCCGTCCCATCCTGCGCCTCAGCCATAGCTGGCCGACGCGCGAAGGCGCCGGTGTGCGCCTCAAACGCGCCTTCGCCCAGGCCGACCGGGCCCTCGATCCCTTCCTGCTGCTCGACGATTTCCACTCCGACGAGCCGCAGGATTACGTCGCCGGCTTCCCCTGGCATCCGCACCGGGGCATCGAGACGATCACCTACGTCCTTCACGGCCGCCTGCGCCACGGCGACAGCCTGGGCAACCAGGGCGTCATCGGTCCCGGCGACGTGCAATGGATGACCGCCGGCAGCGGGATCATTCACGAAGAAATGCCCGATCAGGAAGACGGTCTGCTGTGGGGCTTTCAATTGTGGGCCAACCTGCCCGCCGCGCAAAAGATGATGCCCCCGCGCTACCGCGACGTGACCCGCGAACGGATCCCCGCCGTCGAACTGGCCGACGGCATCCACGTGAAAATCATCTGCGGCGAAGTCGACGGCCATCGCGGACCGGTGCAGGACATCGTCACCGAGCCGACGTACCTCGATGTTTCGCTCGCGCCCAACACCACCTTCCATCACCCCATCCCGCGCGGTCACAACGCCTTCGCCTACGTGATCGAGGGCAAGGGTTTTTTCGACGAGGAATGCGCCGCGCTGATCGGCGACACGCAGTTGATCGTCTTCGATCGAGGCGATCAAATCCGCGTCGGCAGCGGCGACGAGGGCGTGCGCTTTCTGCTGTGCGCCGGCAAACCGCTGGGCGAGCCGGTCGCCTGGCGCGGCCCGATCGTCATGAACAGCGAGGCAGAATTGCAAACCGCCTTTCGCGAATTCTACGAAGGCGCCTTCATCAAGCATCACTGATCGTCAGCGACGCCCGCCTCGCCGGCGTAATGTCTCGACGAACTTCGCATCGGCCTTCGTCGAAATAAACTCCAACGGCGAAAAGCCGCGCCGCGCCGCGAGGTACAGCGTCAGGAAAAGCAACGCCGCCGTCAGCACGAAATTCGGCCAGGCGTTCAGCGCCCACTGATGCACCCACGCCAACTGGAGCTTCGTCGAAAAGGGCCACAGGTAAGGAATCGGCCACTGGTCGCCGTCCGGCCCGCGCGCGCCGATCAGATCGCCCAGCAGATGCAGATGAAACGCCAGCAGCGCCAGCCCCGCCGTTGCCCAACGTCGCGTCGCCAGCGCCGACGCGGTCGCCGCCAGCGCCAGCCCGAACCACAGGTTGTGCGCCAGCACGTGGTGATACTGCGACCACCACAGCAGCGGCGCGTCCGTGTGCTTGGTCAGCGCCTCGGCGACGATGCCCAGGCCGTCGACGTCCGGCGCGATGCCGGCCAGCACCACCACCGCCCGCTCGCGCCGCGACAGCGCCGCCGCGTTGGCCGCCGCCCAGCCGACAAAAAAATGCGTGAGAGGATTCATCGCCCGCAGGATAACCGATCGGCGCCCGTTCGCCAACGCGAGGATTTTATTCGCAAGCGAGCCGGCGCGCGGTCAAATCCCATTCCTTGATGATGGTGTCCAACTCCGGATACGCACCGCAGAGTTCCGCCGCCAGCGCCTCGGCGTCGGCCCACTCGTCGACGTACTCCGCATTGAACACCGCTTTTCCGGCTTCGATAAACGCGTCGTACAACTCGCATTCGTCGTAGACGTGACACTCCTCGTTAAGCGCCCAGTCGAAATTTTCCACCAGGTTGTCGAGTTGATCGACATCGTTCTTCAAGCCCACCGACAACCCGCGCGCATGGGCTTGCTCGGCGATGAAGCGGTTGTAGTCGAGCTGATCGTCCGCGCTCAGGCCCAGACCGTTGTCGTTGGCGTAGCCGTCCATGTTGTCGGGCTCGACCCCGTCGCAGCCCTTGGCCGCGGCGAGGTCCAGCCGCGCGGTCATGATCTGCCGCACCGTTTCGTCCGCGATGTCCAGCCACCATTCGCCTTCCCAATCGTCCAGCGGCGCGCCCAAGGCGTCCGGCGGAAACTCCACCGCATCCTCACGCCAGTCCTCGAAACTGCCGGCGGAAAAATAGCAGATCACCACTCGGCCGTCGGCCTGCAGCGCCTGGATCGTCGTCGCGTCGTTTTCGAAAAGATCGATGTCGTACATCGCCACATCGAATGACGCGTCCACCGCGCCGCTCAACTGCCACTGCCATGACGTGCCCGGTGCGGGTTGCCAGATGTCGCCGCCGGCATCGTCGTCATCGTCGCCGTCGCCCGACGTCTGACACATCGCCAACGCCGACATGACGAACAACAATATAAGGGAGCGAGTAATTGTGTGCATGGATTGCCTGTTCCGTTGTTTTTGCCCATCGATCATAAAATTAATTTTCCAAAGACGTAAGGCGAACGTTCCGGGGAAAAATAGAAAACATGTCATCTCGACCGGAGCGATAGCGGAGCGGAGAGATCCCTTTGCATCTTGTACGAAAAGGGATTCCTCCAATCGACATGCCTGCGGCATGTCTCCGTCGGAATGACAAAGTACTTGCGCGTCAGCGCCGGCCGATGTCCCGCACAATGACTGAATTATAGGTCCAGGAATTATTCCTGGTTATCCCTACACCCAATCGAAGTGCGCCAGGAAGTGCTTCAGGCGCGGGGGTTCGTAGGTGAACTTCATGCCGCGGATCGCCCCGGCGCGCTTCATCACGCGGCCGCAGGTTTCGGCGACGTGCTCCATGTGCGATTCGCTGTACACGCGGCGCGGAATCGCCATGCGCACCAGGTCGAGCGTCGGGTAGATCGTCTCCCCGGTTTCCGGATGCGGGTGCGCGAACATCACCGAGCCGATCTCGCAGGCGCGCACGCCGCCCTCCAGGTACAACTCGACGGCGATCGCTTGCCCCGGGAACTGCGCCTGCGGTAGGTGCGGGCACATGCGGCGCGCGTCCAGGTAGATGCCGTGACCGCCGGCGGGCTTCAGATACGGCACGCCGAGTTTGTCCAGCCGTTCGCCTAGCCGCGCCACCTGCGCGATGCGCGCGGTGAGGATCTCCTCGTCGAGCCCTTCCATCAGACCTTGCGCCACCGCCTCCATGTCGCGCCCGGACATCCCGCCGTAGGTGATGAAGCCCTCGACGACGACCATCAACTCGGCGACCTTGTTTTTCACTTCGTGATCGCGCGTGGCCAGAAAACCGCCCATGTTCACGTAGGCGTCCTTCTTGGCGCTCATCAGCGCGCCGTCGGCATAGCCGAACATCTCGTGCGCGATTTCCTCGATGGACTTCTTGCCGTAGCCCTTTTCGCGATGCTTGATGAACCAGCAATTTTCCGCGTAGCGCGCCGCGTCCACGTACAGCGGCACCTGGTATTTCTTGCAGATCTCCGCGGTCGCCTTGAGGTTGGCCATCGACACCGGCTGACCGCCCGCGCTGTTGTTGGTCACGGTCATCACCACCAGCGGCACGCGCCCGGCGTTTTCCTCCAGCACGCGGTCGAGCCGCGCCAGGTCCATGTCGCCCTTGAAGGGCTTGTCCGATTCGATGTCCGCCGCTTCGCCGCAGGGCAGATTGACCGCCTTGCCGCCCTTGTGAACGACGTTGGCTTCGGTCGTGTCGAAGTGCGTGTTGTTGGGCACCACGTCGCCCGGCTTGAGGATCGCCGAGAAGAGCAGATTTTCCGCGGCGCGTCCCTGGTGCGTGGGCAGCACGTGCTGCATGCCGGTGATGCGCCGCACCGTTTCCTGGAAGCGCACGAAGCTCTCGGCTCCGGCGTAGGATTCGTCGCCGACCATCACCCGGCTCCACTGCTTGTCGCTCATCGCGGCGGTGCCCGAATCGGTCAGCAGATCAATGGTCACCTCGCGGGCCAGCAGTTTGAACAGGTTGTACTTGGCGCGTTCGGCCGCCGCCCGGCGCTGGCTGGGCGTGGTGAGCGATATCTTCTCGATGACTTTGCACTTGTACGGTTCGAAGGCGGGCCAGTGATTGTCGGACATGACGTCTCCTTGCTCACGGATGATTTTCGCCGTGAGTGTAAAACGTCAATAACAGGCTGGCAAGACGCTTAAAACCCTTCGTCCTTCAGGAAATAAGCGATTTCGCGGTAGAAGGCTTTGTGGTCGAAGTTGGCCAGGCCCACCGGCTGGCCGATGATCGACCAGTGGTCGGCCGACTCCACGCCCAGTTCGATGCCGTAGCGCGCCGAGTCGGTCGGCACCACGCCGTCGTTCGCGCCGTCGAACAGCCCGATGAGGAAGTGCGTCGGCTCGAGCAGGAAGAAGCAGTTGTCTTCCGCGTCGGTCTGGTACGAATAATAAGTCACGCGCGGATCGTCCGGGTTGGCCGGATTGAACGTCTCCTCCACATATTCGTGGGTCAGTTGGGCGATGCCGTCCCAGTCCAGCCCGAACATGTTCATGATCCAGTCGATAACGTCCTGCGCGAACCCGGGGATGATGCCCACGGCGATGTCGGCGATGGCCGAGCCGTAATGCGGCGTCGCCACGGTGACCAGCGCGTCCACGCGGTCGCCCCAGCCCAATGTCGAGATCATGTAGCGCGCGTCGAGCCCGCCCTGGCTGTGCGCGATGATGTTGATTTTCTGGTTCGGATAGCGCGCGTTGATCTCCTCGACCCACTGGTCGGCGCGCACTTCCATCGAGTTGATCGGCGAAACGGCCGGCTCGAACACCTCGAAGCCCAGGTCTTCCAGATCGTCGACTACCCCGGCGAAGTAGGAGAACGCGCCCACGTCGCCCCAGCCGAAGAAGCCGTGCATCAAAATGATCGGCGATTTCGTGCCCGGCAATTCGGGCGTGGTGTCGTCGTCACCGGTATCGTCGTCGAGGGTGTCGTCGTCGGGCGTGTCGTCGTCGGCGGGGGTGGCGTCGTCGTCATCGGGAGTGACGTCGTCATCGTCGTCGCCGGCGATCATGTCGTCGTCGACCGCGTCGTCGTCGGCCGCATCGTCGTCGTCCTCGCCGCCTCCGCAAGCGGGCAAGACGAGCATCAGCAAACCAAGCAACAGCAACAACCACAGCGCACTGCGCGGAGCACCGGAGAATTTCAACATCGCTTTCACCTGCACGTGTACGTTCAACTGGATAATATCTTACCCGTTTTCCTCGCGCTTGAAAACGGCGGTGGGAGAGATAGGTGTTCGGCGCATAGCGTTAGTAAAATTTCGCATTCGGCGTTCCGCCTTCGGCGTCAGAAGCACCCGCAGCCGGGTTCGTCGTCGTCTTCGACATCGGTGGGATCGTATGAATAGCCGGTGATGTAGATGTTGTCCTCGTCGTCGAGTACGGCGTCGGAGGCGAAAGCGCTATAACCTTCATAAGGTTGGTAAGTTTCATGCCATAAAAGCTCACCATCGGAATCGTATTTCAATGCGAAATAGCGGCAATCGTAGTAGCCCTCGCCGCTATCTTGGCATTCATAACCGACGGTGACTATATTGTTCACGCTATCTACAAGGACCGTCTTGGCTTCCAAGTACTCTCGTTCATATTTTTTTTGCCACAACATTTCGCCTTCAGAATTGAGTTTAAAAGTGACGACATTATACGAAACATCACGTTGCGCACTGCGTAGCATCCGCCCCATACCGATAATGTTATTATCATTATCAATTGTCAGGTCCAGCACTTCCAGCGAGTCGAATTCATATTGCCAAAGCAACTGACCATTAATGGAATATTTTTTTACATCATACCAAGCGACAATCAAATCACCTGCTTGATCAATTATCGCCAAATCGAAATCAGCATATTCAAGATAATTGAACGACAATTCATTTCCGTTAAGGTCAAGAACGGATACAACAATAAAATATTCTTCATCATCTTCGGTAATATCGCTTGTTCCGCCAAGAATAATTATTTGCTCATCCCACATATATACGGAATGAACACTGAAGGGCCAACCATGATCCTCAGAAATTGTTTTTTTCCACTGTATAACTCCCAAGTTCGAATATTTGTGTACTGAGCAATTATATATATAATAACTATTTGGTTTTTTGGTTGCGAATAAATAAACGTCATCATATCGATCAAGTAATATGTCATCGAAGAAGTAATTCTTATATTTTTTTTGCCATCTCTTTACATTATCTTGGTTTCTACTTTCGATAAAATCAATATCCTCGTAATAGTTACTATAATAAAAATTACCGCTTGAATCTGTTTCCATATCAAATGCAGTGAAATCATCGTGCCATACTTCATTGCCTAACAAATCATATTGTGTGAGCTTCCCCCCCTCGCTAAGGTATAAATGCCCCAAATTGTCAGTAATCAAGTCCGAATCCAATGCTCCGTAATAGTCTTTGTCGACGTTTAATGTTTCCCATAGTAAGATGCCACTATTTGATAATTTGATCGTGGCATTGCTATAGGCAAAACTTATCGACGGCAGCGTTAGGATAACAATTGCCAAGTAAAACTTTTTCATTGGATTTCCCTATTTCGTCGTGACCGGATATTGAACGGCAGATTTGCCGTTATCCCAAACCCATCCTGATACCCGCCCCAACCGACGGCATGACGGCTGGCTTTCCAAAGAATATCGGCGCCGTTATCATCTTTCGAAATTGAATACCTTTTCACCCTCACTCGTTCGTCTTGATTTCCCCCAAGACAAATCATCCAGTTGAATGAAGAATGTTTATCAAAACCTGGCTTTGCTGATATTCCATTTTGCCATTTAACAAAAAATGTACTGTGACCTTTAGGTTTTTCCGGTGGATCCGGCCTTGTTCCTCGCTTCATTTTCACATAATATCCTGCCTTTACTATTTCAGGTAAATTTGCCCAACTACACTGCTGAGAATTATTTTTATTCCAATAAGTTAGCCATATTTGCCTTTCATTGTAGAACGCTTTTCTTTTTTCTTTCCATTCCCTTGCTGCAACTGATTTGTCTGCAATGCTAAATCTTAGCTGATCAAAGGATTCATTATCGTCCCATAAACATATTTCCTTATTGGGCGTAATAAATCGATTTCGATTCAACAAGTCCGAATCCTTTTGACGCCCAATAAAATAGCGTGCCATAACTGCGTTATCACCCGCGCCAAATGGTGGATCAAGACTCGTTGCCTGCGAAATAACCCATGAGGCAAATTCGCTGCACCAGTCCACCGGCCTTTCTTCCCAGTTTCCGGTAACATTCTTTTTCCAAAAGCCGCCATATTTCATTACATTCCAGGCCTTGCCCCATTCCAGCGCCGCCGTGATCAGAATCGGATTGTCCGAATCGGTGTACTCACGTAAATGATCCAATCGGGTTTCGCGAATATATGAGGTTAGATCCAACGGTTGATAATTTGTAATCTTTTTCGGTGACGAAAAACGTTTCTGACAGATGACCGTCCCATTCAGGATCATACGAACATTTTTTATCTTTATTTGACTGCCTGGGTGAGGGCGAATAACCGTATGATCAAGGCATTCTGCCGGCATGATTGTTTCCGGCCAATCGAACAGTCCTAAATTTCTGTTTCGGCCGTTGCGGAAAAACTCGATGGTAAAAATTCTTCCTCGGTTTGGATCAAACGTCGACTCGAAATAATCCGACTTCAATCGGCCTTCTTCGAAGTCCAACCTTAATTGAGCCACGCCGGAATCTGCGGTTGTCTCTATTTCTAAATACGATTCATCTATAAAGCCGTAATAGTCAATTGGAAAGTCCATTCCACGCATCATTGAAACTTCGTACGTAGGTGTCTTATATATTTCATAATCATAAGGCGGACGCCCAAAAGCCATTAATTGAATATTTCGCTTTTTTCTTATCACCGGCACGACCTTGCCCGGGTGGGCGGGGCGATGGAACGGTACGTCGCGCTTCTCGCCCTTGGGCCGCTTCGCCGGAACGACGCCGTCGGCGCTTTTACGCGGCGGACGCTTCGCCGGGACGTCCTGCGGTTCGCCGCCATCTTTCACTTTGCGGTAATAGACCAACTTCGGATCGCGCGGGTGCGGCACGGCTTCGTAACGGGACATCGCATTTCCCTCCCACACGGAAACAATCCAGTTCCGTGCGATTATACTTAGTCCATTTTATGCTCAAGTAAACCGCGCGCCGACCGGCAGCACGCGCCGACCGGCGCGCTGTCGCTAATACGTGATCGTCGTATCCTCTTCTTCGGTCGCGACGATCTGCTGATCTTCCGGCATCTCCACCGTTTCGCCCTTGGTGTTGCGCATGGTGAACCGGATCTGATCGGCGTCGATCAGCAGTGATTTGCTCAGCAGCTTCACGCCGTAGTACGTCTCGTACAACTTGGCGTAGGCGTTGTCGATCACGAGCACGCCGGTGAACGACGGCTCCGCCGAGGCCGCATTGCCCGGCAGGCTCAGCGCCGACAGCCGCTCCAGGCGCACCGCGTTGTACTCGTTCTTGAGCGGCACGGTCGACTGTATCGTCGTGGTGAACGCCTTGGTTTCCGCGTACTGCCAGGGCTTGACGATGAACGCGCTGCGGTCCAGCGCATGCAGGCCGCGCACCATCACGTCGACGATCTCGTTGTCGCCGCCCAGCGTCGCCGTCGCGCCGCTCTGCGCCAGGATCGCCGTCATGTTGTGCGTAAAATAACACATCTCGAACAGCGCCGTCACCGGCCCGGTCAGAATCACCGGATAGGCGATTTCTTCGAAACGGCAATACTTGGCGACGACGCGGCTCGATCCCTGCACATCCAGGTGCGTCCACAGGTCGGCGTCGATCGTCCCGAAGCCCAGTCCGCGCAGTTCCACTTCGGCGCAATCGATGAAAATCAGCTTCATATTCAACTGTACCGGTTTGGCGGCGGTGATGTCGAAAATCCCCGAACCGGCGAACGGTTCCTGCATCGCTTCGTACAGGCTTTCCTGCCAACCGTCCGCCTCGATCACCAGCTTCGCTTCCCGGCCGTAGCAGCGCAAACCCTGCAAACTGATATCGCCGCTTGTCTCGGTGTATGGTTCCGAGGTCGCCTGCAGGTGAATTGTCGTCACATCGGTAATCGGATCGGTGACGTCCTCCAAGGCGCGGGAAATGTGCAGGTAAGGGAAATCAGAAGCACCAGTGCCGGTAGTATCGTTGCCGGTCTCTGCATTGACATAAATATCGGTCGCCATCGAAAACCTCCAATTCCATTAGGTGGTGTCAACTCCAAATCTCTGTAGCTTATTTTGCAAAAAAAAACAAATGTCAATAATTTTCTGAAATTCATATTTGAATAACCGTTCGAAGGGAAAAACGGGGGCACGCTGGAATCGTGGTCCCGGTTTTCGGTCAAGTTTTACCCTTTTCCGCACGAAAAGGGTTAAGCATGGTTTAAGTGAGGAACGTGCAATGAAAATCGAATCGATGTGGCCGATTTTACTGTTGGTGTTTGTCTCGTTGTTCGCCGCGGGCTGCGGGGACGATGACCCTTCGACAAGCTCAGGGCAGGCTGATGACGACGACGATTCCGCCGATGACGACGCTGCAGACGACGATGCGGACGACGACGACGACGACGGCGCCGACGACGACATC
>DAINPV010000087.1:0-12735 GCA_036743315.1 bacterium | reverse complement strand
GTCGGCGAGCCTTTTATCGTCGGCAACATCCGCCGTGAGCGCTTGGCCGACATCTGGAACGACCGCCCGCGCTGGCATTGGCTGCACCCCAAGCCCGAACAGTTGACCGGCTACTGCGCGGAGTGCGCGCTGGCCAAGGTGTGCGGTGCGGGCTGCACAACGCTCGCCTATCGCAGCACCGGCGAACTGTTCAACAATCCTTACTGCCTGCGTCGTATGGAACGCGAAGGGCAAGGAGTCACCCGATGATCGTCATCCTGTTGGTCGCCGACAGTTGCAAAGCCAGCGCACCGGGTTTTGCCGGCGGACCGGCCGTCACGCCGTTTCTGGATTCGCTGGCCGTCGAGGGCACGTGGTTCGAAAAATTCTTCGCCGCCGGCGCCTGGACGATCCCCTCGGTCATGTCGATGCTCACCGGCACGTTGGGGCACCGCCTCGGCGTGTGCCGTTGGCGACACCCTTTCCCGGCGCACCGGCCGACGCTGCTGACCGCCTTCGCCGCGGCGGGTTTCGAGGTGCGCAGCTTCCACCCCTACCCCCGGTGGGGCTTTCTGACGATCCCCGGCAAGGGCGCGGTCGGCAACAGCCAGGACATGGACGCAGTGTGCGCCGCCCTGCGCGGGCGAAAGGGGCAGGACCGCTTCGTGTTCGTGCTGCATTGGTGGACGCACCTGCCGTACCTCTGCCACGAAGTACCGCAGGACAAATGGCACGTGGCTTGCGATTTTTCCTTGGAGTCGCTCAACCGCTACCCGGAGCGCATCGCACCGAAGCTGGAAAACTCGTACCTGCAGGCGGTGGCGCACTTCAGCGAAGAGGTGCTGCCGCGCTACCTGGACGCCGCCGGAGCGCACGGCGAGGAGGTGCTGCTCGCGGTGACCGGCGATCACGGCGAGACCTGGGGGCGTTCGCTGCCCGCCGGGCGCAAGGTGGAAAACGTGTACGATCTGCACGGGCGCTGGATCGCCGACGAAACGATCCAGGTGCCCTTGGTGCTGCACGGTAAAACGGCGACGGCAACGATCCCCGCCGGACAGTGCTTGGGCGGCTTGGCTTCGGGGCTGGATGTTGGCCCAACCCTCGCCGCGCTGGCCGACATACCCTGGCCGGGTCCGGAGCCGGACTTTCCCCCCCCCGGTTTGGTCGAACGCAACGAAAAGGATCTCAATATCATCGGCGCATCGCTCAAGGAACACGTGCTGACCGGGCTGGACGCGCCCCGCGATGAAGTTTTAACCATTTCCAGCCACAACGCACATCAGCCGAAAACCTATCCGGCCGACGGCAAAGAAATGTGGCGAACCATGGCGTTGCGCGACGCAAAAGCATGGTATATTTGGGATGGAGTGGCGCAGGAAAAAGCCGTGAACTCGGTGGACGAGGCGGCTGTTTTGTCGGAAGAAGAAACCGCCGCCGTTTTCGCCCGACTCGAAGAAATGCGGCAACAGGCCGTCGATTCGGCCGCGCCGGTCGAGGGCGAGGACATCGACGATTTACGCAGCGACGCCGAGCAGGTTAAAAAACAATTGCGCTCGCTCGGCTACCTGGATTGAAAAAAAATGAAAAGCTATGCGGAGCACCCAAACAGTTGTTACTGGGAATTGACGCGGCGTTGTCGTCTCGCCTGCCTGCACTGTCGCACCGGAAGCCGGCGCGCGGGCGAGGAACTCGAATTGCACGAGATGATGAACATCGCCGACCAGTTGATCGCCCTCAAACCCAAGCATGTCGTGTTGACCGGCGGCGAGCCGACCGAATACCGCGGGTGGGAGATCATCGCGCGACATCTTACCGACGGCGGCATCAAGGTGCGACTGTTCATCAGCGGCTTCCAGTTCGACGAAGCGATTCTGGAAAAGGCGCTGAAAGCGGGCATCGACCGTTTCGCGGTCTCGCTGGACGGGCCCGAGGAAGTGCATGATTATCTGCGGCCACCGAGCAAAAACATCGAATCAACCCACGCGCATGCGCTACGCACGCTGAAAATGATCATTGCCGCCGGCAAAAAAAATCGAGCCGTCACCCAGGTCAATTGCCACAACGTCGATCATCTGCCGGCGATCTATCGCCAGGTCGTGGAGTTGGGCGTACAACGTTGGCAAGTGCATCTGTGCCAGATGACCGGCCGCGCGGGCACCAAACGCAACGAACTGATGACGCATCCACGCGACCTGGAGAAGATCGTCCGCGTGCTGCTGACGGCGGCGCAGGAGAAAAAAATCAACGCGCCGCTGCATTGCACGATCGGTTACATGACCGAGGAGGAGCCGCTGCTGCGCGGCCGCCAAACGAAAGGGTGCGCGGTGTGGATGGGCTGCAAAGCCGGACGACGGACGTTGGCGATTACGCCCAACGGCAGCGTGAAAGGTTGCACCACGCTGCCCGACGAGTTCATCACCGCTTCGGTGCGCGAGCGTTCACTCGGCGACATCTGGACCGACGATCGGCTGTTCCCCTACTCGCGGCAATGGTCGGCGGAGATGCTCGGCGGGCGTTGCATGGAGTGCGCGCTGGCCGCTACCTGCCGTGCCGGGTGCATCGCCGTGGCCTACAGCGCCACCGGGTCGATCGGCGCGAATCCGTACTGCCTGCGGCTGGTGCGCTCGAGCTGAGCGCTCACCATTCGCTCACGCCCAAGGCCCGCAATTCGTCCGGCACGTTCAACGCATTGAGCAGCGCGAACAGCGCATGCTGGCAATAATCGATGCGGATGTCGCCCGCGGTCAGTCCGCCGCGAATGCCGCCCAGCGCTTTGGCCGGCTGCGGCAGGTACCACGAATTGTCGTCGGTGTATTGGTTCTGGACGATGAAATGCAGCGTTTGCAGCAGCGCCGCGCCGTATCGTTTTTGCGCCGCGATGTCGCCAAGGTGTTTCGCGGTCAGATAAACTTCCGCGAGCGATTCGGCGCGCGCGGACGTGGGTGTCGTACGCGGCGGGCGTGAGTTGTCGGCCGCGCCCAGATGGTCGGGGAAGAAACCCGGCCGGTCCGGCGTCCACTGATGGCGCACCACGGCGTCGGCGTGGGAATAGGCCAGTTGCCGATATTTTTCACGCTTTTCCGGTTCCTTCGTCAGCCGCGCCATGCGTGCCCAGGCCTGGCCGGTCCAGCAATAGTTGCCGACCGCACGGTGTCCGTCGGCCAGCCACAGCCGTTTATGCCCGGCGGCGATTTCCTCGGCGGCTTCCCACCAGGTTTCGCGGCCGGTTTGTTCGTAAAGGCGCACAAGCGCAAGCAAGGCGATGCCAGGAAAATAAAACGCCTGCCTTTCCGGCGGCAGTTGCAGCGCCGCCTGGCGGAACGTCGTGTGGAAGTAGCCGGGTTTGTTCATGCGGAAAAAGAGAATCGCTTCGCCGAAACGGTCGCGCAGCTCGGCCTCGTGTTCGGTAAGCGATGCGACGGGTAAGGACGCGTAAAACATCGCCATCAGCGCGTTGGCGCCGAGCAACGATTGGTTTTCGTCGCTGATCAGCGCAAGGTGCGGAGCTTCGGAAGGAATTTTCAACCGGTCGAGCGTGTAGGTCAGCGACTTGCGCGCCGCCGCGAGCAGGCGTTCGTCGGGGAAGACTTCGTAGGCCTGCATCAGCCGCAATGCATGGCCGATGTGGTGCGGCATGTCGTAGTCGGGATCATACGCGTCCTCAACCGGATAGTAGATATAATCGAGCTTACCGTCGTCGTGGACGATGCGCAGCAGATACTCGATGACGGCCGACGCCGCGGCGCGCAAGGCTGGACCGTCCAACGGTGGGGGAATGATCTTCGCGCGGTAACAATCCAGCGGTTTGCCGGGATCGCCGGACGCATCGACGAAGCTCTGTACGCTGAAAGCGAACAGTGTGCCTGTTTGCCATTTACCGCCGCTCATGGCCGACAACTCGCGCAACTGCCGCAGCAGCAGCCGCTTGCCGCGCACCCGTTTTTCGCGTTCGCCGGGT
The DNA here is from genome assembly GCA_036743315.1 of bacterium. Classification (GTDB taxonomy): domain Bacteria; phylum Lernaellota; class Lernaellaia; order Lernaellales; family Lernaellaceae; genus CALBTQ01. Next base: position 8,798 of record DAINPV010000087.1, on the reverse strand, counting down.
TCGTCGATGTTCAGCCCCCACCCGCGATAACTGGTCAAGTCGGGATGTAGAAACGTCGCCCGGCCCCCATGATCGAGAATCAGTCCATGCAGGCCGTCTTCCAGCAACTGGCTGAGACGGTCGATTTCCCCCGCCTCCGAGGCGCGTGGATCGAAGGACAGCGACGTCACGCGATCGATAACGCCGACCTTGAGACGCGCTTGCGCCAGATGCAGCAGAATGTCGCGCTGAAAATGTTTGTCGGCGGCCGCCCGCGCGACGGCGGCGGAAAACGCCCGAAAAAAATTGTCGCCGCCGACCACGACGATCACCGGTTCTTGCGGCGGAAGAAACACCTCCACCGAGGCGCCAGCGCCGCCCACCGCCTTGAGCAGCGCGTCAGGCGACGGCAGCGGCCGGCCGGCCAGACCTTCGCGCGCAGCCTGCAGCAAAAACGATTTTTGTTCGGCGGTCAGAATGACGATCTTGGCATAGGGGCGGATCGTCGCCGCTTGCGTGGGCGTCGGCGATCCCCGTTGGCAGGCGCAACACGTCAGTACGGCCAGCAACACTCCGATGGTCAACCGAGTGAGCGTTTTCATGATTCCCCGCAAAACTTGATAGCGAAATAACAATTGATTATCCTCCGCCGCCGACGGGGAATCAAGCCGTTGAAGAATAACTCGCTTTGCCTTGCCATGAATGGAGTTCGCTGTTAAGGTTTTCGTTCCACAAAGGGGGTTACGATGCGCAGGCAATTCATTCTTCTTCTTGCCATTTTATTATCGATATCGTTGTCGTTGGCGGCATGCGGCGACGACGATGACGACAACGATGACACCACGGACGATGATGACGACGATACGTCCGACGACGACACCGAAGACGATGACACAACCGACGACGATTCAGCCGACGACGACACGACCGACGACGACACGACCGACGATGACACCGGCGACGATGACACCGGCGACGACGACACCGCGGACGACGATACCGCGGACGACGATGACACCGACGGCTACGTCGAAGTGTCCGGCGGCACGTTCTTTATGGGTAGCCCGGAGGGCGAACTGGGACGACGCGCCAATGAAACCCGCCACCAGGTGACGCTGACCCGCGACTTCGAAATGAAGAAAACCGAAGTGACGCAGAGCCAATTCGAAGAGGTGATGAATTTCAACCCCAGCCACTTCCCGCTGATGGGCGACGATCCGAACCGCCCGGTCGAGCAGGTGAGCTGGTACGATGCGCTGGCTTACGCCAACAAGACATCCGCCGCCGCAGGGTATACGGAGTGCTTCACCTTCAGCGACATCCTGTGCGTCGACGAAACGACCGGCGACACGACCACCTATTGCGCCGAACACGGCGGCATCGACATGGCGTCCGTCGTTCTCAACGGCGTGGCGACGATCTACGATTGCGCCGGTTATCGTCTGCCGACTGAAGCCGAGTGGGAATACGCCGCGCGCGGCGGCACGACGACCGCAACCTACAACGGCGACATCCAGCATGTTTCCACCCGGCCGCTGGACGCCACGCTGAACGCCATCGCCTGGTACGGCGGCAACGCGGGCCGCACCTCGCACGAGGTCGGCGGCAAAGAGAAGAACGATTTCGGTTTGTACGACATGCTCGGCAACGTCAAGGAATGGACCTGGGACATCTTCGCCGATCCGTACCTGATCGAAGACACCGATCCGGTCGGCGCGAGCGAGGGCCGCTATCACTCCGTGCGCGGCGGCGCCTGCTGGTTCCACGGCGGCGCTTACACCCGCGCGGCGTTCCGCACCGGCCACACCCCCGGCCATCGCGTGTTCACCCTGGGCTTCCGCCTGGTGCGCACGTCGGGCGCCGGCAAAGCCCCGCACGACTACACCATCGGCGCCGATACCTCGGTCAACAGGCCGCGCGCGACGCAGTGGCCCGACGAACTGCCCTGGACCTTCACCCGTCCGGCCGCCGGCACGCCGCTGACGCAGCAGGAGATCGACGACTTCACCGCGAAGATGACCGGCTTCTGGGCGAACACGCCCTACTTCCAGCATTACCGCTACGTGTCGCACGGCATGGACGCGGACAACGACGAAGGCTGGCCGGAATTCAAATTATACGGCATGGGCTCGACGGGAGTGAAATCCGGCAACCTGGTGGAAATCCGCCATGACGGCAATTCAGACAACCTGATGATCCCCACCGGCAAGGCGTTCAACAATTTCGCCGCGCTGTATCTGAGCACGGGCGACGAAAACGCCGCCTACATGCTGCAACAATATTGCAAAGGATTGATCGCGTTGTTCCAGGGCTTCATCTGGAGCGAGGACGATCCGGAAATCTGGGTCATGCCGCGCGCCAACTACCTGCAGAATTACTATTTCGAGGAAGAAGGCGGCCGGCAGGGGTACGTCAATTACGATCCGACCAAAGTGCTCAAGTACGACTGGAACGGTTGGACGATCCCGGTCGAAACCAATCCTTATTACGGCAGCATCTGGACGCGCACCATGCGCAGCAAAGACGACATGCCGCACTTCTATCGCATGGTGCCGTATCTATATCGGTTGATCGAGGACGCGCCGGACCAGGACGTGCGGGACGCGGCGCAGATGATGCTGGACGCAATGGTCATCTGGAACCAGGACATCGTCAACACAGGCTATTATATCCACACGAAGAATGAAACAGGCGATACGTTCATCCCAATGAACGCGGACAACCCGAACATGGTCAACGATCTGGCCAGCTACGTGAATTACGATATGCTGATTCCCGACGCCGAGTGCGATCCGGAACTGGCGGCCGCGCTGATCGGCTACGGCGAACCGCTGGGCGTGGATTGCGGCAACGGCATCAGCGTGCTGTACGACACGATCGCTTCCGCGCAGCACTATTTCAACGAGCGCAACATCATCCGTTATTTCCATGTCGTCGCGGTGTTGCTGGCGTTGATGCACGAGGAAAACGACGCCGCTTTCGAATTGCTCGAAGGCTTGGTTACGCGCAACGAGGAAGCTTATGCCAACATGGAAGAGCGCCAGTTGGTGAATACCGATTACAAATCGGATCTGGCTTCATTCCTACTGGCCAGCGCCACTGCCGGGTATCCGCTGACTGACGCGGAAGCGCGGTTGATCGTCGAGGAATATTCCACTTCGATCGACTTCCACGCCGCCTGGCCCAACTGGGATCTGTGGGATCCGTCGCTGCCCGACGGCGAATACGAGTTGCGTCCGCCGCAAGCCATCAGCACGGAGAAAAAGGCGATCCGCGGTGAGGAAATGGGCTATCTGATCGATTACTGCTACTCGCCGTTCCGCAACCCGGCGGGCGCGCAGGTGGTCGACTGCGATGTGATTCTCGATCCGTTGCAGTGGGGTGTTCCCTTGGATTAAGACTGATCGAATATCAGGAACGTAACGCAAACCGCCCGGTTCCGCCGGGCGGTTTTCTTTTGGGCAACCTCCGTCACCGACAAGATAACCAATTGATTTATAAAACAATTACACTTTTCGAAATGTATTTGGACAAAACCGACCTTCGGCATTAAATTAAACAAAAGATACGAGAACTTGCATGAAAAAATCGAGTGTCATGGTCAGAAAAAATGTGACAGTTGTGAAATTTTTCACTTGCAAATATATGCAGATCGCTATATATTTACATTGTTAGTAAAAACAAGTCCCTGCTGAAAAGGAAAAACCGATGAGCGCAGATTTTGAAAAACAGTTGACCGAGTTGAAACAGAAAATCGACACGATGAAGCCGGGCCCGGAAAACAAACTCTCGATGATCGTTTTCTCGGGAGACATGGACAAACTGCTAGCCTCGATGATCATCGCGACCGGTGCGGTGGCCATGGGCATGAAGGTCGTTTTGTTCTTCACCTTCTGGGGCACGGCCGCGTTGCGCAAACCCGCAGGACAAGCCAAGGGCAAAGATCTCAAATCGAAGATGTTCGGTTGGATGCTGCCCAAGGGACGCAACAAAACCAAGCTGTCGCAAATGAACATGGCCGGTCTGGGCACGGCCATGATGAAAGACCTGATGAAAAAGAAGAACGCGCCGACGTTGGACCAGCTTTTCGACATCGCCGGTCAACTGGGCGTGCAGATCAAAGTATGCGAAATGTCGATGGATCTGATGGGGTTCAAGCGCGAGGAAATCATCGACTACCCCAATATCGACTTCTGCGGCGTCGCGACCTTCCTGGCCGACGCGAAAAATTCCAGCATCCAACTGTTCATCTAACGAAGGAGAAAATCATGTCGGACATCGCGATCGCCAAAGTTTTGGACCTCAAAGGTCTTCCCTGCCCCATGCCGGTGGTTAAAATGAGTCAGGAGATCGGCTCCGTGCAAGTTGGGGAAGTGATCGAAGTGCACACCACCGATCCGGGTTCGTTGTCGGACTTCCCGGCGTGGGCGTCCACGGCCGGGCAGGAAGTACTCACCACCGAACAGGACGGCGGCGTGATCAAGATTTTCGTCAAACGACTCGTCTAAACGAAGGTTCGATCATGGTGGACAAAATCTTCTATTTCATCATGGTGCCGATGGTGTACCTGGCCTTCGCCTGGTGCGCCATCGGGATCCTGTGGAAAGTCGTGAGCATCATGCGCCTGCCGAAGCAGACGCACACCTTGAAAATCTTCCCGGAGAAATCGGCGGCCGGTTTGCGCGCAACGCTGGAGGCATTCACCATGCCCTCGGTGCGCCGCCATCAGCCGGTGCTGTGGTTTTTTCTCGGCGTGTTCCACCTGGGCATTCTCGGCCTGATTCTCAGCCACCTGGATCTGCTGCCGCAGATCAACATCGTGCCGGCCGAATCCAAGCACATGCTCGGTAACGGCGCGATCGGTGTGGCGGTGACCGTCTCGGTGCTGTACTTTTTGCTGCGCCGCTTCCGCACGCCGATCCGGGAGATCTCCGTACCAGCCGATTACCTGATTTTGTTCCTGCTGTTTTTGATCTTTATCACCGGCGATACGATCAGTTGGGCCAACTCCTGGAACCCGGACGGCTTCGTGCTGACCAAGCAAGATTTCGCCGCCTACCTCAACAGTCTGGTGCATTTCACCTTCGCCAATCCGCGCGACCTGCTGACCGGCTCGCACTATGTGGTGATCGTGATTCATGTGCTGCTGGCCAACCTGCTGCTTCTCGCGCTGCCGTTCAGCAAAATCATGCACACGTTCTTCGCCGTGCCGCTCAACCGGCTGAGGAGGGTCTGATCATGGACGAAACGCGCAAACAGGAATTGATCAAAACGCTTTCGGCGCGGCTGAATCAGGCGATGCGCCTGTATCTGGACAACTGCACGCGTTGCGGCACGTGCATCGAGGCCTGCCACGCCTACGCCTCGGAGCCGGACATCAAATACTCGCCGGTCGGCCGGGCGCAGAACATCCGCCGCTTGTATGAAAAATATTTCAAGGGCGCCGGCAAGCTCGCGCCGTGGCTGAGCGAAGCGATCGAGTTCGACGATGCGGTGATGAAGAAAGTTTACGACACGGCCTACACCTGCACCGGCTGCCGTCGCTGCGTCACTTACTGCCCCTTCGGCATCGACACGCAGCAGATTCAATCGCTGGCCAAGCAATTGTTGATCGTCGCCGACATGGAGCCCAAGGTGCTCTCGATGCTTGCGGACATGTCCATCGCCAAGGGCAAGAACATCGAGAAGACCAAAGGCTCGTTCGCCACGGCGGTGTCCAACCTTGAAACAGAGGTGCTCGAACGCTGGCGCAGCGAGGCCGGCGAGAAGGCCGTGCCGCTGGACGTGCAGGACGCCAACGTGCTCTACATCGCCCTGGCCGGGAAACACTCGATCATCCCCGCCGCATCGATCATGAATGCCGCCAAGGAGAAGTGGTCGCTGTCGTACTTCGAGGCGGTGAACTTCGGCGCGTTCGTCGGCAATCCGCAGAAGACGAAGGAAATCGCCGACCGCATCATCCAGGAAGCGACGCGGTTGAACGTGAAGGAAGTGGTCATTTGCGAGTGCGGCACCGCCTACCGCGTGATGAAGTTCATGACCGGCGAGCATCCGTTCAAGGTGATTTCGTTCATCGAGTTGATCGCCCGCTACCTCCGGGAAGGCCGCATCAAACTCGACAAAGCCAAGCTGCGGGGGCAGAAGGTCACTTACCACGACCCGTGCCAACTGGCGCGCAACGGCGGCGTGTACGAAGAGCCGCGCTACATCCTGAGCCACCTGACCGACGATTTCGTCGAAATGACGCCCACGCGCGAGGACAACTGGTGTTGCGGCGGCGGTGGCGGTCTGGTTGCGATGGGCGAGAAGGATTTCCGAATGAAATCGGCCAAGGTGAAGGTCGATCAGTTCACCGCGACCGGCGCGCAGGTGCTGTCCACCGCCTGCGAAAACTGCCACACGCAGCTCTCCGACCTCAGCGAGCATTACAAAACCGGCGTGAAGGTGGAGTATCTTTCCGACCTGGTGTCCAAGGCGCTCGTGCAGGAATAATCGCGGTTTCGCGGCATCCCCCTTACGCCCGACGGCGGAGGGGGATGTTTTTATCCATGGATAATCTATACGGCGTCGATCTCGGCGGCCACGTCGATCAGGTCCAACTCCGTCAGCGTCGCCTTGGTCGGCTTGGCGGTTTGCGGATCCCAGCCCATGCCGATGAGGAAATCCTCGCCGAGGCGTTTCATGTCCAGAGTCACGCCTTTCATCGGCCCGGTCCGCAGCGGTTCCTCGCCGGAGGCGCGGGCGGGCAGTTTGTAATCTTCCAGCGGGCGAATGCCGTGCTTGAAGTTAAAGGCTTGGCGCAACGCCTGGATGCGCGCGCCCACTTGCAGATAATGTTCGGGCGGATGGCTCCACCCGCCGGCGGCGTTGAGGTAGCCGATCAGCGGCAGGTTGCCGCCCAGTTGCACGCCGAACAGACAGCCGCCCGCCGCGTTGACCAACTGCATGTACTTGCTCGCCGCCGCCTGCAAAATCCACTTGTCGGTCGGATCGTACTTGGATTTGACCAGCGACAGGTGCTTGGTCTTGGGCAGTCCCGGGAAGATGCGGTGCAGCGCAAACAGGTCGATCCACTGATAACCGTGGTTCGTGTGCCGGCCCGGAGTCGGCTCGAGCGAATAGCTGACGGCGAAGCCGGGGTCGAAACGCGAATCGTGCATCGGCAGTTCCTGCCCGCCCGCGTGCATGGCGAAGCGGCCCGCGTTCTTGCCGATGCGCCGCGCGGCCATTCTGACGCCGTCGGCCAGCAGATCGCCGATGCCCTCGCGCGCAACCATTTTTTTCATCAGCGCGATAACCGCCTCGGCGTTGCCCCACTTCAAATCGAGGCCGTCGACATCCGCGCCGGTTAAAAGGCCCTGCTCCAAACACTCGATGGTAAAAGCCGCCGCCGCGCCGGCGCTGATGGTGTCCATGCCCGCGCGGTTGAGCAGATCGTTGACGGTGAACAGCGCTTCGATATCGTTATTGAGCAGCAACGAACCGAAAGCGGCGGTCGTTTCGTATTCGGGCTTGTGGCTTTTGCCGCCGCCCTTGAGCGACACCTCGCCGCCGCAACCCAAGGGGCAGGAATAGCATTTGTACTTCTTGGTTTCGCGATCGATGATCTTCTGCGGGTCCAGATTTTTCGCGTGCGAACCGATGGGAAAATCCTTCGTGCCCGAGCCGGTCCAGTTTTTCACCGGCGAGTCGCCGTTCTCCGAGGACAGCACGTTGGAGCTGATCGTACCGAATTTTTTCATCACCGAGCGGAACAACTCCGGCGCCACCGCCATGGCCACCGGTGAAACGCGGAACATGCGGCCGAACAGGCGCAGCATCCCGGCCGACAGTACCTTTTCCAGACCGGTGCCTTTGCCGAACCACTTCATGAATTGTATATTTAGACTTTTGATTTGCTCGGGGTCCGCTCCGCGCACCGGAGCCTTGCCGCCCAACACCACGCCCTTGAGCCGCTTGCTGCCCATCACCGCGCCCAGGCCCGAGCGCGCCGCGATGCGCCCGCCGTCGTTGACGATGCCCGCGATCAGGCTGAGCTTTTCGCCGGCCGGCCCGATGACCACCGCCTTGGCCTTAGCGTCGCCGCACTCCTCGACCATCAACCGCTCGGATTCGATCGCGTCAACACCCCACAGGTGCGCCGCATCGACCAACTCCGGCTTGCCGTTGAGCACCTTCAAATACACTGGCCGCTCGCTGATGCCGGTGAAGAAAACGGCGTCATACCCCGCGCGCTTGATCGCCGGCGCGAAAGTGCCCCCGCAATTGGAATCGCCCCAGCCGCCGGTCAGCGGGCTTTTGCCCATGACCATCCAGCGGCCCATGAACAGCGCGCCGGTGCCGCATAAAAAGCCGCTGGTCAAGCCCAGGATGTTGTCGGGGCCCAGCGGATCCGCGCCAGCCGGAATGCGGTCGTATAACAAACGCACGCCCAGGCCGACGCCCGCCAGGTATTGCTCGTAGATTTTCTCGTCGATCGTCTCGGTGACGAAGGTGCCGGCGCTCAAGTCGACCCACAGCACCTGACCCATCGCGCCTTTGTTTTTCATCGTCCCTCCGCGTTCATCGTCTCGGTTTTATGCGCCCGGTTTCTGATCGAAACGCCGCGCGAACAGAATCGATGCGAGCGTGATGCGCAGCATCTGCACCGTGCCGCCGGCCACGCGCCAGGCCAGCGCGTCGCGATGCATACGCTCGACGGGAAATTCGCGGCTATAACCGTAACCGCCGAAAACCAGCATCGCCTCGTTGGTCACGTCCACGACCATCTCGTTGGCGAAACACTTGCCCATCGCCGATTCGTACATCGATGGGAAACC
>DAINPV010000086.1:0-12840 GCA_036743315.1 bacterium | reverse complement strand
TGGCATTTTTGTTCTTTTCTTCTTCATCCTCTGCAGCCTCCTCCGGCGTCTGTTCTGCCGGTTCTACACCCGGAAAACCGCTCTTCTTCGACATGGCCGGCACCGCTACAAGATCGGAACCCATCCTGCCGGAACTGGCGAGCGTCTTGATGAACGTCTTGCGCAACATGGTGTAAGGGGAAGCTTGGTCGCTGGAAACCGACGGCGGACCGATGATCGAATCGGTGCCGCCCATCTGCAGAAACGAATCGAAGGCTTCCTTCAGCTTTTTCGAATCCATGCTGGACATGGTCAACAACAACACGAAGAAGGTCAGCATCAGCGTCAGCAGATCCGAAAACGTGACCATCCACGCGTTGGGATCGGTTCCGGCTTGTTCTTTCTTGCGCGCCATTGTCCGTCCGCCTTTTACTTGCCCAGGGACTTGAATAAATCGGTTTTCTTATCGTCCTTCTTCTTGCCCTTTTCCTCGTCCGCCAGTCCTTTGAAACGAATGACCACGCGCCGGTTCGCCGCTCGCCCCTCGGGCGTGGAATTGTCGGCGATCGGTTTGAATTCGCCGTGTCCTTCGCAACTGATTTCGTCGGGCGAAATAGTGAGCTTTTCGATCATGTAACGCGCCACGGCGCCGGCCCGCGCGGTGGAAAGCTCCCAGTTGCTCGGGAAAATAGCCGTGCTGATCGGATTGCTGTCGGTATGCCCCTCCACCACCGTGGGCGCCCGCGTATGCTGAATCACGCCGGCGATAGTCGTCAGAATTTTATCCATGATCGGTTTGAGATGCGCCTGCCCCGAATCGAAGCAGATATGATCGGCAAACACGAGCAACACATCGTCGCCGTCGATTTGGTATTGTACCTGTTCGGAAATACCCTCTTCGGACAACTGCTTGTCGAGTATCTTTTTCGCCAGTTTGCCTGGGCCCTCCGCCCGCAATCCCAACTCTTCGCCAATTGTGATGATATCGTCGCCGAATTGCATCAACGGGCCGGAACCTGTGCCGGAAAAGACCGAGGTCAGACTGCCCAGCGCTTTACGCGTTTTCTTGCTGTCCATGGTGGCCATGGAATTGAGCAAAATAAAGAAAGCCAGCAAAATCACAGAGAGCGAAGTGAACATGATCGTAAAGGAATCGCCTTTCGCTTCTTCGCCTTTGCTTTTCCTGGCCACCGGTTCACTCCCGAATTAAGTGAAGCTGCTCTTGCGCATCTTCGGTTCGAGGAACGCATGCAGCTTCGCTTCCAAAATGCGCGGATTGTCGCCCGCGGAAATCGACAAAATGCCTTCCAACATCAATTCCTTGGAGATGACCTCTTCCTCGGAACGGGTGCGTAATTTACCGGCGATCGGCAGGAAGATCATATTGGCCATAATTGCGCCGTAGAAGGTGGTGATCAACGCGACCGCCATGGCCGGACCGATGGTCGACGGATCGTCCATCGATTGGAGCATTTGCACCAGACCGATCAGGGTGCCGATCAGACCCATGGCCGGAGCGAAGGTGCCCGCGGCTTGGAACAAATCGGCGCCGCCCTTGTGGCGCGATTCGAGTTTCTCGATTTCCTTGTCCAGCAACGATTGAATGACCGTCGGCTCCAGACCGTCGACGGCCATTTGTATGCCTTTGCGTAAAAATTGATCGGACTCGCCTTCGCTGGCGCTTTCCAAGGCCAGAATGCCTTCTTTACGGGCTTTCGTCGAATACTCGACCAACCGCCCGGTCAGGCTGGTGTAATCGGTCTGGGTGGTGAAAAAGGCGTTACGCATAACGCCGCCGATTTTCAACAGGTTGCTCAACGGCCAGTTGATGAACAAAATACCGAAGGTGCCGCCGACAACGATCAGCACACTGGGAATATCGACGAAAGCGCCCGGATTTCCGCCGATGACCAATGAGCTGAGGACCAGACCGAAAGCAGCTACTAAGCCGATAACAGTTGCTATATCCACAGACAGCCCCTTTGTTTATCGATTGTCTGTTAATCCGTCCCTACCACAGCAAGGCGTATGCCAACCGACAACCTGTCGATTTTTCGTTGTTTCCACAGACGAAATGGGCTCCGGGAACCTGAAACTTCCTGTTATCTTCCCAATTTTGAGACAATCAGAGGAAGTTCCGGTTCCTTGTTGCCGCAATCTTAACCCGGCCGCGCCGTGCACCTCGTCAAAAGCGGCGAAGCCTTGTCGAAAATTTGACGCTCAACGCGAAATCGTTCTCTCTCCTATCGGAAAAAATCGTCAACATCTTGTCTAATTTCGACAATCAGAAAAACGTTACACCACTACATCCCGCTCATTGCTGCCGAAGCGAAATTATCTTAGGATAATCCTACATCGAGAATTTGGCGTAAGTCAATAAATATAATTTCTCGACAATTCAAAGAATTATCGAAAAAGAATTAATACTTTTCTTTAATTTATGCCGTTACCCTTCCGGCCAAGATATGGATTTTACAGCGTATCGTCGTCGGTTGTATCGTCGTCGGTCGAATCGTCATCCGTCGTATCGTCATCGGTTGTGTCGTCGTCGGACGTATCGTCATCGGTTGTGTCGTCGTCGGACGTATCGTCATCCGAAGTGTCGTCATCGGCCGCCGCATCCACCGTGTAGCCGTCGGTCAACTCCGCATACTCGTCGTTGCTGTTGATAACCCGTACGCTGTACACGCCCGGCGTGATGCCTGCCGGTACGGTCGCATAAAGCAGATCGGAAGTGATCGTCTGAACGTCCTCGGCGAGGGTGTAGCCGATCAACACGGTCATCGCCTCGTCGAAATTGGTGCCGGTGATGGCCACATCAATATCTTCCTCGGTCGAACCGTGATCGGGATTGATGCCGGTGATTTGCAGTTGCGCCGAGCTGAGCACGGTGAAGCCTTCCACCAGCGTCGCGCTGCCGCCCGAGGAATTGGTCACCACCACGTCGTAGGTGCCCGGCGTGAGGCCGGAGGGCACCGTCGCGTTGATCGTGGTCACGCTGGAGACGGTCACCGATTCCAGCGTCGTCGCGCCGATCGCCACCGTTGCGCCATCGAGGAAATTTGTCCCGGTGATGGTCACCGAGGTCGTGGCGTTGTCCAGACCGACGTTCGGTTCGATCGACAAAACGGAGATGTCGCCCGGATCGACCACGGTGAACGCGTCGGGCAGCACCACCGATTCCAGCGCTTCGGTGAGATAGGTAATGTCGTATACGTTCGCCGCCGTTTCGGCCGGAATCACCGCGGTAAGCAGTTTATCCGAAACGATCTGGATGTTCGTGCAATCCACTGCGCCCAATAAAATGCGCGGCACGCCGCGAAAATTCGTTCCGCGCAAAGCGATGCTGATTTCCTGGTCGTTCGCGCCGGAGGTCGGCTCGACGGACGTGAGCGACACCGACGCCCCGCTGCCTGACGGATAGCGCGTGAAATCGCGCCCGCACTGCACCAGCATGGCCACGGCCAGCAGCACCAAGAACGAAACGATGACCAACCTGCGCATCGTCGCTCCCCCTATTCGAAGCGGCCCGAAAGACCCAGCAGGTACGCATCGGGCGTCACCGCCGGCCAAACGGCCACTTGCATTTTATCATTGTTCTGGTTACTCGCGGTGAATTGCCGCGAGGGATCGGTCAGCAGTAGATACACGCCCGTGCCCAGGCAGGCTGCGCCGACGCCGCCGAAAATCATCCACATGCGATCGTATTCCTCGGTATCGTTTTGATACCGGTTGAGATCCGTGGCGGAGTCGGCCTTTTGGTAATCTTTATAGGCGTTCAGGCTCATCGTGAAGTAGTACCCGGCGGTAACCGCCGTGACCGTCCCCACCGACAACAAGCTATAACCGGCGATACGACGGGTGGAAATATTGGACACTTCGATCGGCCCGCCAGCCTTGTGGATTTCCCCGATACGCTCGGCGGCCCCGGTGATCGCCGATTGCGACAAACGACGATTGGTGGGTGTGGTGACTGTATCGCTGAAGGTCGGCGAACCGCCCTTGCCGAGCATCTGCTCGCGCACCGACCATACGGTTTCCAACGAGCTGATTTCCACAAGCTGGAATTCGACTTCTACCTCGCTTTGCGTCAGATTCGATTGCACGTAGCGCACGATGCGGCCGAAGATCACGCCTTCGACCTTTAATTCACGCCCAAGGCGGATTGCCCCGGCGACATCGCCGGTCTCCAGCCAATTGCGCGGACTGTTGTACTGTTCGACCAGGATGTCGCGCACCACGTCGCCGCCGACCAGGCTGTACAGTCTTCGATTGGCGAGTTCGACCATGAATTGGTTGGTCAGATCCACGCTGATCGTTTCGCCGCTTTGCCCAAGCAGATAGTCGGGCACGACCACCGGCAATACGGCCACACGCTGAATATGACGACTGGCGTAATCGCTGGTGACGAAAGGGTCGATCGGCACGCGAATGACCTGGTTCGAGCAACCGGCCAGGCCGATCGACAGCAGGAGCGCCAGGGCCGTCAGGCCCACAAGCCTCTTCATGATTTTTACCCACGCTTTCGGCGACCCGTCGGCCGCGTTAGTAAATGAATTCATTCCTGGCGTTTTCAAATACCATGATAAAGCGATCGTACAAATCCAAAGAGGCATCCGCTTCCAGGTTCAAATAATGAGTCGCCGGCAGCATCGACAGGTCAAAATCTTCCGGATGTTCGCCGCCGATGCCGGCGATGCGACAGAAGGCTTCGGCCAAGGCGACGATGGGCACATCGACCATGTTTTCCTCGATTTCATCCAGGCGGTCGATGTAGTGGATCGTGTTGGCCACCGTCGCCGGCAGCGACCATTTATCGATGGTCAGCTCGCCGACATCTTTGTGGAATTGCTTGAGAATGCTCAACACCAACAACCGTGAAGGCTTGAAATCCGTTTCCATCTTACGTTGGGCGTTTTCGATCACCGTCACCGTGATCATTTTGCCCAGGTTGTGCATCAAGCCGCACAGGAACGCTTCGTCTTTGTCCGCCTTGAGTTGCCCGGCGATTACGCGCGAGGCGAAGGCGACGCCGACCGACCGCTCCCACAATTTCTTGGCCAGATTGCCGTACATTTTGCTCTTGAAGATTTTCGTTTGCAGGCTGATGGCCAGCATCATGTTCTTGATTTCAGTCTGCCCCAGGCGCACCAGAGCCTGGTTGATGTTCTTGATTTCCACCGTGCCGGCGTACACCGGGCTGTTGGAAATCTGGATGATCTTGGTCACGATCGTCTGGTCGGTCAGGATCACCTTGGCCAGATCCTGCATATTGGCGTTCGTGTCGCTGGTAAGCCGGATGACTTTCAATGCCACATGCGGCAGCATCGGCAATTCGAATTTCTTTTCGAGGATCGAATTGACGATGCGCTCGCGGAACGCCTCTTCCTCCGGCGTCATTTCGAAATCCTGTTCCAGTTCGATCTCTTCCGGCGGCGGAGGAGGCGGCGTCGGATGCGGCTTTTCCTCGATCGGCGGCGGTGCGGGCGCTTGCGGAGCCTCTTTGGTTGTCAAAGAACCGGGGGCGGAAACGATAAACACCTTGTCGCAATGCGGACAACGAACCTTGAAGCGCAGCGCATCCTGGCTCATCGAACATCCTTTCCGGAAGCCGCCGGATCGCCGACCGAATCGTCCGCGCCCACCAATCCGGCGAAATGAGTAAGCAAACCGTGTGCCACGGCGTCCTGAAACACACCAACTCCCTGTTTTTACGCAATTTGCTCCCGTATTATGCCATGCTCACCCCAGGGCGCAATGGGACAAAAGATACATTTCGTCAAAAATTCGACAGGATCTTCTTGCCTTTCTGGTATCCTTTCTTGCTTGAATAAGTCATGAATGTTAAATCTTATGGACAATGGATCGGATGCAAACAATTAAAAAGTGGCGGCTCTTCCTGCTTTGCGTGACGGCGACGCTGACGATGTCAACCGCCGCGTCGGCTTGGCAGCGCCATCCGGATGAAACGTTCCTCACGCTGCACACCGATCATTTCCGCATCACCTATCCGCAGGAACGACGCTTCGAGGCGCTGAAGGCTGCGGTCATCGCCGAGGAAGCCTTCGCCACGCTGACCAAACGACTGAAATGGACGCCGCATACGCCCTTCGACATCGTCATGCTCGATCGCACCGACGACGCCAACGGCTATTCGAGCATCGAGCCGATGCAGTTGATGGTCCTCTACCTCGCCCCGCCGCATCCGGAAGACCGCCTGGACTATTACGACGATTATCTGCGCATGCTCATCACCCACGAAATGACGCACGCGATCCACACCGACGCCAACCGGGCCATTCCGGCAGCGATCCGCAAGGTGTTCGGACGCGTCCTGAACCTCGGCCATGTGTATCCCTTCTTTATGATCGAGGGCATCGCCGTGCATGAGGAAACGGCGCTGAGCACGCGCGGGCGCGGACGCGCCCCCTTCTCCTGGATGATGCTGCGCATGGCCGCGCTCGACGACAACTGGCCGACGATCGACATGCTCGCCTCGCGCAACTCCGACTGGCCGGCCGGCGGCGGTTCGTATATTTTCGGCGGCCTGTTTCACGATTACCTTGCCCAACGCTTCGGCGAAGAGGCGCTGGCCGACTACAACATCAAGCACAGCGGGCAAATCTGGCCATACCTTTACAACCACAATTCACGCGTGATCTTCGGCTATCAACTGACCGACCTCTACGACGCCTGGACGATCAACCTCAAGCGCGCCTTCGCCGCCCAGCGCGACGAACTGGTCAAACAAGGCCTGACTGCATCCGTCCGCCTGACCGACGATGGCTATGACCACAGCCAACCGACCTGGTTGGATAAAAACACGCTGCTGTTCGCCGAGTCGATCGGTACGCGCAGCCCGCAAATCCGCCGCTTGGATATCCGCGACCAAGCGCGACACAGTCGCAAGGTGGTCGAAACACGCGGCATTCGCGGCTATGCGGTCACCGCCGGCGGCGACATCCTCTACGCCAACGCCGAACCGGCCAACCGCTGGTTGAGCTTCAACGATCTGTGGCGTTATCGCCCCGGCGACTGGCGCGGCAAGCGCCTGACGCGTTTTGCGCGCGCCAACGAGGTGGCCGCCGTGCCCAACAGCGAGGACGTGATTTGCGTCACGCACGAGGGCGGTCGCAGCCGGTTGAGTTATTACCATGCCGCCGACAACGCGTTCACGCACCTGACCGACTTCGGCGACTTCGACGACTACGTGAATTTCGCTCGGCCGGCCGTGCATCCGAGCGGCCAATGGCTGGCCGTGTCGGTCTGGCACGACGACGGCAACCGCGACATCTTCGCCTTCGACCTGACGAGCAAAACCTTCCGCCGCCTCACCGCCGACCCCGAGCGCGACATCGATCCGACTTTCGACCCCACCGGCCGCTATTTGTATTTCACCTCGGGGCGCACGGGCATTTACAACATCTACGCGCTGGACATGCGGACCGACGAGCTGTTTCGTGTGACCAACGTGCTGGGCGGCGCGTTTCAAGCGACAATCGACCCCAGCGGCACACGTCTGGCGTACATCGACTACAACGGCGGCGGCTTCGATGTGTATTGGACGCCGCTGGATCCCGCGCTGTTCGTGCCCGTCGCCCGCGAGCCCATCGCCGAGCCGGGCATCGTCATGGGCGAAATCTCCCGCCGGCTGCACGAACTGGCGCGGCAAAGCGATCCGCCGACCGACGAATACTCGCCCTGGCGCACGATCTGGCCGCATTACTGGATGCCCGACCTCGGCTTCGGCAGCGACGAAATCTGGTTGGGCGCGACCACCGGCGGTGCGGACGCGCTGGGCAACCACGGCTGGTCGGCGGGCGCCAATTACGCGGTGAATAGACACATCGTCAACGCCGGCGTCAGTTACGGCTACACCGGCCTGACGCCGAGCTTCTACCTCGCTGCGACGCACAGCGTGCATTACCACGGCAAGATCCTCGAAGACGAGGACGGCGACCCGCTGCGCTACTACGAGCGGCGCATCGGCGGTTCGGCGACGATGAGCCTGCCGCTCACTTTGCGCAACGGCGCGTACATCGGCTACCTGGGCATCCAACGCATGGACTGGACGGACGTACCGGAGGGCAACGACGATCTTTCGTTCACCGGCTATTGGTCGGGCGTGCGCCTGGGCTGGAGTTACGACGACGTGCGCAGCTACCCGCATTCGATCGGCGGCATCGAGGGTGCGCGTATGGGTGCGCAGATCATCGTCTTCGATCCGCTGCTGGGCAGCGCGGTCCGTCAGCAGATTATCACCGCGACGGCCACGCAGTTCGTCCCGCTGCCGCTCGCCAATCATTCACTGGCGTTGCGGGCCAATGGCGGCGCGGGTTTCGGCGATGTGTGGGAGCAGCGCAGTTTCCGCATCGGCACGTTCCAGTCGGGCGACTTGCTGGACGGCGGCACCTTCGGCGATCTGCTGTCGCTGCGCGGCTATTCGATCGCCGCGCGGGGCGATCTGGCCGCCGCCGGCAGCCTGGAATGGAACTTTCCGCTGGCCCGCGTCAATCGCGGCTTGTGGACTTGGCCGTTGTTTTTGCAGACGATCAATGCCGGTCCGTTTTACGACCTCGGCTTCGCCGTCGACCGCGACGAACGGCTGACCGAGGACGACCTTTACCCGTCGGCCGGCGTGGACTTCTCGCTGGACACCGTACTGTCCTATTATTATTCTGTCCGCTTCAATACCGGCTTCGGTTACGGATTCCGCGATCGAGACGATACGGGAGGTTTGCATTGGCGCATCACGCTTGGCGGTCTGTTGTAATTCGCCTGGTTTTGTTGCTGATTCTATCGGCGACGCTGGCGTCGTGCGGCGATCCGGATCTGCCGCAACTGGTCGACGACGATCAGGCGCTGCGCCTGCTGCAAATCGCCCGCGGGCCATTGACCGGTTATTTTCATTTGCAGGCGCCGCAGGTCAACGTCGTGGGCGCAATCGTCACTGCGCACCTGGCCGACGGCGATAAAGTCAGCACCGGCGTTTTCGACGACGACGCGGCCAACGCCGTGCAGCGCGCGGCCGAGGAAATGGCCGCCCGTTACGGCAAGCAAATCGCCGAACAATCCTTCAAGCTCTCGATCTCCCTGCTGCGCGAACCCAAGCGGATGTGGTCGGCCGGTTTGCGCGAACGCGGCTTGGGCTATGCGCGCGGACTGTACGCCGTGGCCGTGGCCGACGAAGGCAAGGGCTACGCCTTTTCCGACCTCGAAATGCACGTGAGCGGCTTGTCGCTCAAGAGCGCGGCGAAGGCGCTCGCGCGCAAAAGGGGCGTGCGGATGATCGGAAAAGCGCCCAAAGGCGGCAAGTTCCTCGCCCCGACCGAATCGTTCACCGAAGGCGAAAACAACACGGTCGTGCGACTCTATCGCGCCTCGACGGTTCTCCCGGACATCGACTCGGCGACCATCCGCGAAGGATGTAAAATCGGCGGCGATTACCTGTGCGCACTGCTGCAGGACAACAACAAATTCTTGTACGAGGGCAACGTCGGCCGCGACAAGTACAACAAGAATTACAACCTGCTGCGCCACGCGGGCACCTGCTATTCGCTGTACCAACTGCACCTGGCCACGGGCGTCGAACGCTACCGCGAGGTTTCCGACCGGGCGTGGCTCTGGCTGCGCAAGCAACTGGAGTTCGAGCGCGACGGCGACACGATTTACGCCTACCCGGTGGAAAACAAGGTGATCAAACTCGGCGGTACGGGCTTGATGCTCATTGCGTTGGCCGAGCGCCTGACGATCGAACGCAACGATGACGACCTGCGGTTGGGCAAAAACCTGGCCAATCACATTCTACGCAGCCTGCAGGAAGACGGCTCGTTCCTCAGCTACTGGCCGCACAAGGGCCAGAAGGCGAAACGGCGGCGCAGCATTTATTACCCGGGCGAAGCGATGCTCGGCCTGATGCGCTTTTACGCGCACAACCCCGATCCGCGCTACGTCGAGTGCGTCGCCAAATCGGCGCAATACCTGATCCACGAGCGCTGGCGGATCATCGGCCTGGAACTGACGATTCCGCCTGACGCCTGGCTGATGATCGCGCTGGACGAACTGCACCGCGTGCGTCCGCAGAAGGATTACGCCGATTATTGCCTGAAACTGGCCGACGGCATGGTCAACGATCAGTTCGACCAGGAATGGGAGATTCCCTACCCCGATTATCGCGGCGGCTACTTCCCCTATCCGCCGGCGGTGACGCCGTCCGGCGCGCGCATGGAAGGGCTGACCTCGGCCTATCTACTGGCCCAACGCGCCGGGCGCGATGCGACGGCGATCAAGCGCACGATCGCGCTGGCCGCACGCTTCCAGGTGGAGCGGATCATCCGACCCGAGTTCGCGCACCTGTACCCGAACGTCGAACGCGGTCTGGGCGCCTTCCGTCATTCACCGGTGTCCAACCGCATCCGTATCGATTACAACCAGCACAACATCTCCGGTCTGCTGGTCGCCGCGCGAATCCTCGAGGAGCAATAGAAAAGGCCCCGGCTTTCACCGGAGCCTTTTTCAGCCTGCCGACAAGGGGCGTTACGCGCCCTTGTATTTTTTGTAGATGGGATCGGCTTCCTGCAGCGTGCGGCGCATGACCTTGCCGACGATCGTCTTGGGCAGTTCGTCGATGAACTCGATGTAACGCGGCACCTTGTAATGGGTGAAGTTGTTTTTCGCCCACTCCATCAGTTCCTGCTCGGTGATCTTGTTCTTGAACGATTCGTTGAGCACGCACCAGGCCTTGATGATCTCGCCGGAATCCGGATCGGGCAGACCGGCGACGGCCGCTTCGTTGACCGCTTCGTGCTGCATCATCATCGTTTCGATCTCGGTCGGGAACACGCTGTAGCCCTTGTACTTGATGAGCTGCTTCTTGCGGTCCTCGATGTTCACGCGGCCGTGCTCGTCCATCCGGCCGATGTCGCCGGTCAGCAGCCACTTCTTGCCGCCGGGCAGCTCGACGACCGTCTCCGCCGATTCCTCTTCGTTGTTCAGATAGCACAGCATCACCTGCGGACCGGCCACGGCCAACTCGCCCGCTTCGCCCTGCGGCAATTCTTTGGTCGGATCGACCGGATCGACGATCTTCCACTCGGTGCCCGGGAACGGCAGGCCGATCGTGCCGATCTTGCGGTTGCCCCAGAACGGCCCGGCGGAAACGACCGGCGAGGATTCGGACAGGCCGTAACCTTCGACCAACCGCGCGCCGGTGACCTTCTCGAACGCTTCCTGCACCGGCCGGTGCAGCGGACCTGCCCCGGATACGCACAGCACGATCTTGCCGGCCAGGTCGTAGTTGTTTACTTCCGGCCACTCGGCCAGACGCTTGAAGAGCACCTCGGCGCCCACGTACATGCTGCCTTGCGGCGGGGTGATGTTCATGATCGTCTCGACCAGTTCCTTGGTCGCCGGCGGCCGCGGGAAGAGCATCATCGTGCCGCCGAAGTTGACGCAGATGTTCATTACGCAGGTCATGGCGAAGCTGTGGAACAGCGGCAGCACGCCGATGGCCATTGCGCCCGGTTCGGTTTTCCAGAGCCAGAGGCGGCTTTGCGTCGCGTTGGACACGCAGTTGAAATGCGACAGCACCGCGGCCTTGGGCACGCCGGTGGTGCCGCCGGTCATGATGTACACGGCGATGTCGTCGGCCGACACGTCGACCTTCGGCGGTTTGGGTTCGGCCTTGAGCAGATCCATGAAATTCAACGAACCGGCCGGCGCGGGCGCGAAGGGAATCTTGCCCATCTTTTTGCCCAGCCAGCGCTTCAAGCCCGAGAGCGCTTTGAGGTCGGTGACGTTGGTGACGATGACGTGTTTGAGGTCGGTGTCCTTGACGATCGGCGCGAGGGTCGGCTCATAGAGCACGTCCAGCACGATGATCGCCTTGGCGCCGGTCAACTTGAGCTGATGTTTGACCTCGCCGGGTTTGTAAGTCGGGTTGACGCCGGTAAGGATCAGGCCCAATTTCATGCAGGCGTAATAACCGATAACATACTGGAAGCTGTTGGGCAGCAGCAACGCCAACACGTCGCCTTTTTTCAAGCCGAGCTTGGCCAGCGCCGTCGCCAGCCGGTTCACCTTGTCGTCGAGTTCGGCAAAGGTCATGTAACTGTCGAGAAAC
Organism: bacterium; assembly: GCA_036743315.1. Taxonomy (GTDB): domain Bacteria; phylum Lernaellota; class Lernaellaia; order Lernaellales; family Lernaellaceae; genus CALBTQ01. Next base: position 740 of record DAINPV010000086.1, on the reverse strand, counting down.
CAGATCGCGTTGAGGTTGGGGAATTCCTTGGCGGATTTCTCCAGCATCTGGCCGAGAGTTACTTTTTCAAAGACGTGATTCTTGGGCACTTCATCCGGCCAGCCTGCTTCTTTCGAGAACCACGGGCGTGATTCGTCCACATAATAGGGATTGTCAATCATGGCACGCTCCTCTAGCGGCAAAAGGATAATGGAAAATCAGCAAAATGTGAGTATACGCCTAGATGAAAGTAAAAAAGACAATAGTTCACGAATCGGAGGTTCGTCAAGCGTCATTGAAAGCGGACGATACCGAAAACCTCAAGCGTATACAGGAGTTGCCGGATAACCTCGGCCGACTGCCCGGATTCCGCGATCAACGCGGCGATGGTTCGCGCGCCGTCGATGAGGATGAACGCGTCCAGGTGGTCATCCTCCCAGTTGAAGCGGCCGGCGTAGGCCAGCAGCTCCTCGTTCTTGAGCACGCGGCGGTTCTGGCGCGGTGCGAAGCGTTCGCGCAGGCGCTCGTCGGGCGCGTAAAGTCGGATGGCGTGATACACTTGGTTGAAGATATCCAGTTCGGGGCGACGGATTTTATCGAGGAACGACGTATCCTCGGTAAACGCGTATTTGCCGGCAGGCAATTGCAAAATGTGCATCAGGCGCGTATCGACTTCTTTGATCAGATACTGCGCCAGGTCGGCTTTGCCGATCGCCTGGTTGTCGACCAGCACCTTGCCGAGCATGGCTTTGGTCGTGCGC
>DAINPV010000085.1:0-12978 GCA_036743315.1 bacterium | reverse complement strand
TGACGGACGTTTCACCCGGCGCAAGCGTCGGTTGCGCGACCGTAATAAAATCGCTGACGTCGGCGCCGTTGACCTTCAGACCGGTGATTGTCCAGGGTGCATCATCATCGTTGCGCAGGTGAAGGAGGATCTCGTCATCCTGCACATTGGCCGTGATGTAACCGGGTGTGAGCGTCGGCGCGGGCAGGGGCGCGGTCTTCTGCCAAAGCGACACGGCGCCTTGCAACACTTCCAACTCGACCGTATCGCCGGCGTCAAAGGCGTTGTCGTAGCTGTGGCAGCGCACGATGCCGATTTCCCCGGCGAGCAATTGCGCCGGGACGACTTCGCACCACTGCAAGCCGTCGGTTTGCGGTTCGTATACGTTCCCGTTCACCTTGATCGTGTCGGGCGCGGCATTATCCGGCGCGATGAAAAAGCCATAGATCACTCCGCCGTGCTTCGGCTTATCGCCCGGCTCGATAATGATCGGATTGTAGTGATTCGGGCGGAAGTCGATGACGTCCAGCGAGCCGTTGTTCGTCGTCGGCGTTCCGACGGTCACCAGCACTTCACTTTCATCGCTGTAACCGGTTTCGTTGGTCGTTGTCAGCCTGGCGCGGAAGGTTCCGCCGGCGGCATATGCGTGCGTTGCATTCGCACTCGCAATCGAGTCGCCATCGCCGAAATCGAGAAGGAAGGAGAGCGATTCACCATTGGGATCGGACGAACCGTCACCCGTGAACGATACCTCGTCGCCGATTTCGACAAACCGTGCATCGGCGGTCAACACGGCCACTGGTTCGCGAGTGTAATCGGTCAGATCGTCGTCGTCATCGGCATCGTCATCGGTTGTATCATCGTCCGCGCTGTCGTCGTCGTTGGCATCGTCATCACCGGTCGTATCGTCATCGGCGGAATCGTCATCGGCGGAATCGTCATCGGCGGAATCATCGTCCGCGGCAGCGTCGTCGTTGTCGTCATCGTCATCACCGGTGCAAGCGAATGCCAACATCGTCGTCAGAAAAACACTTAGCCAGATCATCAACAATTTTTTTTTCATCCCTTTGCCTCCAACTCCACCGACGGCGTTTCTTCTGTCTGGTATTGCGGCCCCGCCGGCCGGACTTCGCGGATGTCCGCCCGGCTGCATTTGAACGTACATTCAAATTTGTAATTGGATTTTTGCGGTTTGGCAAGATCCAACATCTTGTATTGGTTGAAAGCGAAAATGAATTTTATCGTTCATCCAGCGGAACGAACTGACATGCTTCCTCGCCGCAATAACGGCCGACGTATTCCGCCTTGGGCCGGTACAGCGCCGGTTTCGGTTGCGCCTCGGCATATGTTTCCTCTAGGTAATGCGCCGCCCAACCGACCACGCGCGCCACGGCGAAGATCGGCGTGAACAGATCCATCGGAATGCCCATCAGCTTGTACAGCGTCGCCGAATAGAAATCGACGTTGGCGTAAATTTCGATGTTCTTGCGTTTCTTGAATTCCTCGGCGGTGAACAGGCGCACCTTCTCGGACATGTTGTACCAGGTGAAGTCGCCGGCTTTTTCGCTCAACCGCAAGGCCATCGGCCCCAAGTACTTGGCGCGCGGATCGATCGTTTTATACACCGCGTGGCCCATGCCCATGATCTTGCCGCCTTCGTCGAGGGTCTTGGCGACGTAGGCTTCGACCTTGTCGATCGAGCCGATTTTCTCCAGCATGCGCAGCACGCGCTCGTTGGCGCCGCCGTGCAAGGCGCCCGACAGCGCGCCCATCGCCGCCGAGATGCTGGCGTAAAGGTGCGCCTGCGTCGAGGCCACCTGGCGGCAGGTGAAGGTGGAGGCGTTGAAGGAATGCTCCGCGTGCAGGATCAACGCGACATCCATATCCCGAGCGGTTTGCGGATCGGGGATTTCGCCGGACAGCGTGTACAGGAAGTTCGCGGCATGACTCAGATCCGGTCGGGCTTCGACCGGATCGAGCCCCTGACGGATGCGGTGCCATGCGGCGACGGCCAACGGGAAGCGCGCGGTCAGACGCAGCGCCTTGCGGTAGTTGGCGTCCTTGTCATCGTGGTCCAGGTCCGGATCGTCGGCGGCCAGTAATGAGACGGCGGCCTGCAGCACATCCATCGGCTTGCTGTCGCGCGGCAACGCTCTGAACGCCGCCACGACCGCGCCCGGTAAATAGCGTTCCTGCGCCAGGATGGTCCGCAGTTCGTCGAGTTCGGCCGCCGTCGGCAGCGAACCCTTGAGCAGCAGGTGCGTCACTTCCTCGAAAGTGGAGTTTTCCGCCAGAGTTTGAATGTCGTAGCCGCGATACAACAAAATGCCGTTCTGCCCGTCGACCTTACAGATCGCCGAATCGGCAACGACAACACCGCGCAACCCGATATTTTTGGTCGGCAGGCACTCCGCCGACAAGACGGAGTCGGTCACGGGTTGTGCTTCAACTTTTTTGATAATCATTCTTTGCTCCTCGCCATCCATTCCGGTAATTAAAGTTAAAATAAGACCGACGGCGCGGGAAGCAAGAACGGCGTGTCACTTTTTCCGTTTCTTGCGCGCCAATTCCGGGTTCGGCCGGGTCATGCGCGCCGGATTGAGCACGTGCTTGAGTTCTTTTTCACTCAGCAAGCCCTCGGCTCGCACCAATTCCGGCACCGTTTTTCCTTCGGCCAACGCCCGTTTGGCCACGCCCGCCGCCGCCAGATAGCCGATCGTCGGAGCCAGCGCCGTGGCCAGACCCATCGAGCGGTAGGCGTAATCCAGACAGCGCGGCGGATCGGCGGTGATGCCTTCCACACAGCGCAGCGCCAACTGCCGGCATGCGCCGGTAAGAACCTCCACCGACTCCAGCGCGTTTTCGGCCATGATCGGCATCATCACGTTGAGTTCCATCTGCCCGGCGGCCACCGCCTGCGATACGGTCAGGTCGTTGCCGATGACCTGGAAGCACACCATGTTCACCATTTCGGGAATCGACGGATTGATCTTGCCCGGCATGATCGAACTGCCGGCTTGCACCGCGGGCAGCTTAATCTCCGCCAGACCGGTCGTCGGCCCGGAAGACAGCAGTCGCAGGTCGTTGGCGATGCGCCCCAGCTCGACAGCGAAGTCGCGCAGCGCGCCCGACACGCTGCCGATCGGCTGCTGCGACTGCATCGCGTGAATCAGGTCCGGCGATTTGCGGAACGGGTGGCCGGTTTCCTTCGCCAGTTCCTCGGCCATGCGTTGCGCGTAAGCCGGGTGCGTGTTCATGCCCGTGCCGGCCGCGCTACCGCCGATGCCCAATTCCAGCAGGTCCTGCGCGGTGCGCTTGATGTGTTTGACGCCCGCGTGCACGGCCTGCGCATAGGCGATGAATTCGCCGCCCAGCGTCACCGGTACGGCGTCCTGCAGATGCGTGCGCCCGCTTTTGATCGTGCGGTTGTATTTCTTGCCGATCGACATCAACGCCTGCGCCAGCCGTTCGGCTTCGGGATAGAAGTCCGCCAGCGTCGCGCGCAACGCCAACCGCATCGCCGTGGGGTAGGTGTCGTTGGTCGACTGGCCCATGTTCACGTGGTCGTTCGGATTCAACTGCGCATAGTCGCCCTTGGTGTAGCCGAGCAACTCCAACGCGCGATTGCACAGCACCTCGTTGGCGTTCATGTTGGTGCTTGTGCCCGCGCCGGCCTGGAACATATCGACTATGAATTGTTCACGTAGTTTGCCGGCGAGCACTTCGTCGGCCGCCTGGCGAATGGCTTTGGCTTTCTTGCCCGGCAGACGACCCGCTTCCATGTTCACCTTGGCGGCGGCTTTCTTGATCCAACAATAGGCGTCGATGATCCGCGGATGAATCGTGCGCCGGCTGATCGGAAAATTGACCAGCGCGCGCGCGACGTTGATGCCGTAATACGCGTCGGCGGGCACGCGCAATTCGCCCAGCGAATCCTTTTCGATGCGGTAATCGTTGCTCACGGCTTCACTCCTGTGTGGCGGAAAGATCCCTTTTCACGAAATTGATCGCCCGCAGCGGGCGTACGTCTTTCGGGCAGACTTTTACACAATTCGCGTGGCTGTCACAATCGACCACGCCGCCCGGCGACGAAGCGGTTTCCCGGCGCAACGTATGCAGGTCGTCGCGCGGATCGACATATAACTTGAACAACTGCACCGCCGCCTGCGGACCGAAGAACGTATCGTCCTCCGCGCGCTTCGGACAATCGGAAAAACACGACGCGCATTTGATGCAGTCCACTGCACGGCTGAGCTGGTCGAACCGCTTGGCGTCGAGCGCGGCGGTCCAGATAAGCACCTCGTCGTGCGCATCCTCGGCGCGCTCCAGATAGGGTCGCACGCTGTCGTAGGCTTCCCAGAAATGGTCGAAATCGGCCACCAGATCTTTGATCGTGGGCAAGTTGCCCAGCGGATCGATGCGCACCGGGCCTTGCTCGGCCAGCGGCAGCGCCTGCGTTTTGCAGGCGAGCGCGGCCGCGCCGTTGATGCGCACCGCGCACGAGCCGCAGATCGCGCCGCGGCAACTGTACCGATAGGCGAAGGTCGGATCCTGCTCGGCTTGAATCGTATGAAACACGTCCAACAGCGTCATGCCGGTGTGCAACTCGACGGAATATTCCTGGCGGTACGGTTCGCTTTCGTCGGCGCGTTTGCGAAATATGTCAAAGCGACCTTTCATAGTATTCTCCTAGTATTTGATTTCGTCCAGCGGCTTGGTGTCGGTGATGGTCACGCCGCGATAGGTCAGCGACAGCGCGCCTTCAGCGTCGCGCGTCACCAGGCTGTGGCGCAGGAAATGCGCGTTGTCCATGGCCGGAAAATCGTCGCGGTAATGACTGCCGCGCGATTCGCGTCGGTCGACCGCAGCCAGTGAGCAGGCGTGGGCGACCTCGAGCATGAAGCCCAGTTCCAGGGCGCGGATCAACTCCGGGTTGAACACCAGGTCGGTCGATTTGACGCGCACGTCGTCGTAGCGTCGATGCAACGCGGTCATCTCGGCCAAGCCCTTTTCCATCAACTCCTGATTGCGGAACAGACCGAAACTGGCAACCATGATCCGCTCCATCTCCTTGCGCAACGTCGGCACGTCTTCGCCGCCGTCGCCGAACATCGCGTCGAAGCGATCCATCGCCGCTTCCAGCAACGCCTCTTCGCCGGTGCGGTCCGGCCCGTCGGCGGCATGCAGATACGCGGGGATCGTCTCGCCCGAACGAATGCCGAAGACCATCGCGTCCAGCAGCGAATTGCCGCCCAGACGGTTGGCTCCGTGCACCGAAACGCAGGCGGTTTCGCCGGCGGCAAAAAGGCCTTTGATCGGCGCGGCGCAGTTGATGTCCACGTCGATGCCGCCCATCGTGTAATGCACCGTCGGCCGCACCGGAATCGGCTGTTCGATCGGATCGACCCCGGCGAAGTACATGGCGATCTCGCGGATCTGCGGCAGCTTGGTTTTGATTTTTTCAGCGCCCAGGTGGCGCAAATCCAGCCGCACGCAGCCGTCGTCGAAGCCGCAACCATCGTTGATCTCCCGCTGGATCGACCGGGCGACCAGATCGCGCGGGGCGAGCTCCATGAACTGCGGCGCGTATTTCTTCATGAACCGTTCGCCGTCTTTGTTGATTAGATAACCGCCTTCGCCGCGCGCCCCTTCGGTAATCAAAATGCCGTTGGGCAGCCCGGTGGGATGGATCTGAAAAAACTCGATGTCCTTGAGCGCCGCGCCCGCGCGCAACGCCAGCGCCATGCCGTCGCCGGTGTTGATCAGCGCGTTGGACGATTGTCCGTAGATGCGCCCCGCGCCGCCGGTGGCCAGCAAACAGGCCTTGGCGGTGAAATAGCCGATCGTCCCGGTTTTGTTGGCCAAGGCCAGCAGGCCGAGAAACTCGTCGCCGTGGTGGATGAGATCGAAAACGAACCACTCGTCGAACACGTCGACGTTCAGGCGCACCGCCTGTTCGTACAGCGTGTTGAGCAGCGCGTGACCGGTTTTGTCGGCGACGTAGCAGGTGCGGTTGCGCCGCTGCCCGCCGAAGGGGCGTTGCGCGAAATGTCCTTGTTCGTCGCGGTCGAAATGCGCGCCCCAGCGATCGAGATGGTAAATGGCAGTGGGCGCCTGTTCGGCGAGAATGCGCACCGCGTCCTGGTCGCCCAGAAACCAGCCGCCTTTGAGCGTGTCGTAATAATGGTCTTCCCACTTGTCGTCGGCGGCCACCGCGGCGTTGATGCCGCCCTGTGCCGCGCCGGAGTGCGAACGCACCGGATGCACCTTGCTGAGCACCGCCACCGACAAATCCGGATGTTGCTCGGCGATGGTCAACGCGGCGGAAAGTCCGGCCAGACCGGCGCCCATGATCACGATGTCGTAATCGAATCGCTCGCTGATTTGCACGATGTGCCTCCCACAATATTTTTCTTCATCCACCATGTGATGCCACGCCCAGGCGCGGCGTTCTACTTGAACTGCGCGAAAAACGGCCGCACGCGTTCAGGCGTGAATGTGGCCGTGCGCCGGGCGATCGGCCCGTCCTGGAGCGCGCGCAAGTGATCGCCGAACACCGGTCGCTCGACGCGGTAAAGCACTCCGGTCGGAATGCGTTCCTCGGTTTCCTCCGCCGCCCGCATCGCCGCGTTCCAATCGGCGACGTCATGGTCGTCGCCCACCGGTTGCACGCGTTGCTTGAACCAGGCGTAGGTGTTGATCTTGTTGAATGAAACGCACGGACTTTTGATGTCGATCATCGCCGCACCGCGATGGGTCAACGCCTGTTTGATCAACTCGGTCAATTGCGTCTGCTCGCCGGAAAAGCCGCGTGCGATGAAGGTCGCCCCCGCGACCAGCGCCAACCGGCATGCATTGAGCGGCTCGGCCCCCGTGCCGTCGACGTGAATCTTCGTCTTGTAATCGTGCGCGGAGGTCGGCGCCGCCTGGCCCTTGGTCAAACCGAACACGCGGTTGACCCCGGCCAGCACGGTGATGTCGGCGTTGCGGCGCATTGTGTGCAGGAAGTGGTTGCCGCCCTCCGCGAAATAACAGCCGTCGCCGGAAATGGATAGGACCTTCGCCTCATGATTGGCCATACGAATACCCAAGGCGGCGGGCAGGGCGCGACCGTGCAGACCGTCGAACAGATTGCACTTGAGCGTAAAACCGATCTTCGAGGCCTGACCGATGCCGGTGACGAGAATCAGTTCGTTGGGCTCGATTTTCAGATCGTACAGCGCCTGTTTGAGCGCGACGAGAATATCGAAGTTGCCGCAGCCCGGGCACCATTCCGGCGCGAAATGATCGTAGTCGTTCGGGCTTCTCATCGCTCACCTCCCAGCCGGGATTCGACCAACTCGACGATGTCGTCCACGGTAAAAATGCGGCCGTCGGTTTTGGCGATGTGCCCATCGACGGCGAGGCCCGTTTCCATGCGCAGCAGGCGGCCGAGTTGCCCCAGTTCATTGCCCTCGACCGTCAACAGCCGCTTGGCCGAGGACAGCGCGGCAACGATTTTCTCCACATTCATCGGGTACAGATAGCGGAAGATCGCCACGCCTACGTTGTGTCCCTGGTCGCGCAGTCGTTGCGCGCCCTCCAGCAGCGGTCCGGCGGTCGAGCCCCAGCACAGCAGCAGCGTGCCGTCGGCGTCGCCGACGATCTCGGGCCCCGGCATTTCGGCGGCGAGGCCCGCAAGCTTGCGCAGACGTTTGGCATGCTGCCGGTTGCGATTTTCAATGTTGTCGGTGAGGTGTCCCACCTCGTCGTGCTCGTGGCTGTCGACGGCCACCAACCACTTGGACAGCACCGGGAACGCGCGCGGCGAAACGCCCGTCGCCGTGGGCTCGAAGCGACGCAACACGCTCACGTCGTCCGGTTCCGGCGCAATGGCCCCCCGGTCAATGGTCACTGGCGAAAGGTCGAACTCGTCGACGGTGCGGATGGCGTCCGCGTAGGCCATGTCGTCCATCAGAATCACCGGCGTTTGCCAACGGTCGGCGAGGTTGAAAGCCTCGGCGGCAAGGTAAAAGCCATCTTCGTGCAGCGCCGGAGCGAGCACCGCCCGCGCGAATTCGCCCTGCGAGGCATGGCACATGAACAATAGATCGCTTTGCTCGGTGCGCGTGGCCATGCCCACCGCCGGGCTGGCGCGTTGGGCGTCGACGACCACCACCGGCGTTTCGGTGATGCCCGCCAGGCCGATCGCCTCGCTCATCAGGCACATGCCCGCGCCAGAGGAACCCGCCGCCGCCCGCGCTCCGGCGTAAGCGGCCCCGACAGCAAGGTTGAGTGCGGCGATCTCATCTTCGACTTGCTCGACGGCAATGCCCGCGCTCGGTCCGGCGCCGGCGAGGAAGTTGAGAATCGAGGTCGACGGCGTCATCGGATACCCCGCGTAGACGCCGACGCCGGCCGCGATCATCCCCAGGGTGATGCATTCGTTGCCGGTAACGAACAGGTGTTCGCCGGTTGCCGCCGGCGCAAAGGGCAGGGGGTGAATATCGGCTGCGCTCATCGAGCGCGCCACGGCCTCGATCGCGTCGAGGTTGGCTTGCAGCACCTCGGGCTTGAGTCGCTTGCCGAATTGCAGCTTCACCGATTCCTTTAAGACTTCGGGCGAAAAACCGATGGCGGTCATGAGCATCGAGAGCAATTTGACGCCCACAAATTTGGCGCCCTTCGCCGCCGTCGGCCCGACATCTTCGGACAGCGCGCGCAGCCGCGCGTCTTCGGTGTCGCCTTGGTCCTCGACCATGCACAGCGCCAGCCCATTGGCCGTGAGCTGAGGCAGGTGGATATCCAGGCTCTCCTCGTTGAGCGCCAGTAGGTAGTCGATCGGTTTGACCGCCGCCAGCAACGGTCGGTCGGAAAAGCGGATGCGCATAAAATTATGACCGCCGCGCACGCGCGACTGATAATCCTGGGTGGTGTAAACGTGATACCCCAATCGTTGCAGGGTTTTGCCGAGGATCTCTGCCGCCGACTGCACTCCCTGGCCGGCCGCGCCGGCCAGTACGATGTTCAGATGGGCCATTCGCTTATCGCCTCTATATAATTATTGTTTCATAATCGTACGTAATACCAAATGCAAAATGCCGCCGTGACGGTAATAATCGACCTCCACCGGCGTATCCAGACGGCAGATGAATTTCAGCCGCTTGGACTCGCCGTTTTCGTCGACGGCCTCGACCGTGACCTCCTGTCCCGGTTGTAAATCGTCAGGCAAGTGAATCGTAAACGTTTCCTTGCCGCTCAGACCCAGGCTTTGCGCCGATTCGCCATGGCGGAACTGCAAAGGCAGCACGCCCATGCCGCTCAGGTTGGAGCGGTGGATCGTCTCGAAACTCTGCGCCAGCACCGCTTTCACGCCCAACAGCAGCGTGCCTTTGGCGGCCCAGTCGCGGCTGGAGCCCATGCCGTAATCCTTGCCGCCGATGACGATCGTGGCGATGCCCGCTTGTCGGTATTGCATCGCGGCATCGTAAATGGGCATCGTTTCGCCGGTCGGTAGATAGGTCGTCCAACCGCCTTCTTTGCCGTCGGCCAGCAGGTTGCGGATGCGGATGTTGCCGAAGGTGCCGCGCGTCATCACCCGGTCGTTGCCGCGTCGGCTGCCGAACGAATTGAAGTCGGCCGACTGCACGCCGTGCTCGCTCAAATACTTGCCGGCGGGCATCTCGGCCGGGATCGCGCCGGCAGGGCTGATGTGGTCGGTCGTCACGCTGTCGCCGACCATCACCAGCGTTCGCGCTCCGGCGATGCTTTGCAGCGGACGCGTGTCCGGCGACAGATCGACGAAGAACGGCGGCTCCTGAATATAAGTGCTTTGTTCGTTCCAGTTGTAAACCATCTCGTCGGTGCTCGGGATGGCGTTCCAAACCGCGTTGCCGGTGAGGATCGTGTCGTAGATCCTTTTGAAAGTTGCCGGTTTTTGCGCGTGCGGCAACAGCGCGGCGATTTCTTCGTCAGTCGGCCAGAGGTCGCGTAGGTAGATCGGCACGCCGGTCGGGCGATCGCCGAAGGAATCGCTGATCAAATCGAAGTGCATCGAGCCGGCCAGCGCGTAGGCGACCACCAGCATCGGCGATGCCAGATAATTGGCGCGCGTGTGCGGATTGATCCGCCCCTCGAAATTGCGGTTGCCCGACAGCACCGAGGCGACGATCAGATTGCCGTCTTTGATCGCCTGGACGATGTGGTCGTCCAGCGGTCCGCTGTTGCCGATGCAGGTCGTGCAGCCGTAGCCGACCGTGTGGAAGCCGAGCTTGTCGACGTAGGGCGTCAGCCCCGCATCGTCCAGGTACTTGGTGACGACCCGCGAGCCCGGCGCGAGACTGGTTTTGACGTAGGGTTTGACGGTCAGCCCGGCTTCCACCGCTTTTTTCGCCAGCAGGCCCGCGCCGATGAGCACCCACGGATTCGACGTGTTCGTGCAACTGGTGATTGCCGCGATGACCACATCGCCGTTTTGCAACTCGCCCTTGCTGCCGTCCGGGTATGTTACCGTGGCCGCGGCCCGCGTTTGCAGATCGTTCAGACCGTAGCCGCGTTCGGCGACCGGCGCAATTAAATCGGCGTGCCATTGCGCCTTCATCTTTTTGATGACGATGTGGTCCTGCGGCCGCTTGGGTCCGGCCACCGCCGGTTCGACCGTCGCCAGATCCAGCGCCAGCACCTCTTTAAAGTGTGGATCCGAGGTTGTGTCGGTGCGGAACAAGCCCTGCTCGCGGCAATAGGCGTCGACCAGATCGACTTCCTCTTCGCTACGGCCGCTGATGCTCAGGTAATTGATCGTTTCGGCGTCGACCGGGAAGAAGTTGCAACGGGAGCCGCATTCGGGCGCCATGTTGGCAATCGTCGCGCGATCGGGCAAGGTGATGTTGGTCAGACCGGGGCCGAAAAATTCGACGAACTTCCCGACCACGCCCTTGTCGCGCATGATCTTGGTGATCGCCAGCACCAGGTCGGTGGCTGTCACGCCCTTGGTGAGTCTACCGGTCAGGCGGAAACCGTAAACCTCGGGCATCATCATGAAATAGGGCTGACCGAGCATCACCGCTTCGGCTTCGATGCCGCCCACGCCCCAGCCGAGCACACCCAGACCGTTAATCATCGTGGTATGCGAATCGGTGCCTACCAGCGAATCGGGAAAGGCGACTTTCTCGCCGTTTAGCATTTCCTGTCGCACGACCTTGCCCAGGTATTCGAGATTCACCTGGTGGCAGATGCCGCTGGCCGGGGGGACAACGCGAAAATTTTTAAAAACCTTCTGTCCCCAGTGCAGAAATTCGTAGCGTTCGCGGTTGCGGGCAAACTCCAACCGAGCGTTTTCATCCAACGCCGAAGGCGAAGCGTAATGGTCCACTTGCACGCTGTGATCGATGACCAGGTCGACCGGCAGGGCCGGGTTGATGCGCGCGGGATCCTTGCCGGCGCGAGCCATGGCGCTGCGTAGCGCGGCTAGGTCGACCAGCGCGGGCACACCGGTGAAATCCTGCATCAGGACGCGCGCGGGCAGGTAAGGGATGGTCACGCGCGAGGGCTTTTTCGGATCGTATTTGGCCAGGTTTAGCACGTCGTTACGGGTGACGGTGACGCCGTTTTCATGCCGTAAAACGCCTTCCAGCACGACCTTGATCGAAAAGGGCAGATGATCAATCTCGGCGACGCCGTCATCGGCCAGTTGCGGCAAACGATAATAAATATAATTGCCGTGGCGGGTGATCAATGTGCGGCGGGCGTCGAACGTATTTTTAGTCGTCTGCGAAGACATAACCCCTCCTTATAAGGCGCGATTATCCCTTAATGTGCATCGAACGGGTTGCGCTTGCCGTACTTTTAATGTTTGGTTCGGACCGGCTCAGATAGAACTTTTGCTTCTATTTTGCGATAACTGCGAAATTATAGACATTCCCGTCGAATACGTCCATTGGCAAACGAGAAAAAATATCTTTGTTTCGGGTAAATTGTCGATGGAAGAATGGCGGGGTGGATCACACGGAAATATCGACCAACGAGCCGCTGGGCGGCGTTTCGTCGCTCTCTTTGGTTTCGTTCTCGGCCGTGGTTTCTTTAGTTCCGGGATGCGCGTCGTTTTCCGCGGCGCTTTCCTTTTGGATTTCCGCTTGAGCGGTGCGGATATTCGCATCGGCCTTGCGGGCAACCGCGCGATCGGCTCCCGACGGATCGGCCGGGGCCAGAGCGGCCCGTTTGACGCGACCCATTTTGACTATCGTGGCTTGCGGATCCTTCTCCGGCGAAACGTCGATGCTCACTTCGCCGCCGATTACATAGCGTTTGCCGTCCGGTCCGACCTGATAGGAGTAACTTGCTCCTCCGGTCAAGCCGGCGCCGGCCGCCATGTGGGCCTGTTCATGCTGGCGGACCTGCCGATCGCGTTGTTTGAGTTTTTGTACCTCGCGCTTTTCGTTTTCCGGCAGTTCTTTTTCCGCTTTGACCGCGCCTTCGCCTTGCTGCTGCTGATTTTTTACGGCAGTCGTGGTGGCAATTTGCGGTCCGGTCGGCGAGATGTACACGTACCCTCCATTTAAACAATCGGACGAACGACGCACTTTCATTAGAGCATTGTTGCCATGCTCATTTCGGGATAATCTACCTCATTCTATGAGGATTGGTCGATGAACATGAAGAAAATCGTTTTATTGAGTTTTGTCTTTTCTTTGGTTGCTGTTGCCATTGCACATGCACAACAACCGCCAATTTACGATTTTATGTTGAATTATCGAATGCTTACCATCGAGCAGTGGTGGGACAACGACGGCTCACGCTCCGATTTCGGTTACGACGAACAATTTGTCAGCCATCGGTTGGCGCTGCGTTCATCCCTGCGCGTGATCGACCGACTCGACCTGCTGCTGGGTCTGGAATACGATTACGTGACCGCTACCTTCCTTGAAGAAGATTGGACCAGCGCCGGTTTGGGGGACATCGAAGCCGGTTTGCGCGGTTGGATCGTCGGTGAGCCGCTGCGCGTTGGCCTGCAGGCGACGTTTT
>DAINPV010000084.1:0-13019 GCA_036743315.1 bacterium | reverse complement strand
GCGACGACGACACCGGCGACGACGACACCGGCGACGACGACACCGGCGACGACGACACCGGCGACGATGACACCGGCGACGACGACACCGGCGGCGACATCTTCGAAGAAGACTTCGAGAGCTACACCCCCGGCAACCTGGGCTCCCCGTGGTACAACATTTTCCTGGGCGGCTCGAGCACGCACACGGTCGCGGCGTTGAAAGCCGGCTCCGGCCAGGTGATGGTCCAGACCGGTGGGACGACCGCGAGTGACTACATCGGCAGCGAGTTGGATTTCACTGAGACTGCGGCCGATTTGTCGATCGACTTCGACGTGTGGATCGACACGGCGGCGGAATTCGACCTTCGTATTTATCAGTACGACCCGACCTTCGGCCAGTACTTCGACGAAGTGCAGATTTCCTATGACGACACGACCGGCCTGCGCGGCGTTGACTGGCTCTGGCTCATTCCGGATTACGTCAACTGCGGCACAATCACCAGCCAGACCTGGGCGACGGTCAGCGTGGTCATCGACCACGACGGCGGCACGTTCGACGTGAAAATCAACGGCGCGGCTTCGTCCTGCAACGGCTTGGGCATGCACTGGGCCGACGGCAACCCGATCGGATCCATCGCCATCATCGATTGGTCCGATGACGGCTACGGCGGCGTTGTCAAATTCGACAACATCGTCGGCTCACTTTTGTAAAAACATCGAACTTCATTAAAAGCCGGTCTTCGGACCGGCTTTTTTTTTGCCTGCATCGGCGATTGATCGCGCAACAGGGATGATTAGGTTGGGGTGGATGGAATGACACGGCCTCGCCGAGCGGCTTGCCCCCTCCTTTGTCCGCCGATCCCTTCCTGGAATCCAGCTTGGGTTGAGGCCTTTTTTTTATTGATATCACAAAGGAATCACTCGGCGAAACCGTCGCGCTCCGGCGCCGCCCGCCCCCTGGCGACGCGGGCTTCATCCTCTGCCGGGTCGTGCTTGATTTTTACTTGTTCGTGGTGTAGGTTGCGCCGTTGAACTTGATCCAAGCATGGGGTTTTGTTTATGGCTTTAAGCTTTCTTCGTCGTCACAAGAAATCGCGCTTGATTAAAATCCTGCTGCTGATTGTCGCGGCGAGCTTCATTATCGGTTTCGGCGCCATCGCCTATGTGTCCAAATCGACGAACAAAGGCGGCCCAGACGGGACGAGCGAGATCTGGTTCGCCAAGGTGGACGGCGCGCCCATCGACCTGGCGGCGATGTCCTCGGCGGTGCGTTATCTGGAAAACCGCTACAAAGAGATGCTCGGCGACGCGGCCGACCAGATGCTGGCCCAGATCGATCTGCCGACGCAGGCACTCAACCAGATGATCAACGAGCGGGTGATCGAAATCCTGGCCAAGCAGTTGGGACTGGTCGTTTCCGACACCGAGTTGGCGCAGAACATCTACCGCATTCCCGCCTTTCAGGTGAACGGCCGCTTCGATCGGCAGCGCTACATTCAGTTGCTGCGTAGCAACCGCATGACGCCCTCGGAATTCGAAGCCGAACAGCGGCGCGAACTGTTGTCGAACAAGCTGCGGCACCTGATCTTCTCCACGGTGAAGGTTTCGGACGGCGAAGTCTTCGAGGAATGGCAGGGCCGCAACGACAAGGTCAGCCTGAATTTCGTCAAGCTGCCGGCCAAGCAGGTCGAGCAGGAGATCAATTTCACCGACGAGGAAGTCAAAGCGCACTTCGAGGCGAACCGCGATAAATTCCAGGTGCCCGAAATGCGCAAGGTCGATACGTTGGTGCTGAGCCCCGACGATTATACCGGCGACGTGGAAATCTCCGACGCGGAAATCGACGAGTTCTACAACAAGAACATCGAGCGCTTCACGCACGAGGAAGAAGTCAAGGCGAGCCACATTCTGGTCAAAGTGGAGCCCGGCGCCGCCCAGGAAGAAAAGGACGCGGCCCGCGCCAAGGCGGAAGGGCTGCTCAAGCAGATCAAGGACGGCGCCGACTTCGCCGAACTGGCCAAAGCCGTCAGCGACGATCCGGGCACCAAGAACAACGGCGGCGACCTGAATTGGTTCGGTCGCGGCAAAATGGTTCCGGCCTTCGACGACGCGGCGTTCTCGCTGCAGCCCGGCGAATTGTCCGAGGTGGTGGAGACGAACTTCGGCTTCCACATCATCAAAGTCGTGGACAAGCGTCCGCAAGGCGTGCAGCCGGTGGAGGAAGTGCGCGATCTCATCGAGAGCGCGCTGAGCCACGAACGGGCGCAGGAACTGGCGATGACCAAAGCCAAGGAATTGCGCGCGCTGATCAACAAGGGCGAAAGCCTGATGGACTTCGGCAAAGAGCGCGACCTGAAGGTGGCCACGAGTTCGTTCTTCGCGCTCGACACGCCGGTGCCGGGCTTGGCCGACGGCTTTGCCGCCACGCGCATGGCGTTCTCGATGGCGGAAGGCGAAATCAGCGAACCGATCAGCGGCGGCGGCGCGGTGTACCTGATGCAGCTCACGCACATCGTCAAGGAACATGCGGCCGAGCTGGTCGAGGTGGACGATAAAGTGCGCGCGAACATGCGCAAGACGCGCATCGAAAACCTGCTCAAGGAAAAAGCCGCGGGCCTGGTGGCGATGCTGCGCGCGGGGCAGTCCCTGGAGGCCGTCGCCAAGGCGTACGATCTGGAAGTGGAAAACACGGACATGTTCACGCGACAGAACGCGACGATCCCGAAGATCGGCATGGCGCCGGCGCTGCTGGCCGCCGCCTTCGAGCTGACGCCCGAGCAGCCCCTGCTGCCCGAGCCGTTCATCAGCGGCAACAACGCGATCGTCGGCGTGCTGGACAAACGCGAAAAACCGCAAGACGCCGATTTCTCCGCCGAGAAGGAAAGTCTGCGCGACGAGCTCAAGGAACAGAAAGCGCAGATCACGTTGCAGGCCTGGATGGAACAGGCGCGCAAGAGCATCAAAGTCGTCACCAACGAAGAGGCGATGGAAGCCCTGCGCGCCCGCGCCAAGACGCGCTGAAAAGCGCCGTCAAACTGCTTGACTTGCCAAAAAAAGGGTGGTAGAAAAACCATCCTTTCGGGGCTATAGCTCAGTTGGAAGAGCGCTTGAATGGCATTCAAGAGGTCGTCAGTTCGATCCTGACTAGCTCCACAAAACAAAAAACCGTTGCGGATTCCGCGGCGGTTTTTTCGTTTAAAATGTTCCCTATCGATTAAGGATTGTGCGTCACGCACAAGTTGTCCAGCAGGTTGCTGAAGTTGCCCGCGTTGTCAGTGGCTTCGATGTCGGCGCAATAGGTGCCCGGAGTGCCCGGATCGCTTTCTGGAGCGAAGAGAACGTTGGTGCCGGTCTGGACTGGATTATCGCAATCGCCGACGTTTCCCAAGTCGCAGTCCGGAGGATTGTTTAAATCAGCCCACGTTAAATCGACAAACAGGAACGGGCTGGTCGTGCCGCTTTGATAAATAAATATTTCTCCTTCGGGCAGCAGATCGTTATCGAGATCGCAGACGCTCCAGAACAGAAAGCTGTAGTACATCCGCTCATCGTAACCAGTGAACTCGCCGAGGATCGTGGTGGCCGGGTCCCAGCCGCCCGCGCTCAGTATGGGTGCATCGCTATCATCGTCATCATCGCTGGTATCGTCATCATCTGCATTACCAGAAAGCACATCTTCAATGCAGGATGCTGCTTCATCACAATTACCGATATTGTCCACAAGACAATCATAGCCCGAATCGCCATAGAAAGATTCACCTTCTTCACACCAAGTGATAAGATCGGCCACATCGATCGGGCAGCCTTCTTCATCCTCCAAATACCAACCGCAGTCGTCGAAGAACGTCCAAGCATCCTCGCAGGAAATTGAATCGTCATCATCATCGTCATCGTCATCGACGAAATCATCGTCATCATCATCCGGATCGTCACAGGAAATGTCGACAACAAAAGACAACGTGCAAAAAGCTACTGCATCGGGACTGGCACTGGTAACCACATCAAAGGAAACGTGGTTGACGCACGACAGCGATTGATTCCGGCTGGAATAGGATCCGGAATTGTTAATGCGATCAAAGCACAATGCGTCGCCCAGACCATCACCCCGAAGATAATAGATGTTGTCGTTGTTGATGCTGTAGCTGCCTCGCGCTTCGAAAATGGTCAGAGTGTCGTTGGCAAGGACCTTTTCCAAGGTGAAGGCGACGCCTATCGAGCCGTTACAATCACTGCTGAAATTACTGAACGGCACTTCCACAAGCCCTTCCCCATCGATGTCGCAATAGGCTTCATCGTCGTCATCGTCGTCGCTATCATCATCATCGTCGTCGCCGCAAGAGAAAACTCCCGCTAATAAAACAGCGCCGATTATTCCGCAAAACAGAAAAATTCGAAAAGAATGCATTTTGCCTCCCTTCAGTTAGTCCAATTAATGTCCTCGAATATTATCAAATTTGACTATACCGCCGTAGCCGTCATCGGACCAGTCAATTACGCTGAGCGAGCCCATGGGGTTGCCGTCGGCCCAGTGCATGCCCAAGCCATTGCAAGAAGTCAATGATCCATTGATCAATAAATCAAATTCTCCGTCATCAAAGTCTATGTCTATGGTAAATGTCGACCAAGTTTCGCTAGTGATAGAATCGCAATTGACATAATCAGGAAGAGACCAGTCAACAGCACGCAAACCTGTGGTGTCGTCATAGGAGAGCTGCACTTCATCGAAGTACTGGCCGAAAGTATCGTCGTATGAATAAATACGGAAACCGAATTCTGCACCCGATTCGATCCACACATCGAAGTCGACCTGCAGGTCTGCTGCGGTATTGGTAAAGTCCAACTCGCTGCCTATATAGTCGGCCGCGGTGGTGCCGCCGGTCTGTAACATTACTTTACCGGAACCGGCTTTTAGCGCCACTACGGTGTGCGTGCTGATACCGCCCTGGAAAATTTCGTACCATGGAGAGCCCAACGGCCCATTCGTGTAGCTTTCGAAATCTTCTTCAAAAATGTCACCGACAGTGTCGTCATCAGCGGTGTCATCGTCGGCAGTGTCGTCATCAGCGGTGTCATCGTCCATCGTATCATCATCGCCGGTGTCATCGTCGCCGGTGTCATCGTCGCCGGTGTCGTCATCGCCGGTATCATCGTCGTCGATGTCATCGTCGCCGGTGTCGTCATCGCCGGTATCATCGTCACCAGTGTCATCGTCATCGTCATCATCACCTGTATCGTCATCGTCATCGTCATCGCATGACACATCCACGGTGAAAGATAGCGAGCATAACGGTACAGCAGAGGGATCGGTGCTGGTTACTACATGAAAAGATACTTTTTTGGCGCATTCCAGATTTTGCGTTCGCACCGCATAGGACCCGGCGTTTTCGATTTTATCGAAACAAAGAGCGTCGCCCAGCCCGTCACCACGTAAAAAGTAGGAATTATCATTGTTGATACTGTAACTGCCTCGCGCTTCGATTATCGTCAACGTATCGTCTGCCAATACTTTTTCCAAGGATAGATTCATGCCGAGATTTTTTGGGCAATCGGTTTGAAAAGCCGAGAAAGGCACTTCAGACAAATTTTCTTCATCAATATCGCAGTAGGCTTCATCATTTTCGTCATCATTGTCATCGTCATCACCATTAACACTGTTGCAGGAAAAACATCCACAAAAAAGAAAAGTTAATGTCAATAATGAGAAAAGTGCCAATTTCGATTTGGAACAGAAATGCTTTCGCATCATATCTGTATCTCCCATTTCTTATCCCAGTTTCAATATTGATAGTTTTATTATTATCTTAATATCGAACCATAATTCTTATTTGTCAAGACAGCCTAGCCGCATAAGCCATCTCCCTATTAGCCTTTTCCCATCCCTTGAGAAATCCCCGCGGACCATGTTTAATAATTGGCTTACGGCATGTGTGCGCGCACCCGACCGACAGGTCATTTAAAGTGGAGGGAATTGCGATGAGAACCTTTTTGGTTCCGCTGTGGCTGCTGGCCTTGTTGATGGCCATGCTTCCGGCCTGCTCGTCGGACGATGACGACGACAACGACGACAACGACGCAACGCCCGATGACGACGCCGGTGACGATGACGACGACACCGGCGACGACGACACGATCGATGACGACACGATCGACGACGATACCGGCGACGACGACACGATCGACGACGACACGATCGACGACGACACCGGCGACGACGACACCATTGACGATGACACCGGCGACGACGACACGGTGATCGAGGAGTTCGTCACCATCACGCACGGCGCGTTCACCATGGGCAGCCCGGCGGGCGAAACCGGGCGGCGCTATGACGAAGCGCAACACGACGTGACGCTGACCAACGACTTCGCCATGATGTCCACCGAGGTCACGCAGGAAAAATTCCAGGCCGTGATGGGCTACAACCCCAGCCACTTCCCGCTGGACGGCGGCGGCACGACGCAACCGGTGGAGACGCTGAGCTGGTACGACGCGTTGGCCTTCGCCAACAAGCTGTCGCTGGCCGAGAGCTACGCAGCGTGTTACGCGCTCAGCGACATCTTGTGCGTCGACGAGACAACGGGCGACACCGACACCTACTGCGCCGACCACGGCGGCATCGCATCGGCGACGGTCGCGCTGAACGCGGCGACGGTCTACGAATGCGAAGGCTACCGGTTGCCGACCGAGGCGGAGTGGGAATACGCGGCGCGCGCGGGCACGACCACGGCGTTTTTCGGCGGCGCGATCACCGTGCCGCAATGCACCCCGGCCGATCCGAACCTCGCCCCCTACGCCTGGTTCTGCGGCAACTCGCGCCGGATGAACTCCTACGCCGTCGCCGGCAAGCAACCCAACGACTGGGACCTGTACGACATGTACGGCAACGTCGCCGAATGGGTCTGGGACTGGTACGCGGCCACCTACGGCGGCGCGGCGACCGATCCGACGGGTCCGGCTGACGGCAAATTCCGCGCGACGCGCGGCGGCGCCTTCCGCTACGACGGCGCGTTGCGTTGCCGTTCGGCCTCACGCGCCGGCCACACGCCCGCGCATCGTTCGTGGTACCTGGGCTTCCGCGTGGTGCGCACGCTGCCCGAGACCAAAGGCGCGGGGCGCGATTTCCGCACGGCGATCGTCGCGGCCGTCGCGGCCGGCGCGGCCGGCGGCAAGGACTATCCGTCGTCGCTGCCCTTCACTTTCACGCGGCCGGACACCGGCACGCCGCTGACGCCCGAGGAGATCACCGCGTTCACGCAGAAGATCACCGGGTTCTTCAAACTCAGCGGTTACTTTAACTGGCTGACGCAGGTAAGCCACGGCATGGGCGAGGACAACCCCGACGACATGCCGCCCTACAAACTGTTTTACGGCGACATGGGCGCGGAGAAAGACGGCAACCTGATCACCTTCACGCACGGGGGCTTCGACGACAACCTGACGATTCCGACCTCGAAGTTCTTCAACAACGTGGCGGCGCTGTACCTGGCCTCGGGCGATGAGGACCTGGGGCGGCTGGTCGAGCTGTACGCCAAAGGCTACGTGGCGTTGTTCCGCGGCATGATGTGGGAAGAGGACGAGCGCGATCCGGAGAAAACGATCCTCGCCCGGGCGA
Source organism: bacterium (assembly GCA_036743315.1). Classification (GTDB taxonomy): domain Bacteria; phylum Lernaellota; class Lernaellaia; order Lernaellales; family Lernaellaceae; genus CALBTQ01. Next base: position 5,426 of record DAINPV010000084.1, on the reverse strand, counting down.
TCTTCCCGCGCAACAACGGCTACACCGAGGCCGGCGGGCGCGAGGCGTGGGTGAATTACGATCCGGTGCGCTATTACAAGTACGACTGGAACGCGCACACGATCCCCAACGACAGCAATCCGTATTACGGCGAGGAGCTATGGGTGCGTAACATGCGCAGCAAGGACGACGTGCCGCACATCTACCGCACCGTGCCGCTGACGCAACGGCTGGTGGCCGAAGCGGCCGACCAGAGCGTGGACGACGCGGCCGCCGAGATGCTGTCGTACCTGCAAGCCTTCGCCAAGGACACGACCGACTCGGGTTGGTACATCCGCACCAAGGAGGAAGGCGACGTGCTGGTGCCGATCGACGACAAGGGTTTCGTGGTCGATCTGGCCAGCTACGTGAACTACACGCCGATCGTCCCCAGCGCCGAATGCAGCGGGCGCGAAAACAGCGCGTTGATCGGCTACGGCGAACCGCTCGACAGCGACTGCACCAACGGCATCGGCTGGATCTACGAATTGATTGCCACCTACGGCAACACCTACAACTACGACATCGTGCGCTATTTCCACGTCGCGGAAATCACCAACGCGTTGATGAACTGGCAGCTCGACCGCGCCGAGGAACTGCTCGCGGGCATGGCGGTGCGCGTGGATTACATGCTCTACACCGATCCGTTCCGCACGCAGCACGATTGGTGGAACGCCGATTCGTCCGCGTTCCTACTGGCCGCGGGCACGGCCGGTCTGCCGCTGACCTCGGCCGAGGCGCAATTGATCGTGCAGGAATATTCCAAGGCGGCCGACTGGTACGTCCAGTGGACGAACTGGGATCTGTGGGATCTGGCGGTGCCCAACGGCGCGATTTCGTGGCGGCCGAGCCGCTCGTCGCCCGACGGGCCGGTGGTCAATCTGGATGAAGTCAACTTCATCTTCGAGTATTGCTGGTCGCCGTTCCGCAACGAGGCGAGCGCACCGGTCATCGACTGCGACGTGGTGCTCGACCCGAGTCTGTGGGGCGTGCCGCAGTAATTCGAACGAAAGTGGAAGGGGCGCATCGAGATGGTGCGCCCCTGTTTCATTTAAAAGAGTGTCATCTCGACCGAAGCGAAGCGGAGTGGAGAGATCCCTATCGCCACTCAACGAAAAGGGATTCCTCCAATCGTCGCGCTAACGCACTCCTCCGTCGGAAGGACCAAAACGAAGAGGCGACTCCGAGGCGGTCCCGGTTGTACTCAGTCCAAATAATCGCCGTGCAGGTTGTCGTACATGACCGTGCCGCCGTAGCCGCCGTCGGCCCACTCGATCAGAGAGATCGCGCCGATGGGTTGGCCATCGCCCCATTGCATCCTTATATCGTCGCAAGGCGTGGCGGCGCCGTCGATCAACACGTCGAACAAACCGTTCGCGAAGTCGATGGTCACGCTGACGACTTGCCATGTCTCATTGGTCAGCGGACCGCAGGCGACATATCTCCCCAACCACCCTTCCAAGGCGCACAGACCTTCCACGTCGTCGTAGTAAAGTTGTACTTCCTCATAATAATCGCCAAACATCTCGTTTAAATGGTAAACGCCCACGCCGAATTCGGCCGCCGTGTCGACCCAAAGGTCCAGGTCGATGCGTAGGTCTTCGGTGGTGTTGGGAAAGGTCAGCATGCTGCCGATAAAATCGTCGAAGGTTTCGCCGCCCTGCTGTCGCAGCACCTGCCCCGCGCCGTCTTTGAGGGCCACGACGGTCTGCGTGCTGACGCCGCCCTGAAACATCACCTCCCACGGGCTGCCCAACGGGCCGAGTGGATGATCCTCGAAATCCTCGGTGAAGATATCGTCGTCGGCCGTGTCGTCGTCGCCGCCTTGGGGATCGTGCAGCACGCACAGGTTCGTCAACCGATTGCCCATGTGCCCGTTGCGGTCGACGCCCTGGAGGTCGAGACAATACAGCCCCGGCGCGCCCGGGTTGCTTTGCGGCGCGAAGAGCATGTCGACTTCGACCGGCGTCGGGTGGGCGCAGTCGTCGACGTCGTTCAAGTCGTTGGCCGGCAGGTTGTGCAGCGTCTGCCACGTGACGACGTACAGCGGTTCGGGTTCGCCGGTGCGGTAGACCAGCAGATGGCCGTCGGGCAGCAGATCGTTGTTCACGTCACACACGTCGAAGGTCAGCGTGCTGTAGTAGATCGGCTCGGTATAACCGGGGAACGTGCCGAGGATCGTGGTTTCCGGCTCCCAACCGCCGTCGCCGAGGACCGGCGCAGCGGGCTCGACCGGCGTCGTGTCGTCGTCGTCGATGTCGTCGTCCGTGTCGTCGTCGTCGATGTCGTCGTCCGTATCGTCGTCGCCGAGGTCGTCGTCGCCCGTATCGTCGTCGCCGATCATGTCGTCGTCGCCGGAGTCGTCGTCGAAGGCATCGTCGTCGGTTGCGGAATCATTGTCGTCGTCGTCATTGCCGGTCGGATTGCAGGCGAGATTGGAAACCATCGCCAAGGCCAGGATCGACACCGTCACCATTAAGGCTTTCATTGGATATCCCTCCCAATTTATGGCCTGCCGGCTTGGTGCGCGCACCGAGGTTGCGAAAATTATTAAACCATGGAGTAGCGAAAAAAAACAAGCCGAAAACGAAAAGCCTTGCCGTGGTCCGCCGGGCGTAAATGTGTCATGATTGCTTCAATGACTACGAACGCGTCGACGATCGAGAACGACATCCCCGCCCCGCCCGCCGTGGCCGAATTCACCGCCGGCACAGGCGACGCGCTCACCTGTTTCGCCGATTACCGCGCCTGGACCGCCCGCCTGCGAGCCGACCTGGACGCGGCGCACGACGAAATCGTCATGGAGATGTACATCTTCGAGCCCGAGGGCGAAGGCGGGGAGATCGCCGCGGCGTTGATGCGCGCGGCGGCGCGCGGGGTGCGCGTGCGGGCGATGATCGACAGCCTGGGCTGCCGGCACGTGCCGCCGTCGTTTTTCGCCATGCTGCGCGAGGCGGGCATCGCGGTGCGTGAGTTCAACCCGGTGCACTGGTGGAGCTTTCTGTTGTCGCCGGGCAAGCCGTTGCGCCGGCGCAATCACCGCAAGCTGATCGTCGTCGACAATCGCGTCGGCCATCTGGGCGGGATGAACCTGGGCGGACGCTTCGACGAATGGCGCGACCTGGCGTTGCGCATCGAGGGGCCGTTTGCCGAGGTGCTGCGGCGCAGCCACGAGCGCGTGTGGACCGGCCGATATCGCAAGTTCCTGCCCCGCCGGCGGCGCGAGCGACCGGCGCCGCAGATCAAGCTGTTCGACAATTTCTTCACCGACCACTTTTCGCCGATCAAGCGCTTCTACCTCGCGGCCTTCAAACGGGCGCGGCAGCGCATCTGGTTGGCGCACGGCTACTTCTTTCCGGACAAACGGCTGCGGCGCGAGCTGCGGCGGGCGGCGCGGCGCGGCGTGGAGGTGCGGGCGATCGTGCCGGCGAGTTCGGACATCGCGGCGGTCGACAAGGCGGCGCGGCACATCTACGGCGACCTGCTGCGCTGCGGCGTGCGGTTGTATCTGCTGCCGGCGATGCTGCACGCCAAGGCCGCGCTGGTCGACGACGACTGGCTGACCCTGGGCAGCGCGAACCTCGATCCGATCAGCCTGTTCAGTTGCCTGGAGATCAACGTGGGCCTCCGCCATGCACCGTTGGCCGCGCACCTGGCCGCGCAGTTCGAGAGCTATCGCCGCGAGGCGAACGAGTACACCTACCTCGATTGGAAGCACCGCTCGTGGTGGGAAAAGCTGACCAACCGCCTGTGGTACGCCCTGCGCCGCTGGTACGCCGAGTGGTGAGCGCCCGCCGGCCGTCGCGCGCCGAACCGTCGTTCAGTTAAATTCAAGATCAATCGCCAAGAAACGGCTTTCGGCATGTGTACCGAAATTCAATGAACGGGAGTTCTCATTGACGACGAATTTTTTGTTACGTATCCTGATGGTGTCTCTATCGATTCTTATCGAATGAATGAACTTGTACTCGGATTCCTATTTTTTGGGGATAAGGGTGTGTTGCGTTTAGGAAAACAAACCGAAAAATGGAAAATTGAACGATGAGCATCGGGAAATCATATACCACTCTTTTTAACGAGAAAATTCTCAAGCGTACAATCGACGCATTCACCTTTCCGAAGGACCTTCCCGCCAAGCATGAGATCGTCGAGCGTTGGGTGGAAACGCTCCGGTCCGGCGTCCTTGGCACCACAAAGGAACTCAGCCTCCACGGCGAATTCCTCCAGGACATCTTTCGCCACGTCCTCGGGTATCGGTCCATCACTGCAGCCGGCGGAACGGCCTGGGAACTCCACCCGGAAAAGACCGTCAGCCCCGGTGGCGGGCAGGCGGACGGCGCCCTCGGATTCTTCGCTCCGGATTCATCGGCCATCCATGCGCCTATCGAACTCAAGGGCGCGATGACCGACCTCGACCGAGAGATGACCCGCGGCTACACCCCGGTGGACCAAGGCTGGCGGTACATGATCGAAACCCCGGAATGCCGATGGGTCATCGTCAGCAATTACAAAGAGACCCGGCTGTATCACCTCAACCAGACCAAGCGGGCCTTCGAGCGGTTCATGCTGGAGAATCTGGAAGATGATGCCTCGTTCCGGCGATTCTACTTCCTTCTGTGCCGCGACAATTTCATGCCCGCCGAGCCCGGCGGGAAAAGCCGCGTGGCCGATCTGCTCGACGAATCCGCCCGCGCCCAGGTCGAAATCACCGACAAGCTCTATCGGCAGTACAAGAACCTTCGTTCCCGAATTTTCGACCACCTGACCATGACCTACCCCGACCGCGATCCCCTTTTCCTGCTGGAAAAAACGCAGAAGATCCTCGACCGTTTCCTCTTCGTCGCCTTTGCCGAGGACCGCGCCCTGCTGCCTCGCGAGACCATCAAAGAGGCCTTCGAACACGCGGACCCTTACAACCCGCGGGCCAAGTGGAAAAACTTCAAAGCCGTCTTCCGCTGGATCGACGAGGGCAACGCCGCCATGAAGTTCCCGGCTTACAACGGCGGCTTGTTCCATTTCGATCCCGAGTTGGACGCCCTGGAATTGCCGGACGAACTGATCCGCACCTTCGCTGAACTGTCGGTCTACGACTTCGAGGAGGAGGTCTCCGTCTTGGTCCTCGGGCACATCTTCGAGCAATCCATCAGCGACCTCGAAGAAATGCGCCTGCAGGCCGCCGAAGGCAAAGCCGACTCGAAAGCCGTCTCCAAGCGCAAACGCGAGGGGGTGTTCTACACCCCGGCCTTTGTCACCCGCTACATCGTCGAACAGGCGGTAGGGCGCTTGCTGGCCGAAAAACAGGCCGCGGCCTTCGCGAAGTACGAACCGGAGAAACAGAAGTCCGAATCCAAGCGGCTCAACCTGGACTACGATGTGCTCCTGTCGTATTCCCTCCTCGATCCACCGAG
>DAINPV010000083.1:0-13057 GCA_036743315.1 bacterium | reverse complement strand
CCGGCGACGACGATACCGGCGACGACGATACCGGCGACGACGATACCGGCGACGACGACACCACCGGCGAACCGCCGACCATCGATATCGTCACTCCGGCCGCCGGGCAGACCTACACCACCAACGAACTGGCCGTACTGATCAACATCACCGACGCCGACATCGTCCAGGTGTTCCTCGACGGCAACGAGGTCACCGGTCTGCTGCAGATCGGCGACACGACCGTCACCGGCACGCTCGACGGTTTGACCGACGGCGCGCACACCCTGTACGCCACCGCGGAAAACACCTACGGCTTCGACGAGGACACCAACAACTTTACGATCGACATCGGCGAGCCGTATCTCGACTTGCAGCTGACCAGCCTCTATCCGCAGGTCGGCACGCAGGTCACCCGGTCGGTGCACGTGTACGACGCGCAGGGCAACGACATCACCGGCTCGGTGACGATCGAGAAAAACGTAACCCCGACGACCGGCTTCACGCAAAACGGCGAGGTGTTCACCTTCAACCAGCCGGGCACGTGGACGTTCACGGCGAGCTGCGAATACAACGGCCGGAAGATCGAGTTATCCGACGAGGAAACGGTCGTCGCCAGCGACAACATCCCACATCACATCACGCTGAACCTCTCGGCCACGACGGCCCAGGCGGGCGCGTGGGTCAACGCGAACGTGGCTGTGTTCAACCAGTTCAACCAGGTGCTCAACCTGCCGGTCGCCTTCACCGTCGAGCCGGGCGCGGGCGTGACGATCAATTACGACACCAAGCGCATCCGCTTCACGATCGCCGCCGACTATACGGTCACCGCCTTCCCGGCAAGTTATCCGACGGTGACGGCGACCGACACGATCACCATCACGCCGGGCGCGCCGGTTTCGCTGGATCTGGACGTGTCCGCCAACGGCATCGACGCGGGCGAAACGATCGACTACGAGGTCGAGATGGTCGACGCCTACGGCAACCACCACGCCGCGGGCTGGACGATCGCGTCCAATCCGTCCAACGGCGTGATCATCAACACGACCGAACGGACGATCACCTTCAACAAGGGCGGCGAATTCGTCGTCACCGCGTCCTACTCGGCGCTGTCGGATTCGCAGACGATCACCGTCACCGACAACTCGCCGCCGACGATTTCCTGGACCAGCCCGGCGCGCGGCACTTTTACCGAAAACCCGTCGGTCGTGCTGGCCGGAGTGATCACCGAAATCGGCGGCGATATCGCCTATCTGAAAATCAACGACCAGAACGTCAGCTTCGGCGCCAACGGCGTGTTTTCCTACCCGCGCTCGTTGGCCCCGGGCTACAACCTGTTCGTGGCCGAGGTGGCCGACAACTCCGGCAACTCGGCGACTTACCAGATCAGCGTGCTGCGCGGTTCGCACCTGGCCAACGACGCGTGGGTCGAAAACGCGGTGGGCGCGCGAGTCAACCAAAGCGGCCTGGATCGCGTCGAGGCAATCGCCATCGGCTACCTGGAGGAATTCGACATCACGCAGTACCTACCCGATCCGCTGGTCGACGAATCGTTCAGCCTGGGCGGACAGACCTGCGACATCTACGCGCAAATCACGTCGTTCGATTACAGCGTGGCGATCAACCTCCAAGCGATGAACGGCTACATCTGGGCCGAGGCGATTTTGAGCGACGTGGCGCTGTCGCTGTCGTTCAGCATCGCCTGCGCCGACGGCGCGGACGAAACGTACCTCGGCTCGATCTCCTTCGACGAGTTGCGCGCCGACATCCCCGTCTACGTGGACGTGGTCGACAACGAGCTGTCGGTGACGCTGGGCACGATCAACCTGAGTCAGCCGAGCGGCTTCTCGTTGACGATCACCGGGTTCGATCCCTCGCTGGTCGCACAGCTTTCGGCGGCGTTGGAAATCGTGATGATCCCCATCGCTGAAAACCTGATCAACCAGATCGTGCAGGAGGAATTGCCGCCGCTGATCGAGGAAGCGCTGGCCGATCTGGAGTTGACTTTCTCCTTCGAATTGCTGGAACACACGCTGACGTTGGACGCGCAGTTCAACGACATCGAAATCGGCACGCCGGGCATCGTCCTGTGGATGGACGGTAAAACGAGCGCGGACGCCTATGATCCGAACACGCCGGCGCATAACGGCTCGTACTACACGATCGGCAACCTGCCCGACTTCGGCGCCGTCTCGCCCGGCTACCTGCCCTACGAACTGGCGGCGGGTATCAGCGACGACATGCTCAACGAAGCGCTGTACGTGATGTACCGCTCGGGCCTGCTGACCCTGACGCTTGACGACGCGAGCGGCTTCGGCCTCGGGCTGACCGCGGGCGACCTCGAGCTGTTCTTCCCGGGCATCAGCGACCTTTACGGCGAAGAGGCGCCGGTGGTCATTCACACCGCGCCCAAATTGCCGCCGATCATCGACCTGTTCCCCGGCGACAAGGCGGCGGGCGTCGAGTTGGAGATGGGCGAGTTCTTCGCCGATATCGTCGTGCAGTCGCCGACCGACGAGGAAACGACGGTCCTGGCGATGGTCCTCTACCTGGACGCCTCGGTGACCGTCGACGCCGACGAAACGGGCTCCACCCTGACGATCACCATCGGCACGCCCGAAGTGGCGCTGGACATCACCGAATCGATGAGCATGCTGCCGCCGGCGTTCTTCGAAGAATTCATGCCCATGCTCGTTCAGTTCGTGCTGCCGCTGATCAGCTCGTTCCTCGAAGAGTTCCCCATCCCGGCCTTCGAGGGCTATTCGCTGCAGGTCGTCGACCTGACGACCATCGGCACGACCAACGATTACCTGGGCATCTACGGCAACCTGATCGAAGCGCCGCCGGCCGATGCGCCGTGGCTGACGCGCTGACGGCGAAAACGTTGGACGCTTGCGAAGCTCTTCGTCGCTGACGGAGAGCTTCGTTCCTTTTTTCCCGCGCAGGAGAACGCGATGAAACTGCGGTTGTGGTGCCTGTTGATTTTTTCGCTCTGTCTTTTGGGCGCGGCGCTGACGATTGCCTGCGGCGACGACGACGACGACGATGACGACGACAACGATGTCGCCGACGGCGACGATGACGCGCCGTCCACCGGCTGCGTGCTGATGGGCGAGGTGTGGGCCGAGGGTTGCGTGAATGCCTACGCCGGTTACGCCGGCCCGGGCGAACTGGCCGACATCATGCAACGCTGCTGCTCCGAGTTGGAAGAAACCGTGCTCGTCGGCTGCCTGCTCGCCTGTCTGGAGAACGGCGACGATTGCGCTACGCAAAAACCATGCGTCGACGACTGCGTCGCCCAGGCTCAGGCGGATGCGGAAGCGATGCAGGACGACCACGGTCAGGCGCTGCTCATCGATTGCATCGAACACGGCGACGGCGAAGACCACAGCGGCTGCGATTATTCATGCGAAGAGGCAATGAACGCGCTCTACGACTGTGACCGCGCGGTCAACGACGGGCAGGTTTTGACCCGCGAAGAGGCGATCGAATCCTGCGCCTACGGCAGCGAATCGCCGGCCAACGACGGCACCACCGCCTCGTGCATCCGCATCAAATGCTTTTGCCAAGACGACGCCGATTGCCCGGCGCTGATTTCCTGCGCGATCAGCGGTTGCTGATTTGTCCCAGCACACCTTTGGCTTCGCCAAAAGTGTGGCACACGAGCAAGTCATCCTGAACGAAGTGATGGGGTCCGGGTTCAAGACAATGGTAATAATCTACCGAAAGGAAGCGTGTTACCTTTGTTTTGATTACTCTCATAAATTCGCAATTCCGCATTCGGAATTCGTCATTATTTTTGGGGCGGATCGATATCCAAGCGAATGCGCCCGGCGTCGCCACAGCCCTTGAGCGAACCGAGCGCGCCGCGCACCACGCCCGCCAGCATCCCGGCGGCGAAGGCGTTGAGTTCGATGCGTTTGCCGTCGACCAGCAGGCGCACCGGCGCGATTTCCACATCTTTTAAAAAGCGCTGCTCGATGAAATCGGCGATCTGCTCCGGCCAGTTCAGGTCGAGCACGGGCACCTCGACGTCCAGCGGGTAATCGGTGGCCAGCGCCAGCCAATGCGGATCGTCCCGGCAGACGATCGTTTCGTCGGGCTGTCCTTCGCGCCACACCTCGATCTTGGGCACCGGCGCGTGCTTGAAACCCTCGACCAGCACGATGTCCGCGTCGTCGACGAACCGCCCGACCAGTTCATCGAGTTCCTGCGCCGCCTCGGTTTCGCTCATCACCGCCAGGCGCTTGGCCGACACGGCGATCACCTGGCAGGCGCCGGCTTCGCGATGCTTGAAGGTGTCCTTGCCCTCGTGGTCGACCTCGATCGTCTCGTGGCTGTGCTTGATCGTCGCCACGCGATAGCCGCGCGCGGCGAGCTCACCGACGACGCGACACAGCACGGTGGTCTTGCCGCAATTGGACGTGCCGACGAAACCAACGATCGGAATCATGCTTCCTCCCAAGCGATGCGTTGCGGATGGGTGTAGACGCGGCAATGGTCGGCGCGCACCTTGCCCACCACGGTCATGCCGATTTTCTCGGCCAGCGCCAGCCCCAAGTCGGTGGGCGCGGACAACGAGGTGAGAATCGGCGCGCCCAGCCGGCCGGCTTTGAGCATTACCTCGCTGCTGATGCGGCCGGTGAAAAACAGCGCGTAGCGTCCGGGGTCGCGGTCGTTGGCCAATGCCCAGCCGGCCAGCTTGTCCAGCGCGTTGTGCCGGCCGATGTCCTCGCGAAAGACCTGCACGCCCGCCGCGTCGTACAGCGCCGCGCCGTGCACGCCGTGCGTGTTTTTATACAACTCCGACGCACCGGACAATTCGCCGCAGCGCGTGTAGATCGTCGCGGGCGTCAGCGTCAGTTCGCCGCGCACGCGCACCTCGCCGGCGTCGACCTGTTGCCGCACCTGCTGATACAAACTCCCCTTGTTCGCCCCGCTGGTCACCACGCGTTTGCCGAAGGCCGCCGCCAGCCGCGCCGGATCGATCCTCGCGGTCACGTGCGCCGTTTCCGTCGGTTCGTCGATCGTCAAGGCCTGCACCCGGTCGGCCGAGTCCAGCAAGCCTTCGTTGTGCAGGAAGCCGACGACCAGTTCGGCGGGATGCGAAAAATCGGTCATCAGCGTAATCAGCTCACGGTCGTTGAGGATCAAGCGCAGCGGCCGTTCGCGTACCACGTCGACCGGCTCGAGCGTGCCGTGCGCTCCGCGACAAACGATTACCTGACGGGTGATCGATGAGGTCATGATTTCGCCGCTTCGTTTTAGAGTTCGCGCGCGCCTTTTTCCCGGCATTGCGGGCAGACGCCGTACAGTTCGAGCCGATGCCCGACGAGTTTGTAACCATAGTGCCGCGCCACGTCCATCTGCAGCAGTTCGATGCCGCGCTCCTCGAATTCGATGTGCGCGTTGCAACGCATGCAATACAGATGGTCGTGATGCCCGCGCCCGTAAATGTACTCGTAGGCGCTTTCCTCGCCGGGGTTGGATTCGACCACGCGGATCATTCGGCTTTCGATCAACAGAGGAATGGTGCGGTAAACCGTCGCGCGGCTGGCCGCCGACCCTTTGGCCTGCAAGTCGACCACCAGGTCCTCGATACGGAAATGCTTCTTCGTTTTCGACAGCGCGCGCACGATCTCGTCGCGCTCCTGCGTGCAGCGCATGTTCTTGCTGCGCAAATGTTCCCGAAACAATTCGACCGGATCTCGCATGGCTTGTTTCCCCCTCTGGACGCGAGGGTGAAGTTTAAGGGGCTTTGACCCGTGCGGTCAAGGCTAGTTGAGACACAATCCAAATTGCCTCGGGTCTTGACGATCGACGCAGTGCGGCAATACCCTGTTCCGGTCTGATCAGGAAGCGGCGGTTGTTTTCACTGCCGGAGAGGAGCCCCATGCACATCGCGCCCGGACAGGCTTCCGAGAAATTCCTTCGCGCCGTTACCAAAGTCGTCGGCAGCGACCATCTCTCCCTCGCCGACCTGGACCGGCTGTCCTACAGCCGCGATTTGAATCCAGTTTCAAACCTAGCGACCAACGAAGGCCGTTTCGGGCCGATGCCCGACGCGGTGGTCTGGCCGGCCGACACGCAGCAGGTCGCGCAAATCGTCAAGCTCGCCGCCGAGCACCGCACGCCGCTCATCCCCTTCGGCGCGGGCAGCGGCGTCTGCGGCGGCACCGTGCCCCTGCGCGGCGGGATCATCCTCGATCTCAAGCGGATGAATAACATCATCAAACTCGACGAGGATTCGCTGGCGGTCACGGCCGGAGCGGGGATCATCGGCCAGCACCTGGAAATGGAGCTCAACCGCAAGGGCTACACCATGGGGCACTTCCCCAGCTCGGTGTACAGCTCGACCCTCGGCGGTTACTTGGCCGCGCGCAGCGCCGGTCAGCTTTCGGCGAAATACGGCAAGATCGAAGACATGATTCTCGGCCTCGAAGCGGTGCTGGGCACGGGCGAAATCCTGCGCACGACGGCGACGCCGCGCGCCTCGCTGGGTCCGGACTGGAACCAAGTGCTCATCGGCTCGGAAGGCACGTTGGCGATCATCACCGAGGCGACCTGCCGCATCCGGCCCTACCCGGCCGAACGCCGCTTCACCTCGTTCGTTTTTCCCGGTCCGTCCGAAGGCACCGAGGCGATCCGGCAGATCATGCGCCACGAACTGCGCCCGGCGGCGATCCGCCTCTACGACGAGTTGGACACCGTGCTGGTCGGCACCAGCTCGAAAAACGAGGAAAGTTCGGAGAGCTTTTGGAACGCGATCCCCATCAGTCAGTTCGGCAATTTCGTCAAGAGCGTCGCGCCGGGATTGATCCGCCGCACCGAACGCTTCTTCGGCAAACGCGCCGACCTGATCAACCTGCTGGAAAAATTCGCCACGAAAGGCTGCCTGCTGGTGATGACCTTCGAGGGCGAATCGGACCTGGTCGCCGACGAGGAGGCGTTGGCCGTCGAGCTGTGCGAGAAACTCGGCGGCGTCAACCACGGGCCCGAGGCGGCGCTGCGCTGGTGGAACAACCGCTATCACGTCAGTTACAAGCAGTCGAAGGTCTTCTACCACGGGGCGATCGTCGACACGATCGAGATGGCCACGACCTGGGACAAGCTCGTGCCGCTCTACGAGGAAGTGCGCCAGGCCGTGCGCGACATGGCGTTCATCATGGCCCACTTCAGCCACGCGTACCTCGACGGCGCGTCGGTGTACTTCACCTTCGTCACCGCCGCGCCCAACGTGGAAAAGGCCGAGCAGGCGCACCGCGCGGTATGGGACGCGGCCGCCACGGCTTGCCAGCGCATCGGCGCGGCCATCAGCCACCACCACGGCATCGGCTACACCAAGGCCCGCTTCATGAGCGAGGAACACGGTCCGATGATGCGCGTGTACGAGGCGCTCAAACGGGAAATGGACCCCGCCGGGATACTCAACCCCGGTAAGATGGGGCTGTAGGAGCTACGGCATGACGCGGAAAGCGACGCGAAAAACGACCAACGTCGAATTGCTCAACCAGTTGCGCGACGTGCTGGGCGGCCGGCGGGTGAGCCGCGGGGAAACCGACCGCCTCAACTACGGCCGCGACCTCTGGCCGCGCAGTTTGCTGGAAGTGCGCCAAGGCCAGGTGCCCCACCAACCGGATATGATCGTCTGGCCCGAAACGACCGAGGAGGTCAGCCGCGTGTTGCGTATCTGCAACGAGATGCGCGTGCCCGTCGTCCCCTTCGGCGCGGGCAGCGGTCTGTGCGGCGCGGCGCAGCCGTTGTGCGGCGGCGTGGTGCTCGACACCAAGCGCATGGCGCGCATCGAGCGCATCGTGCCCGAAACGCAGATGATCGTCTGCCAGACGGGGATCATCGGGGCGCACCTGGAAAACGAACTCAACCGGCACGGCCTGACCATGGGTCATTTCCCGGGCTCCTTCGGCACCTCGACCCTCGGCGGCTACCTGGCCACGCGCAGCGCGGGCATGGCCGCCACCGGCTACGGCAAGATCGAAGACATGCTCATCAGTATGCAGGTCGTGCTCGCCGACGGCTCGGTGAACCGCACGCGCACCGCGCCGCGCCGGGCAACCGGCCCGGACTTCAACCATTTGTTCCTCGGCTCGGAAGGCTCGCTGGGCGTGATCACCAGCGCCTCCATGCGCGCCCACATGCTGCCCGAGGCCCGCGCCTATCGCGCGCTGTCGTTCAAGAAAATGGACGTCGGCCTCGCTGCCGTGCGGCAGATGCTGCGCCTGGGCCTGCGCCCGGCGATCGCGCGGCTCAGCGACGAGGCCGATGCGTCGACCACGCTGCACGCCCTGGGCGTCGAAGCGAAGGATTGCGTGCTGCTGTTGGTCTTCGAAGGCCGCGTCGCGCGCGTCGACCTGGAAATGAAAAAAGCGCTGGCGATCGCCCGCGAACTGGGCGGGCGCGATTTCGGCGAAGCGACCGCGCAGCGCTGGTACGGCCGGCGCAATTCCGAACAGTACCGGCAAAGCCCGCTGATGACCGAAGAGAAATTGCTGCTGGATACGGTCGAAGTGTCCACCGTCTGGTCCAATGCGGCGCACCTGTACACGGCGATGCGCAAAGCGCTCAGCAAAAAGGTCTCGGTGCTCGGCGTTATGCCGCACGCCTACCCCGAAGGTTGCTCGCTGGCCTTCACCATCATCAGTCGGGCCGGCAGCGCCGACGATCTGGCCGCCTACGACGCCGTCTGGCGCCTTGCGCTGGACGCCGCCGCACAAGCCGGCGGCGCGCTCAGCCACGCCCACGGCATCGGCCGGCTCAAGTTCGACCGGCTGGCGCGGCAGAGTCCCGTCGCGGTCGAACTGCTGCGCGGCATGAAGCGCCGACTGGATCCCAACGACATTCTCAATCCCGGAAAACTGGCCCCGTGCACGGAGGGCGCATGCTGAAGAAGTTTCACAAGGAAATCGAATACTGCACCTACTGCCCGAAGCTCTGCCGCTTCGCCTGCCCGGTGGCCAACGCGAGCGGCAACGAAACGCAAACCCCCTGGGGCCGCATGACGCTGCTGCACCTGGTCGGCGAGGGCGCGCTGAACTGGAACCGCGAAGTGTCGCTGTCGACCTACCGCTGCACGACCTGCATGCTGTGCCGCGAGTATTGCGACCACGAAATCGAAGTGCCGCCGGTGATGCTTGCCGCGCGCGAAAAGGCCGTGGCCGAACGGATGCAGCCGCAGGAATCGGCCGAGTTCGAGCGCTTCTTCTCCGAGCGCCACAACCCGATGGGCGACGATCTGGCCGCGCGGCTGCGCACGCTGCTGCCGTCCTCGCTGTTCAACCCCGACGCCCAGGTCGTGTACTTCCCCGGCTGCGTGATGATCTACAACTACCCGCAGACGATCAAAAACACCTTCCGCGTGCTCGAGGCGATGGACATCAACTACGTCGCCTGCTACGACGCCGAGGTGCCCTGCTGCGGCGTGCCGTTGCACGACCAGGGCTATCAGGAAGCCTTCACCAAAAACGCGCAGGAGCTGGGGCGCAAGCTGAGCAAAGCCAAGGTGATCATCACCGGCTGCCCGAGCTGCACCTACACGCTCAAGGTGCAGTTGCCGCAAGCCGGCGTGCAGCTCACCGACCGCATCTACCACCTGACCGAGTTCCTCGCGCCGCTGGTCGCCGAAGGCAAGCTGCCGATCCGCCGCCCCTACGCCAAGCGGCTGATCTACCACGATCCGTGCTACCTGGGCCGCTACCTGCACGTGTTCGACCAACCGCGGCAATTGCTCAACGAGGTGTGCCGCGAGCCGATCGAGGAATTCAGTTGGCATCGTCAGAAGTCGTATTGCTGCGGCGGCGGCGGCGGCATCCCGGTCACCAACCCGGTGATGGCCCGCGACATCGCGCAAAAGCGCCTGACGGAAGTGCACGAGGGCGACAAGAAAAGTCTGGTCACCGCCTGTCCGTCGTGCATGCGCGCCTTCGAGAAGGCCGACGATTCGGTCGAGGTGCTCGACGTGGTCGACGTGCTGGCGCGCTGCATCTGATCGCGTTAGACTACGCGCGATGATCAAGCTGGAAAACGTCTACAAGTCCTTTCGCGGGCAGCGGGTGCTCGACGGGGTAAGCCTGGAAATTCCCACCGGCAAAATCACCGTGTTGCTGGGCCGGTCCGGCGGCGGCAAATCGGTGACGCTCAAGCACATCATCGGGCTGGTCCGGCCCGACGCGGGCCGCATCCTGGTCGACGGCGAGGACATCACCACGCTCGACGACCGCGAAATGAACCGCGTGCGGCGCAACTTCGGCGTGCTGTTTCAGGACGGCGCGCTGTTCGATTCGATGAACATCTTCGAGAACATCGCCTTCCCGCTGATCGAGCATACCAGGCTCAAGCCCGACGAAATCCGGGACAAGGTCGCCGAGGCGCTCGCGGCGGTCGGCTTGCCCCACATCGAGGACAAGCTGCCCTCCGAGCTGTCGGGCGGCATGCGCAAGCGCGTGGGCCTGGCGCGCGCGATCGTGCTCAAGCCGCAGACCGTTTTCTACGACGAGCCGACCTCCGGCCTGGACCCGCTGATGACCGACTCGATCAACCAGCTCATCGTGGACACGCAGAAAAAATTCAACCTGACCAACTTCATCATCAGCCACGACGTCGAAGCCGCGCTGCGCATCGCCGACAAAATCGCCGTGCTCTACGAGGGCAAAATCCTCGAAGAGGGTCCACCCGCCGAAATCAAGTTCTCCGGCAATCCCTTCGTCCGCGCCTTCATCGAAGGCCGCCAGGGCGACTACGAAGTGCTCTAAGCATTGTTTTCGCGCGGTTGCCTTTCACTTTTATTGCCGTAGAATAATCGCAGGGCAATGAGAATTTTCCATCGGGGAGGGAAAATCGATGTCCCATGGGGAACTGTCTGAGCCTGCATCGATCGAACCCGCAATTGATACATTGTCGCCATTGCGTGACGCCTTCCACCTGACCGCCGAGGCGCTGCGCGTGGTGCTGCCCCGGCTCGGGTTTTTCCTCAAGACGGCGCTGTTGATTTTCGCACCGCTTGAGCTATTCGTCTATTTATGGAACACGTGGGTTCCCGACACGACCGGCGAGGCAATCTTCGCGGAGGCAATCGACATGCTTTGCCTGATCGTCGGCGAAGCGGTGTACTTCCCGGTTTGTCTCTATGCCTATGTGAAAACGAAAGACGACAAAAGCGCGCCTGCCCTCGCCCCGGCGTTGCGCTACGCGCTGGGCCGCTTTCCCCGCTTGCTCCTTTTCGCCGTGGCCTACACGTTGCTCACCCTGGTCGGACTGTTGCTCTTGATCGTCCCCGGCGTGTACTGGTCGGTGCGCTACAGCTTCGGTGCGGTGATCGCCTCCGCCTGCCCCGCCTCATTGACGGACACTTTCGCGCAGAGCAAGGCGTTGACCCAGGGCCGGTTTTGGCGCGTGCTGGCCGTAGCGTTTATCCCTCTATGTTGTTCATTCATACTCACCATCGTTGTCTGGAGTCTTTTTTATTTATTGTTGACTCTAACACTTTGGCTCCCATTCGATACTATTGGCTATCTTTTCGTTTCAGACCTATTCCTGCCCATCCCCTTCCTCGCGCTGGCGTTGTTGCACGAACGGTTGACCAGCGAACCGATCGCCCTCGCTTCCTGACCCCCTCCGCAACTTTTTTACCGCCGACGCGGTCGATCATACTGGCCCGCGCAAAAGGCGCGTGCTACCATACCGGCGCCACATTAAGGAGTAGACGATGTTCCAGGGAATTTACGTCGCCCTGCCCACGCCGTTCACCGGCTCGGGCGGCGTCGACGAAGCGGCGTTTACCGCGCAGGTCGAGCGGCTGCTGGCCGCGGGCGTGCACGGCCTGGTGCCCACCGGCACCACCGGCGAGAGTCCGACGCTGACCAACGACGAGAAAAAGCTGCTGTGGAAAATCTGCGTCAAACTGGCCGGCGGCCGGGCGAAGGTCGTGGTCGGCGCGGGCACCTACAACACCGCTGCCAGCGTCGCGGCGACGCGCATGGCCGCCGATGTCGGGGCCGACGGCGTGTTGGCCGTGGTGCCCTATTACAACAAGCCGATGCAGCACGGCCTGGTCGCGCACTTCGGCGCGATCGCGCAGATCGGCGTGCCGGTGATGATCTACAACATCCCCGGCCGCACCGCGCGCAACATGGAAACGGCGGCGATTCTCGCGGCGGCGGAACATCCGACGATCAAGGCGGTCAAGGAAGCCTCGGGCGGCGTGGCCGTGACCGAGGAACTCAAGCGCGCCATGCCGCACCTGAACGTCCTGGCCGGCGACGACGCGCTGCTGCTGCCCTCGCTGGCCGTGGGCGGCGACGGCGTGGTCAGCGTTGCGGCGAACGTCGATCCGGCGCGGATGGTCGCGCTGTGGGAGGCGTGGCGGGCCGGCGATGTGCGCCGCGCTTTGGCCGTCAACCAGGATCTCGCGCCGCTGTACGGCGCGCTGTTTGTCGAAACCAATCCCATTCCGGTCAAGGCGGCGCTGATGCTGCAGGGCATCGGCACGACCGAAATGCGCCTGCCGATGACCAGCGCGGTGGACGCCACCGTGGCGAAGCTGCGCGCGGTCATGGACCGGCTGGGCCTGCTGAAGAGGTAAGCGATGACGACCTTGCGCGTGGTGATCCCCGGGGCGTTGGGGCGGATCGGGCAGGCGTTGATCCGCTACATCCACACCCACGAGGGCGTCGAGCTCTACGGCGCGACCGAGCGGCCGGATCATCCGGACATCGCCAAGGACATCGGGGGGCTCGTGCTCGGGCGCAACATCGACATCAAACTGGAGAACGACCTGCGCAACGCGATCATCGCGGCGAACGCGATCATCGATGCGCTGCGGTTTCGCCGGGAACGGCTGCTCGAGGTGGCCCGCGCGGTGGTGGACGCGCAGCGTGATTTTCTCGACCAGGGTGAGCAGCATCTGAAAGTGCTGCGGATGAGCGACCTGGCGCAGCGTTTCAGTTGCGACCCTTCGACGATCAGCCGCACCGTCGATGAAAAGTATCTCCAGACTCCGCGCGGCATCTATCCGCTGCGGAAATTCTTCACCGGCGGGACCGAAGGCGGCGACGGCGAAGCCCTG
>DAINPV010000082.1:0-13414 GCA_036743315.1 bacterium | reverse complement strand
CACGATGATCGTCAACAGCATCTTTCGCATGGGTCTCTCCTTGTTTGCCTTTGGACCGCGCACGGGCCCAAAAGGTTCACCGTCGCGCATCCTAGCAAAACCACGCCCGCCGGTCACCAGGCATCCTTCCGGCCGGGGATACAGGACCCACGATTCATGCGAGGCACAACGGCTCTCTTTTACGGCTCCCTTCCAGGTTATAAATAGTCCGCGTAGAGATTGTCGACATACATGGATCCAGTCATGTCGGCATCGCCGCCTTCCGCGAACTTGAAGGATGTGTAGTCGTCTCCAGCCAAGTAGTAGTTGACCATGTTCATGCAAAACGTGGATTCGGAATTGACGAATACGTCATACGTTCCGTCCGCGTACAGGTCGACGTCGATCCGGTAGTCCGTGTCGAAAGCGATAGTCGAATCGCACGTGATTACGCTGTCCTTTGCCTTGTTTTTGTTGATATAAGTGGTCGCGGCAAGGACGCCGTCATCGAAGCGAAACTGAAGAAATGCCGCGGGGCCTGTACTGCAGTTTGCGATGAACTCGAGGTAGGTTCCAGTGTCGGAGTTCACATCGAAACTCACTCGGATGTCGCCCGCCGCGCCGGCGTCGATCAGCACTTCGGCCGATGTGTACATATCGGCGCCCGATCCACCGGTAATAAAAAGAATCCGATTGCCCGGTTCCGAGGTATTGGCAACCTGCATGCCGGCCGCGCCATGCCAAAGGTAGGTCCACGGCGGACTGGGCAAGCTCCCCGGCTCATAGTCATCGAAGGGGATATCCAGAATCGCCGAGTCGTCGTCATCAGCCGCGTCGTCATCGGCGGCATCGTCATCGGCCGCATCGTCATCGGCCGCATCGTCATCGGCGGCGTCGTCATCGGCGGCGTCGTCATCGGCGGCATCGTCATCGGCGGCATCGTCATCAGCCGCGTCGTCATCGTCATCATCGGTTGCGTCATCATCGTCGACAGCGGCATCGTTGTCGTCATCGTCATCATCGCCGATGCAGGCGAGCAAGGAACTAAAAAGAATCGCGGCCATGAGCAGCAAAACCATTAAACGCAATTTGTTCATTGAATCCTCCCAAAGGAATTGTCACTCATCTTTGCCAATCACAAGGGCGCTTGGCCTCGTTTACCGACACCGATTATCCTTAGGCGATGCCGGCCACTGTACGACGCCGGCGGAAGACGAAGTCGGTCCGCCTTTTCAACCATGGCATTTCCCTACACTCAGTTTGCTTGAGGCCGGACAGCGGTCGCTTCGATTTTCAAAACAATTATAGGTACAACTTCCTGCAATCTCTTTGGAAATCGTTGTCGGAAGATGATAGTTCCCTTCGGAAAGCGGAGTCAATAGACTCAGCGTTCTAGTTCAAACAGCGTCAAGGCTAAGCTTTGGAACCGATGGCCAAATCACAACCAACAGTCGATGGACTCAGAAGCCAAGGCCGATGAAAACCAGGGGAGCGCCGAAATAAGGTTCGTCGCGGACTTCTTCCTTAAAGGTCTCCGGCTTGTTGCCGCCGTACACGCCGAAGCCCAAAGCCCATTGCGGCGTGATGTACAGATCGACTTTGTCGCTGAGTCTGATAGCGAACCGGTATCCGATGCGGCCTTCGTTCCACAGTTCGAAACCGTTGTAGTATTTGTCTTCGTTCTTTTCATAGAACCAATCATAAGCGGGCCATAACTGGTACTCGGCATGCAGCCCTTTCCACAGATAATGACGCAAGCCGACGACCACGCCCGGGGCATGCGTTTCGCCGCAATCGAACTTGATGTTCATGTAGGAAAGACCGAGGATCAGTTCGTTGTCGGGCGCGAATTGATACATATATTGCAGGACGTAGATGCGCATGAACGGCGACATGGGGCTGGCTTCCAAGGCATGGCGTTTTTCGGCGGCCAGCGCGACGGCGCTTGGCGTTTCATCCAGGGGAGGCGGCGTTTCCTGAGCCGGAGCCGGCGTCGCGGAACACAACAAAACGAACAACAAGACCATCGAAACAACTACGGGAAAAACAGCACGGTGCGACTTTGAGCAATGCATAAATCGATCCTTTCCATGTTTGAGCGAGAATGGTGTTCGCATGGACAAACCTCGTGCGCAAATCGGCGTTGCGCTTCACATCAACTATCCACGATTTTGTATGACTTACAGACGTAACCACTCGGGATCCCGATCGGCTCCGATAATAGGCGCAGCGAAAATGACGATCAATCGGCTTGTCGTTCTATTTCGGTTATCTTGCCGGGAACG
This sequence comes from bacterium, assembly GCA_036743315.1. GTDB lineage: Bacteria > Lernaellota > Lernaellaia > Lernaellales > Lernaellaceae > CALBTQ01. The sequence continues at coordinate 11,150 of DAINPV010000082.1, read as the reverse complement.
ATCCGTATCGCGTCAGCCGAGTTCGGTAACGACTGAAATTTGAGGTCCGAAGGCGGAATGACGGCAAACACGGCCCTGTCCTTCCAGGACAAAACCGCGGCGCCCGGCAGATAATTCAGTAAGGTGTCCCTTAAATAGAAGGGTCAATCGGACAACAAATCCGGCGGCAGGTCAGCGGCATCGGGGAAGCTGGTTTGCGTGCCGTGGGCCTGGACGCTGAGGGCGGCGATGCGGTTGGCGCGTCGCGTCGCCTCGGCCGGCGAGAGCCCTTTCGCCAGGAAAAACGCGAGGCTGCCGACGAAGCAATCGCCGGCGCCGGTGGTGTCGATCGCCCGCACGCTTTCGACGGGGATATGCTCCACGGATTCGTCATTGACCAGCAGGCTGCCGTGCTCGCCCAGGGTGATCAGCACGTTGGCCGCGCCGCGCGCGAGCAGGACGCGGGCCGCGACCACGGCCTCGGCGACGGAGCCGGCGGGCAGGCCGGTGAGCATTTCGGTTTCGCTCTGGTTGGGGCAGAACACATCGCTGAGGCGGTAGGCTTCGGCGGGCAACTCGGCGCGGGCGGGCGCCGGATTGAAGATCGTCATCACGCCGCATTCGCGGGCGAGGCGCAGCGCGGCCAGGCTGGTTTCCAGCGGGATTTCGAGCTGGCAGATCAGGACGCGGGACGCGGCGATCGTCGCGCGCGCCGCTTCGATCTCCGCGAGGCTGAGCAGATCGTTGGCCCCGGTAACGATGATAATCGAGTTGTTGCCCTGCCGGTCGACCGCGATGGGCGCGACGCCGCTGAAGGCTTCGCCGGTAAGGCGCACGTGTTGCGTGTCGACGTTGAACTTCGCGAAGTTGGCCAGGGTGTCGCGGCCGAACACGTCGTCGCCGAGTTTGCTCACCATGCTCACGCACGCGCCGAGCTTGGCGCACATCACGGCCTGGTTGGCGCCTTTGCCGCCGAAGCCGATTTGAAAGCGGTCGCCGTGCAGGGTTTCGCCCAACACGGGCAGCCGGGGGACGTAGCTGAGCAGGTCGATGTTGCAGGCGCCGACGACGCAGATGCGCGGGTTGTCCATTTCGCCTCCGGGTGAAAAAGGGAATGCCCCAGCGTACGCGAGTCGGGCGGGCGGGTCAAAAGGCGGGGTAGAATTCCGCCATACTATCCGCAGAATCCACCATTTCGAATCTTGATTCTATCCAGACAATTGATACGATTGAAGAATGAAAAAAAACAATCTCCCCAGACCTTGATGCGAACAGAGTCGATCAATTGGAAGAATCCTCTTTTTGATTGTGGGATCGAACGATAAGTAAAAAGCAACCTTTAGGCGTCAACACGATAATGGAGACGATATGAACGACGCAAAGAAAACGAAAACGCAACTGCTGGAAGAAATCCAACAATTGCGACGCCGGATGGCGGAACTGGAGAAAGGGGACGAAGGTCGCCGGCGCACTGAAAATGAACTGTTCGAGAGTAAAGAAAAGCTGGCCCAGAATGTCGCCGAGTTGAACGCGATCATCAACGCCCTGCCCGGTCTGGTCAGCGTGATGGACACCGAGTTCAACGTCCTGGTCGCCAACAACGAAGTGTATAAAAAGTTTGGACAGAAAGGGCTGAACGAGGTCCTCGGCAAGAAGTGTTACAAGACAAGGAAAGGCTTGGACAGTCCCTGCCCGCAATGCAATTTGATCATCGCCTTTCAAACCGGTCAAATGCAAAGCCGGGTTTCCACGCCGGACGAAGAAGAGTTGATGGGCATCGCCACCAAGGCCTATGCGATCCCGTTGATCGACGAGCAAGGCCAGCTCTGGGGCGGCGTCGAGATCATCATGGACGTCAGCGATATCCGCAAAACCGAAAAGGATCTGCGGCTCGTCAAGGAGCGCATGCAACTGGCTTTGGAAGGGGCAAACCTGGGGACGTGGGATTGGAACGTCGTCACCGGCGAGGTGCAGTTCAACCGGCAATGGGCCGAAATGCTGGGATATCGATTGGAGGAACTCGAACCGCGACTGACCACCTGGGAAAAGCTGGTCCATCCGGACGATTATCAATACGCAATGGCACAAATCACCGCCAACTTCGAAGGCAAGACTCCCAGTTACGAATCCGAGCACCGGCTGCGGGCCAAGGACGGAACGTGGCGGTGGATTTACGACTGCGGCAAGGTGCTCGAACGCGATCGGGACGGAAAACCGATCCGCATGACCGGCGTGCATCTGGACATCACCGATCGCAAGGCGGCGGAAGAGGCGTTGCGGGCCAGCGAAATCAAATTCCGCGGCATGGCGGAAAACCTGGCCGACGCACTGTTCATTACCGATGCCGAGGGCATTATCACCTATATGTCGCCTTCGACGAAACAGGTTTTCGGCTTGCCGCCGGACGAGATGATCGGACGAACGTTCACCGATTTCCTGGCCGAGGATCAAATCGCCTATGCGTTGAGCGAATTTCAAACCTGCGTGACTTCGGGAAAGCAGACGGCGAACATTCAGTTGATCATGAAGCGAAAGGACGGATCGCATTTTCACGGCGAGCTTTCGGCTTCACTGCTGATGAACGGCGACAACATGCGCGGTACGCTGGGGCAGATTCGGGACATCACCGAGCGAATCAAAGCGGCGGAGGAAAAAAGTCGGCTCGAGGACCAGTTGCATCAGGCGCAGAAAATGGAAGCCATCGGGCGCTTGGCCGGAGGCGTGGCGCACGACTTCAACAACATTCTCACCGGAATCAACGGTTATTCTGAGATGATTCTGGGCGGTTTGGAGCCCGGCGATCCGCTGCGCGCCGACATGCTGGAGATCAAATCCGCCGGCGAGCGGGCCGCCGCCCTGACCGCGCAACTGCTGGCCTTTTCACGCAAACAGGTGATCGACCCGAAGGTCGTGCGCCCCAACGAGATTCTCGAGATGTCGCAGAAGATGCTGCGGCGGATCATCGGCGAGGACGTGGAGCTCCGGTTCATCGCTGCACGCAATCTGGGACGAATCAAAGCCGACCCCTCGCAGATCGATCAGATACTGGTCAACCTGGCGGTCAACGCGCGCGACGCGATGCCCAGCGGCGGCAAGCTGATCATCGAAACGAGCAACGTGACGATCGACGAGGCCTTTTGCGCGGCGCACCTGGACGCTCAACCCGGCGAGTATGTGTCGCTCACCGTTTCCGACACCGGCTGCGGGATGGACGAGCAGACGCGGCAGAAAATATTCGAGCCTTTTTTCTCGACCAAGGACAAGGAGAAAGGCACGGGTCTCGGGTTGGCGACGGTCTACGGCATCGTCAAACAGAACGACGGCTTCATCACCGTCTACTCGGAGCCGAACGTGGGCAGCACGTTCAAGGTCTACTTCCCGCGCGTCCAGGAAGAGGCGATTCCGCTGACGCGCGCCAAGGGCGCCGATTTGCCGCGGGGGACGGAGACGATTTTGCTGGTTGAGGACGAGGCGATGGTGCGCGGGTTGGTGAAGAAGGTGCTAGGGCAACAGGGGTACACGGTGCTCGAAGCGGAGAATGTCGAAAGCGCCATCAAAATTTTCACGGAAACCCAAGAGCGAATCGACCTACTACTGACCGACGTGATCATGCCGGTCATGAACGGTCGCGAACTGCACCATCATCTGGCGGCGAAACGGCCGGGGCTCCAGGCGTTGTTTATGTCGGGGTACACGGAAAACATCGTCGCGCATCACGGCGTGCTCGACGACGGCGTGAGCTTCATCCAAAAGCCGTTCCAGATAGAAACGATCGCGCGGATGGTCCGCAAAGTTTTGGACGGCGAATAATCATTCCCCTGCCCCTCTTTTATCGCGCGTCGGGGTGCGCTACGCTTTTCGTCGGACGGAGGGCGAGCGCATGAAATTCAAGTTCCTACTCGTTTTGATATTGTCGATTTTCGCGGCGGCGGCGTGCGACAGCGGCGACGATGATGACAACAACGATTCAGCCGATGTGAACGACGACGACGATTCAGCCGACGACGATACGCTCGACGACGACGATTCAACCGACGACGATACGCTCGACGACGACAGCGGCGACGACGACACGAGCCCCGGGTGGATGGTCGACGCGGGCGACCGTATTTTCCTCGCCGACGAGCTGGGCCGCGCGCTGATTCTACACGGCGCGAACCAGACCTTCAGCGTCGGCTACGGCGAGCCGGTCGAGTATTGGGCGATCGAGGACGACTTCGTGCGCATGCGCGCCTACGGCTTCAACCTCGCGCGGCTGCCGGTTTTCTGGCACAGCTTCGAGCGCGAGGAGGACGAATACGACCTGGAGTACCTCGACCGCCTGGAGGACGCGCTGGACTGGTGCGCGGACAACGACCTGCGGGCGATCATCGATTTTCACCAGGACATGTTCAACGAAAAGTACGGCGGGCGCGGGTTTCCGGACTGGATGGTGCGCGACGAAGGGCTGCCGTTCAATCCGAACCTCGAGGGCTTTTTCAAGTACCTGAGCCCGGCGGTGATCACCGCGTTTCATCATTTCTACAACGACGAGGATTTGCAGCAGGCGCAGATCGACGCATGGATGCTGTTCGTCAACCGCTTCAAGGACCACCCGGCCCTGCTTGGTTATGATTTGTTGAACGAACCGTGGATCGACAAACACCTGCCCTGGACGTTCGAGGCCGAAACCCTCACGGCGATGTACACGCGGCTGATCGAGGCGATCCGCGAGGTGGACACGGAGCATTGGATCTTCTACGAGCCGCTGGTGCTCAACCCGTCGGCGCTGCTGCCCAGCAGTCTGCAAAAATTGTCCGGCGAGCGCCTGGCGTATTATCCGCACCTGTATCATCCGCTGATGGACCTGGGCTTCGCCTACCACGGGAACGGGTTTTATTTCCGGCGCTGGGGCAAGGTCGTGAGCGGCAACGCGCACGCGTGGCACGTGCCGGCGCTGATCGGCGAATGGGGCGTGCGCACCGCGGATGATAATTATTTACAGTACATGGACGACGCGCTGACCATGGCCGACGAGGTGCTGGCGGGCTGGACCTTCTGGCACTTTCGCGGCCACGGCGGAGCGTACGACCTGTTCGACGAGGACGGCAACGAACGCGTCGAGCGCGCCGACCTGATCGTGCGCGCCTACCCGCGCGCGGTGCCGGGCATCCCGCGCGAGATTTCCTTCGATTTCGAGACGAAGGTGATGGTGCTGCGCTTCGAGGATCTGCCCAACGCGAGCGGCCCGACCGAGATTTTCATCCCGGAGAGCCGCCACTACCCCGACGGCTGGACGCTGGCGGTGAGCGACCCCGCCGGTTCCTGGACCAGCGAGTGGGACGCCGAAACCGAACTGCTGACCGTCTACACCACGCCCGCGGACGGCGAGCATGTGATTACGATCGCGCCGGCGGAATGAGGGAAAGGACGGCAGTTATTGTCGGCAACTGCGCGTCCAACCGCAGCCGACGCTGAAGCTGTCCCGCCCCCAGGCGAGGTAGTCCATGATCCAGGAGACCAGCGGGTCGACGGCATGGTCCAGGAAGTCGGCGACATCCTCGTTTTGGCCGGCCACCTGCCGCATGCAGTCGCCGTCGAGGTCGATCAGGCCGTCCGGTTTGCCCAGACCGGGGACGGCGGTGGACAAGCGGCGCACCGCTGGGCCTTGGGCCCAGACATCGCCGAAATCCGGCGTCGGAAAAAACTCCGGCAGGTCCGACCACGCTTCGATAAAGGTTATTTCGCCCAGGTCGTTGAAGGTAAATTCCTCGTAAATCGGACAAGGCTCGCCGTCGTTGTAATAAAACACGACGTGACAGCGGCCGAAGGGTTGCTCGTCGAATCCACGGCAATCGCGCTCGGGAATCGACGTGGGGTACAGGCGAAGAATCCGATCGAGCCAGATCATGCTCGTTTTGCCAAGCCCGGTGAGCTTCAACCAGGGCGGCCATTCCCACCGGGCGACGAGAACGGAATATGCGGGGACGGACAGCGGATCCGCGCCGGAATCGAGGGTGTCGAAATACAAGCTGCTTTGCTGCGCGTAATAGTCGGCGGAAAAAGCGGGCGTCAGGTTGCGGGAGGTGGGTTCGTCGCCTCCCGGTTCGTAACACTCGGGCGGGAGAGCGTCGTCGTCGCCGTCATCGTCGACCTCGTCGTCGTCATGATCGTCGTCGCTGTCGTCGTCATCGTCCGCCGGCTCCGCAGCGGGCGAGGAGTCATCATCGGCCGCGCAGGCGAGCAGGGCAAACGCCAGGCCGAAACACAACAGCAAGACGAGCAAGCGATTCATCGATCATTCTCCGCCGCTGCGACCTCGATCGAGTAGTCGCCGTCAACGGTGACGAACACGCGCCAGCCGCCGTCGACCGGCGTGAACTGCGTCGCCTGGATGCCCGCGCCGGCGACGGTCGGTTCGGTCGCGGACGCGGAGGGGATCCACAGATCGGCCTCGCCGGCTTGGGCGGTCGTGCCGGTCAGCGATAAATGCCCGTCGCAGGGAACGGCCTCGAGGCTCGTCAGGCGGCCGGGCACGGCGCGCGGATAGGCGCGATCGAGGCAGGCGCGGATCTCGAAGCGCGCATCGCCGCAGGTTTCTTGCTGTTGCTCGATCCACTCGGGCGTGGGCGGCCACATGGCGTTGTGCGGATCGCCGCATTCCTGCTCCCACTGCCACCACGCGCCGCCGTCCTGCAGCCAATGGTCTTCCAGTTCGGCGTAGCGGGTCATCCAGGCGTCGTTGCTCGCCGGGTCGCTGAACTTGTTGTATTCGCCGACCCACAGCGGCGCCTGATACAGGCCGCGCATGATGTTGTAGTAGATGAACATCAGCTCGAGCAGGCCGTCGAAGGACGGACCGATGGCTTCGGCGTAGTTGTGCGGAGCGTAGACCAGGTTGTCGTCGCCCAGGTCAAAGGCGACCGGCAGGCCGACGACGCCCTGTTCGAAGAAGATAATATGCTCGGGCGCGTCGAGCGACGCCTCGGTCGCGCGGATGGCGGCAATGGCATCGCGGGTGAATTGCGTCAGGCCGTTGAAGGTGCGGATCAGGCTGTCGCCGTTGCCCGGCTCGTTGAGCAGATCGTACCCGGCCACGGCGGATTCGAAGGCGAATTCCGCCGCGATGAACGCCCACAGCTCGACCAGCTCGTCGCGGACGCCGTCGCGGTCGGCGTAGAAATTCTCCCAGGCGCGCATGACGGCCGGGCTGTCCTCGCGCCGGCCGGGGGTGCAGGTCGGTTGGTCGTCGGTGAAGGTGGCCCACAGCGGCGCGCCGTCCCAGCCGCGCTGGTGCGACGTGCCCTCGGGGCAGGTTTCGTTCGCCGGGGTGAAGACGAATTTCGACCAGGCGTCCTGGTGCATATCGATGACCACGTACAGGTCGCGCGCCTTGGCCGCGGCGACGGCGTCGCGTACGCGATCGAGGTATTCCAAATCGATTTCGTCGCGTTCGGGTTCCCAGGCCGACCAGGTGGTCACCAGGCGGACGACGTTGTGACCGAGCGCGGCCACGTCGTCCCAATCCTCATCGGTCAGCTCGGCGACCGTCGGCAGCGAGGGATCGGTGACGAAATAATCGCCCAGGTGGTTGAAGTTTGCGCCGCGCAGCAGCACCTGGCGGCCGAGTTCGTCGAGAATCGCGGCGTCCTTTCCCGGCAAAACGGTAAGCCACGGCGGATCGTAGGGCTCGGGCGGCGTCGTGTCGTCGTCGTCCGACGTGTCGTCGTCGTCGAACGTGTCGTCGTCATCGCCGCCGTCATCGTCGTCGGAAGTATCGTCGTCGGACGTATCGTCGTCGACGGCGTCGTTGTCGTCATTGTCATCGTCATCGCCGGCGCAGGTCGCCAAGCAGAAAACAACGACGAGACAGAACAGAAAAAGGTTTTGGGACCGCAAAGTCACCATATACGCACCTCCGCGTTTCCCGAAGAAAACATAGCGGATTTTACCATATTCGAACCATTGTCCACCCCGCTTGTTAAGCGGGGCGGCCAAACCGAGAACGTTGCGGCCGATCGGCATTCGATACCGCTCCCGGCCGGCGGCAGCCGCCACACAAAAAAGGCGTCCGGTTTTTTTATTCCGGACGCCTTGACGATCGACATCAATCAGGCAAGGTCGAACCGGTCGAGGTTCATAACTTTGTTCCATGCCGCGACAAAATCATGCACGAATTTTTCCTGCGAATCCGCGCAGCCGTAGACTTCCGCCAGGGCGCGCAGTTGCGAGTTCGAACCGAAAACCAGGTCGACCCGCGTGGCGGTCCACTTGAGTTCGCCCGTCGCGCGATCGTGTCCCTCGAACAGGTTCTTGTCTTGCGCGGAGGCTTTCCATTGCGTGTTCATGTCCAGCAGGTTCACGAAGAAGTCGTTGCTGAGCGCCTCGGGACGCTTGGTGAAGACGCCGTGCGGGGATTTTTCAACGTTGGCGTTCAAGACGCGCATGCCGCCGACGAGAACCGTCATCTCGGGAGCGGTGAGGGTCAGCAATTGCGCCTTGTCGATCAGCAACTCCTCGGCGGGGACGGCAAAGCTGGCTTTTTGGTAATTGCGAAAACCATCGGCGATCGGTTCGAGCACGGCGAAGGAGTCCACGTCGGTCTGTTTCGGTGAAGCGTCCATGCGTCCCGGCGTGAAGGGAACCGTCACTTTGCGCCCGGCGTTTTTCGCGGCCTGCTCGACGCCCGCACAACCGCCCAACACGATCAGGTCCGCCAGCGACACCTTTTTACCGCCGGACTGCGCCTTGTTGAATTCGCTCTGGATGGCCTTCAACTTCTTGAGCACTTTCGCCAACCGGGCCGGCTGGTTGACTTCCCAATCCTTCTGCGGAGCCAAACGAATACGGGCGCCGTTGGCGCCGCCGCGCTTGTCGGAGCCGCGGAAAGTGGCCGCCGAGGCCCAAGCGGTCGAAACCAGATCCGACACCGACAAACCGGACGCCAGGATTCTGGCTTTGAGGGCGGCGATATCCTTGGCGCCGATCAATTTATGATCGACGGGAGGAATGGGATCTTGCCAGATGAGTTCTTCGGCCGGAATCTCGGGGCCGAGATAGCGCGAGCGCGGCCCCATGTCGCGGTGGGTCAGCTTGAACCACGCCCGGGCGAACGCATCGGCGAACTGATCCGGATGTTCGTAGAAGCGCCGCGAAATTTTTTCGTAGACCGGGTCGAAGCGCAGGGAGAGATCCGTAGTCAGCATGGCGGGCGCATGGCGCTTGGACGGATCGTGCGCATCCGGCACGGTGCCGGCGGCGGCGCCGCCCTTCGGCGTCCATTGATGCGCGCCGGCCGGGCTTTTGGTCAGTTCCCATTCGTAACTGAACAAAATCCGGAAAAAGTTATTGCTCCACTTGATGGGCGTATTGGTCCAGATGACTTCCAGACCGCTGGTGATCGTATCGCCGCCTTTGCCTGTACCGAATCCGCTCTTCCAGCCCAGACCTTGTTCCTCGAGGGGAGCCGCTTCGGGTTCGGGTCCGACGTGTTTCGCGTCCCCCGCGCCATGGGTCTTGCCGAAGGTGTGGCCGCCGGCAATGAGCGCCACCGTTTCCTCGTCGTTCATGGCCATGCGGGCGAACGTTTCGCGGATATCCTTAGCGGCGGCCAGCGGATCCGGGTTGCCGTTGGGTCCCTCGGGGTTGACATAAATCAGCCCCATCTGGACGGCGGCCAACGGATTTTCGAGATCCCGATCTCCGGAGTAACGCTTGTCGCCCAGCCACTCTTTTTCCGAGCCCCAGTAGACATCCTTTTCCGGCTCCCAGATGTCCTCGCGCCCGCCGGCAAAACCGAAGGTCTTAAAGCCCATCGATTCCAGGGCGACGTTGCCGGCGAGAATCATCAGGTCGGCCCAGGAAATTTTGCGGCCGTACTTTTGTTTGATCGGCCAAAGGAGTCGGCGGGCCTTGTCGAGGTTGACGTTGTCCGGCCAACTGTTGAGCGGCGCGAACCGTTGGCTGCCGGAGCCCCCGCCTCCCCGCCCGTCGCTGGTGCGGTAAGTGCCGGCGCTGTGCCACGCCATGCGGATGAACAACGGGCCGTAGTGACCGAAGTCCGCCGGCCACCAGTCCTGCGACCGGGTCATCAGTTCGCGCAGATCCTTCTTCACGGCGTCCAGATCGAGGCTCTCGAATTCCTTGGCGTAGTCGAAATCCTCGCCCATCGGATTGGATTTGGACGAATGTTGGTGCAGGATGTCCAGCCGCAACTGATGCGGCCACCAGTCGCGATTGGTGGTGCCGCCGCCGGCCAAATGCCGTCCGGCCATCCCCGACCCAGGATTTTTCTTTGTATCCGTCATTGACTTGACCCTCCTTATTAAGTTTTTTCTTCTTCCATTTTTCTTTTAATACACTCATGGCAAAGACCACGAACTTCAAGATGCAACGAGCTTGCCTCGCCGACGTCCCGGATGGCGTCCCGCACGTTCAGCCGGTCCAAGTCATCGCTGTAGAAATCCCGGATGAGGCCGCAACGGACACAGGCGAAATGGTGGTGATGATTCAGATTTGCGTCGAAACGGGTTCGGTCGTGAGCCTGACCAAGCGTGTCGATCAAGCCGAGGTCGTTGAGCATCCAGAGAGTGCGGTACACCGTATCCAAGGACACCTGCGGTAGTTTCGTTCGCACGCGGCGATAGATCGCTTCCGCATCGGGGTGATCCTCCGTCAGCGCGAGCTCACGAAAGATTTCCAGGCGCTGTCGCGTCAGTTTGACGCCGGCGTCACGGCAAATCCGCTCAAACCGGTCCATACGCAATGGCAATTCGGAGTTATTTTTTTTCATTTGTTGAGATCTAATTAGTAATTCATTCTTAATTAGAAGAATAATTCCGCCGTTGCCCGACGTCAAGAATGAGGGAGAAATTATGTCGACCAAGCTCACTTTTAAAAGAAAAAATCGGGAGGGAATCAAGCGATTGAACCCTGCGGGCATCGACCGGAGGTTGAAGTTGCCGGGTCTGGAGAGCCAGATCCGCGAGCAGGACCGTTTCAATGCCCTTTTGCACCGCAGCCGGGCTCGGGACGCCGGTAGAAACTTGAATTTGGTACGCTGTTTCGATTGACACACTATGCCACTTTTGCGAAAATCACGGCATGAAAAAGCGACCTTTCACCCGTAGCGACAAAAAGGCCAAGATCCGCCAAGCCATCATCCAGGCCGCCGCCGATCTGTTCGAAAAACA
>DAINPV010000081.1:0-13458 GCA_036743315.1 bacterium | reverse complement strand
AGGCCATCCGCCTCGCGGTCGAACACCTGGTGTTGCCCTGCTTCCTGACCAGCCTGACCACGGCCATCGGCTTCGGCAGCCTGGGCGTTTCGCGCATCCTGCCGATTCGCGAAACGGGCTTGCTGGCGGCCGCCAGTGTGATGTTGACCTTCACCATCGCCATCACTTTCGCGCCGGCGATCCTCGTCCTGCTCAAACCGCCCAAACCGCAGGTGGTCGCCAAGCGCCAGCGCGATTTTATCGCCAAGTTGCTGGACGCATGCATCCGCATTACCCGGACGCATCCCAAAATGGTGCTTCTCGTCAGCGCGGCTTGCACCGTCGCGGCCCTGATCGGCCTGCCGTTCCTGCGGGTCGAAACCAATCTCATCGAATATTTCAAAGCCGACAGCGAGGTGCGCCAGTCGTACAATTTTCTGGAAAAAAACGTCTCGGGCGCCAACGCCTTCGAGTTTTTCATCGAGGGCAACGGTCCCGATTCGGTGATCGAACCGGCGGTGCTGCGCGCCATCGAAGCCACGCAACGCGAGTTGGAAACGATCCCCTTCGTCACCGTCACCCAGTCGCTGGCCGACCTGGTCAAGATGATGAACCGCGCGATGCACGGCGGCGACGAGGCGTTTTACCGCATCCCCGACACGCGGCAGGAAATCGCTCAGTATTTGATGCTCGTGTCGATGGGCGACGATCGCGGCGGGCTCGATGCGTTCACCGACCTCAACTATTCCTACACCCGCATCAGCGCGCGCATGACCACCGTCGGCTCCAACTCGCTGCGCGGTATGATCGAACACATCGCAGATTTCGCGGGCAAGACGTTTCCGGCCGGCATCGCCGCCGCGCCGACCGGGGCGTCGGTGCTGTACGTCGACATGGAGCGCGAACTGGTGCACGGCCAGTTGAATAGTTTCGCGCTGGCCATCGTGGTGATCATCTTGTGCATGGCGTTGTTCTTCGGTTCGGTGCGCGTGGGCCTGTACAGCATCTATCCCAACGTGCTGCCGATTCTGATGACCCTCGGCTTGATGGGCCTCGTCGGCATTCCGATCAACCTGGCCACCTGCATGATCCCCTCGATCGCCATCGGCATCGCCGTGGACGACACGATACATTTCTTCTCGCGTTTCCGGCGGGAATACGACAATCGCGGGCGACAAAACCTCCCGGAAGTGCTGGCTTTCTGCCTGAGCACAACCGGTCGGGCGATGTTCATCACCTCGGCGGTGTTGTTTTGCGGCTTCATGGTGCTGCTGCTGTCCAACTTCGTGCCCAACCTCTATTTCGGCGTGCTCACCGCGCTGACGATGGTTTGGGCCTTGGCGGCCGATCTGCTCATCGTGCCGGCGATGCTCAACGTGCTGCGGCCGAAAAAGTTTTAACGCCGCAAGCGTTTCCGGGACATTGCCCCTTGCCATTGCGCATGGTTTGGCCGTATTAACTCGGCCTGTACCGCCGCCGCCCCAACGTGGGAAAGGGTCCATTCGTTGTCCACATCATCCTTTCGCCGCACAACCCTGACCGGCTCGGCCTTCGCCGCGATGTTTTTCCTCGGCGTGAGCACGGCGATCATCGGCGCGGCGGCGCGCAACATCGGCCTGACGCCGGTGCAGATCGGCCTGCTGCTGACCGGCCAAAATTTCGGCTTCATCGTCGCGGTGCTCATCGGCGGCGCCCTCGCCGACGTCTGGCCCAAAACGCGCCTGCTGTTGATCGGCAGCATCGCCATGGCCGCCGGGTTCTTCCTGTTTTTCGCCGACCAGGCGTTCTGGCTCAACTTCCTGATCGCCGTGCTGCTGGGCGGCGCCATCGGCCTGTACGAGGCGAGCACCGACGCGCTGCTGTTGGAAATCCACCACGCGCGCCAGAGCCGCTACATCGGCCTGAACCATTTGGCCGCCACCCTGGGCATGGGCGGCATCACCGCCTATTTGATTTTCCTCGACCTGCACTGGCGGCGTTCGCTGATCGAGGCGGGCGCGGCTGTGCTGGCGCTGGCCGTGCTGTTCGCCCTCGTGCGCTCGGCCCCGGCGCACAACGGCGACGCGCGTTTCTGGCGGCGCCTGCGCGAACTGCCGCACAAGCCCTTGGCCGGTGCGCTGGTGACGGCGACGATCCTCGCGGTCGGCGCGGAGCTGGCCGCGGTCGGCTACCTCACCTCGTTCCTGATGGAAATGCGCGGCTTCGACCAAGCCGCCTCGAAAGTCGGGCTGTTGCTGTTTCTGGGCGGCATCGCCGGCGGCCGTCTGCTGATGGGATTGCTGGCGAACAACGCCGCCATTCCACGCTTGCTGGTCACGCTGTTCGGTTTGGCCGCATTGAGCTTCGCCGGATTGTTTTTCCTGCCCGGACGCGCGTTGATCTATCCGTTGATCGTCGCGGCGGGCTTGTCGCTGTCGGCGCTGTGCCCGCTGCTGATCGCCGTGGGCGGGCTGCTTTATCCGCAACACTACGGCGCGGTGATCGGCATGATCAAAACCGGCATTCCGCTGGGTGGGATGATCGTGCCGTTTTTCATTACGTTGCTGGCGCGCCAGGGGGGCATGGCCTTGGCGCTGTGGATTTTCCCCGTCGTCTGCCTCGGCGGTCTGGGCCTGATTCTCGCGCTGACCGTTGCGGGCGCCTTTGCAGCGCTGAGCCGCGAATCGAGCTGACCGCTTACGCCTTGGCGTAGCTGATCGCCGGGCAGATGCGGTCGCCGACGCGCACCTCCAACGGGATTTTCCGGCGATAGCCGCCGTCCAGTTCCAACGTTTCCACCTGCGCGACTTCCTCCGCCGACAATCCGAGGTACACCACGCCCAACAGCGCGGCGGCCGGATCGTCGTCGGGCAGCAGGAAGGGAATCGTCTCGATATGCCGATGCGTGTAGCCGTCGGCGATCGCCGGCGCGAACGGCGCGTTGCGGCCGATCAGACCGCCCATCCGCACCGGATTCATCAGCCCGCCGCAGACGAACACGTTGGTTCCCCGCGTCAGACAATCGCCCGCTTCCTTCTCGCCGTCGACGAACAACAGCGCCCGCGCGTCCGCGTCGTAATGGGCCTGGTACATCGCTTCCTCCTACACCGCCGTCACGCGGCCCGTGCGCGCCGCTTCGACGGCTCGGTCGCGCGCGGCCAACGCGGCGAAAAGATCCTCCGCGCCCACGATCGGCTGTGCCTTACCGGCGGCCAGCGCGCGCAGATGCGCCGCCGCGTGCGCGTACAGCGCGTCCCACTCGGCGGTCAGGCCGCGCTCGACGCCGATCGTGTACGCCGTTTTGCCGACGCGCACCGCCAGCGGCGCCTCGCGGCTGGGTTGCGCCATGCCCCGCCGCAGCCAGGCGATGCCGTCGGTGCCGGACACCTCCGCCTCGACCGCGTGCGGATAATACGCCGAGGGCAGCGTCATTTGCGGCGCGTGGATCATCTCCAGCAGGCCGTAACGCCCCGGCGCGCGATGTCGTACGGCGATCATCCCCTGCCCGCCGTGTTCGCCCAAGGGTTGCAGATAGGCCGACACCGCGTCCGGCGCGCCGCCGAGCCAGGTCAGCAACAACAGGTGATCGAACGCCGGATGACGCAGGTAATCGTCCGCTTGCGGCGGTTGCGGAGCGAGCGCGCCGCCGTCGCCGCCGAGAGTCGCCTGCACGCGCACCGTACCGACCTCGCCGATCTCGTCGTCGGCCAGCAAACGATGCAACCGGCGCGCAGGCGCAAAATGCCACAGCGGATAAAACACGCGCCACGGCGCCTTCGCTTGCGCGAACAGGGCCCGCGCGGCGTCCGCGTCGGTCAGCAGCGAGTGATGCACCGAGACGACCGCGCCCTTGGCCAACGCAGCGGAAATCTGTTCGGGCGTCGCGGCGGGAGCGAACTCGTACGCCTGCGCGGTATCGTCCTCAACCAACGCGCAACCCGGATCGGCTTGATAGGCCGCGCGCAGCAAACGCGCGTCGAGTCCCTCGCCGATCACCGCGACGCGCAGCGGCTGCTTGCCCGCGACGGCGGGCAGCGCTTCGTCGGCCGCGATGCGCACAGTCGTGCGACCGCTCGCATGATGGCGCAGCAGGCCGCGCACCAGCGAAACGTATTGCTCATGTCGCCCTTCCAGCAGCAAACGACGAATCGCCTGTTCGCCACCCGGCTCGTCGACGATGATCTCGATCAACTCGGTGACCGGCGGCGTCAGCCCCGGCCCCGGCGCGCGATTGGCGGGCAGTTTTTCCGCCGCGCGCAACAAACGCAACAACCACGGGCGCGGCAGGCGCGCCGCCCATTGCAGCCCGCGCACGGCCAACCGCGCGGTCCATTCATACCGCCCGCTCATGACGCCGCCTCCGCGCCGCGCAAATGTCGGGCGACGATCTCGTCGGTCATCTCGTCGGGCCGCACCCGTTCGCCGATCTTCGCGGCGACGATCGCGGCGTAGGCGAAGCGCAGCACCTCCAGCGCGCGTCGCCCGGTCAGCAGCGTGTCGCGCCCGGTGCGCAAGGCGCGCGGATAGTCGCGGATGCCGGCGGTGAAGCTGGCCTGCCAGTCGGTTTCCAGATCGTCATGCTCCTCGCGGCGGCCGTGACGGTAGACGGTCAGCGGCGCTTCGTCGGTGATCGCGCCGGTGCAACCGCGCAGGCGGATCGTCCCCTTGCTGCCGGCGATGTCGATGCGCTCGTCGGCGGGAAAATACTTCGAGTGCGTAAACAGGTTCGGCGAAAAGGCGATGTCGAAGCTGCCCAGCGTGGCGCGGTCTTTGTACGTCCACAGCAGTTGCGCCGGCTCGTCGATGAAGGCGAAGGTGCGGTCGATGAAGCCCTGCACCGCCTCGATCGCGCCGACCAGGTGGATGGCCAGCGACAGCTTGTGATAACCGTCGTCGAACACCGCCTGACCCATGCCGCGCTCCGACTCGGTCAGGTGCCACAGCTCCGAACGCAGCGGCACCCAGCGCGAGCCGAACAGGCCGGTGCCCAGCTTGAAGCGCACGGCGAGCACTTCGCCGATTTCGCCGGCGTCCAGCATTTCCTTGGCGCGCACGTAGGGCGGGTAGAAAACGAAATTCTCCAGCACGCGCAGCTTCGCGCCGCCGCGCTCGGCGGCCGCGACCATCGCCTCGGCGTCGGCGATCGAGGTGGCGATGGGCTTCTGGCAGGCGACGTGCTTGCCGGCCGCCAGCGCCTCGACGACCATCCGCTTGTGCAGGTGGTGCGGCGTGTTGATCTCGACGATGTCGATGTCCGGAGCGGCGAGCGCCGCGCGGTAATCGGCGGTGGTGCGCGGCACGTTCCACTCGACGGCGCGCCGCGCCAGCAACGCGGGATCGGCGTCGCACAGCATCGCCAACTCGGCCTCGGCGCAATCGACGTACGCCGGCCGGTGCAGCATGGTGATGTCGCCCACGCCGATCATCGCCACGCGATAGGGCCTGTCGGAATGCGGCATGCGGATTCCTTGTCGTTTCGTCGTTGTCGGACTCGGCGCCTACTCGGTCAGCAACGCCTTCGCCCGCGCCACGATGTTTTCGACGGTGAAACCGTATTTCTCGTAAAGAACCTGCCAGGGCGCGCTGGCGCCGTAATGCTCCAGGCCGACCGCCGCGCCGGCCGGTCCGATCCAGCGCTCCCAACCGTACTTCAGCCCGGCCTCGACGGCCAGTCGCTTGACGGACTTCGCGGGCAGCACGCTCTCGCGATAGGCCGCGTCCTGCGCGGCGAACAGCTCCCAACAGGGCATGGAGACCACGCGCACCTTCACGCCCTCGGCGGCCATTTTCTGCCCGGCCTCCAGCGCCAGGTGCACCTCGGAACCGGTGGCGATGAGAATCAGCTCCGGCTGCGCGGCGCTCTCCCACAGCACGTAGGCGCCGCGGCGCAAACCGGTCGCGGCGGCGGATTTCGTGCGATCGATCACCGGCAGATCCTGCCGCGAGGTCAGCAGCACGGTGGGTCCTTCGCGCCTTGTGAGGGCCGCGCGCCAGGCCTCGACCGTCTCGGGCCCGTCGGCCGGACGAATGACCGTCACGTTGGGCATCAGGCGCAATTGCATGATCTGCTCGATCGGCTGGTGCGTCGGCCCGTCCTCGCCCAGCGCGATGCTGTCGTGGCTGTACACGTAAATCACGCGCAGGCCCATCAGCGCGGCCAGGCGCATCGGCGGACGCATGTAGTCGGTGAAGATGAGGAACGTGCCGGTGTAGGGGATCACCCCGCCGTGCAGCGCCAGACCGCCGGCCAACGAGCCCATGGCGTGTTCGCGCACGCCGAAGGCGAGGTTCGGTCCGGTGAAGCCGTCTTCGCCGAAATCGCCCCGGCCGTCCTGGTAGGTTTTGTTGCTCGGCCCCAGGTCGGCGCTGCCGCCCATGAGCCAGTCGACTTTTTTCACCACGGCGTTGAGCACCTTGCCCGAGGCGTTGCGCGTGGCGATCGGCTTGGCGGACCCGGCGAACAGCGCATCCAGGTCGTCATCCCACCCGACGGGCAATTCGCCGCTCATCTGGTCGACGAACCGCGCGGCCAGATCCGGATGTGCCGCGCGATAAGCCGCCAGGCGTTCGTCCCACGCCGCCTGCGCCCGCCGGCCGCGTTCGACGGCCCGGCCCATGTATTCGCGCACGTCGTCGGGCACGAAAAACGCCGGCTCCAGCGGCCAGCCCAGCGCCTTCTTCGTCGCGGCCACGTTCGCTTCGCCCAACGGCGCGCCGTGGCATTTTTCCGAACCGGCCAGCGGGCTGCCGAAGCCGATGATCGTCTTGCAGATGATCAGCGAGGGCTTTTGCGTTTCGGCCTGCGCCGCGCGGATCGCCGCGTCCAGCGCCGCCAGGTCGAAGCCGTCGACCGGCCCGATCGCCTGCCAGCCCAGGGCGGTGAAACGCTGCGCGATATCCTCCGGGAAGACCTTGTCGGTCGAGCCTTCGATCTGAATGTCGTTGTCGTCGTACAGGTAAATCAGCTTGCCGAGTTGGTGCTTGCCCGCCAGGCCCGCCGCCTCGTAGCTGACGCCCTCCTGCAGGTCGCCGTCGGACACCAGCGCGTAAGTATAATGATCGACGATCGCGTGGCCGGGGCGGTTGTAGCGCGCGGCGAGCCACTTTTCGGCGATGGCCATGCCCACGCCGTGCGCGAAGCCCTGCCCCAGCGGGCCGGTGGTCATTTCGACGCCCGGCACCAGCGGATACTCGGGATGGCCCGGCGTTTTGGAGCCCCACTGGCGGAAGTTTTTAATGTCGTCCAGCGACAGATCGTAGCCGGTCAGGTGCAGCAGACCGTACAGCAGCGACGAAGCGTGGCCCGCCGAGAGAATGAACCGGTCGCGGTCGAGCCAGTGCGGATCGGCCGGGTTGTGTTTGAGGAACCGATCCCACAGACAAAAGGCCATGGCGGCCATGCCCAGGGGCGCGCCGGGGTGTCCGGACTTGGCTTGTTGCACGGCGTCGACGGCCAGGAAACGCAAGGTGTTCAGACAACGTTCCGCTGCTTGCTGGTTCATGTGTGTATCTCCTCACAGTCGATGATGGCTTGAGCTGTCGCGGTGGCCGGGAGCCCTAGCCCTCGGCGTCGGTCAGCAGTCGATCCAGATGTTCACGATAATTGTCTTTGCCCACCAGCAGGCGGCCGGTGAGCGGCGCGACCTCGCGCACGGCGGCGGCCATCAGGACGGCCGTTTCGCGAATGTCCCACTGGGCGAAGGCGGCCATGCGCTCCTTGGCGAAGTGGTGCAGTTCGCGCAGGTTCATCGTCACCAGCACACGGCGGCGATGGGCGTTGGTCAGGCAGTAAGCGGCGGCCGGCGCGCAACCGGTGGCGGCCCGCACGCGCTCATGGAGAGCGGCGGCGCGTTCGGCCACCGCGCGCAGGGCGGCGGCGCGGCCGATGGCCTCGACGCTCGGCGGCACGGTGATGCCCAGCGCGGGGTCGTAATCGGCGACCAGCTGCGTGGTCAGGCGGTGGCGCTTGAGTTGCGCATACAACGAGGCGCTGACGTTCAGGTCGAACACGAAGCGCGGCAGCTCGAAGTGGCGGCTGACGTTGTCGTGCGTTTGCCGCTGCGCGACCAGGGCGCGGTAGGCGTGCAATTTCTCGTCCGCGCTCATGCCGCGGGCAAGGTTCAGGCAATAACCGATCGACCCCGCGCCGCCGGTGTAGAGCAACGCGGCGAGCACGTGCTCGTCGGTTTCCGGCGTGGCGTGCACCAGCGCGACGCGCGGCGGGTTCTCGTCCGTCGCTTCATGCGCAAAGCTTGCGGCGACGGCCCGCGCGGCGTCGGGCAGATCGGCGAAGTAGTCGCAGGGATCGCAATACTTGATCAGCGACGGGGCCAGCGGCTGCACCTGCGCTTTGATTTGCCCGCCGATGTCGCGCGCCTCCCACAGCGGCGAGGAGAGCAGGCGCCGCACGAGCAACTCGAGCTCGCGCGCGTTGAAAGTGCCGCCCAGCGCGGTTTGCACGGCCAGGCCGAAGGCGTAGCGCGCATCCTCTTTGGCCAGATTTTCCAGCGCGGTGAGCTCGGACTTTTTCAGTAACGCCGGATCGCCGCCGCGCTCCACAAAATACGGGCGTAGTTGGGCGTACAGCTCCTCGTAGGTTTGGAACATCTGCCGATACAGCGCGGCGAACTCGTCGCCCAGCCCGGCCGCGTCGATCTCCGGCGGCAGCAGATAATCGTCGCCGAATTTGACGTACCGTTGCGAGCGTTCGGTGTAGGCGGCCAGCCGGTGCGTTTCGATCAACTCCATGCCCAGGCGCGTGACGTAATTGAAATCGAGGTTGAACACGGCGTGTTCGCTGATCGCCTGGTGGCCCATCAGGTGCACGATGCTGGTCATCGAGGCGCGCGCTTTGGCCACGTCGCGCACCGCTTCGGCGCGCAGCTCGGCCAGCGTGTCGTCGCGACGGCTCAACCGCGCATAAGCCGCGGCGACCGATTCGGGCGTCAGCGGCGGTTCGGCGGCGGGACGGTCGGCGATGAGCCGGCGCAGTTGATCGGCGTCGACGTTGTAGCCGCCCAGTTGCACCTGTGGTTTTTTATGGGCCATGGGTTGGTTCATCTCCTCGCAATGGTGGCTTGGTTGGCTCACCTTACGACGGGCGGCGCACAGCGACAAGTCGGGCGACGCGTTTTATTCGTAGACCGGCGGCGTCACCGGCACGGCGTCGGACAAGCCCAGCAGTTCGCCCAGCGAGAAGCCGACGAACGGCTGCGCGGGTACGGGCAGCGCGCCGGCGGCCACCCAGAACAACAAGCTTTCCGGATCGAAGACGATCTGGTAGATCGCGCCGTTGGTCGCGATGGCGCGGTTGTTGTCGAAGACCTCCGGCCCGTATTCCTCGTGCGTTTCCGGATCGACGCGGTCGCGCAGAATCGCGATCATCGCGGCCGGATCGAGGTCGCCGTAAAGCGTATCTTCGCCGTTCGGATCCGCCAGTTGCTGCAGGCGCAGCAAACGCATGGCGGAGGATTCGGAAATCGGCTCGGCGTCGTCGTTGACCGTCTCGGGCGCGATGAAATGGTTGCTGGTGTACACCACGCCCTCGCTCAATTCGCGCACGCCCACGTGTTTGGCGCTCATCTCGAACACCGCCGCCTCTTGGTTGGGTCCGTCGACGACGGTGATGATCTCGACAGTCATGTGGTCGAATTCCTGCACCATCTGCTTGGCTTCGTCGAGGTTGGTCGCGTGCTTGAGCAACTGGCCGACCAACTGCACGTGGCTGCGGCCGACGCGGTCGTGCATTGTGTTGTCGAGCGGATCGGCCTCGTTCGAGGCAACCGACAGGCCGGCGGCGTTGATGCCCGAATAGGGGCTCAGGTTGCCGGGGAAACCGATGAACGCATGCGGCTGACCGTCGTCGGGCTGGCGCACGTGAATGACCGGGTAGTCCAGCAGGAAGTCGATCTTCGACCAGTCCAGGCTGCGCCCGTGGTACATGCGCCCGTCGACCGTGGCCGCGCCGGCGGCGGCGATCTGCGTGCAGCCGGGAGCCATGGCCTGGGCCGGCGGGAAGCCTTCGCCGAGAAATTCGACCAACACGTCGCCGAAGTTGAGCAGCAGGCAAACTTCGTAGGTGAAGCCCACGTCGGCGGCGGCGTCGTTGATGCCCCGGCACTCTTCCAAAACGTCGGGATAGCTGTTTTGCTCGGCCAGATCGACCAAGCCCAGCATCCGCAGGATCGGCAGCGCGATGTCGAGCAGATGCCCGGTGTTAAGCCAATCGTGACCGGCGGCCAGTTCCTCGTGCATCATCTGGCCCTGCTGCAGGCCCATTTCATAAGGCGTGCCGGCCAGCCAGAGAATCGTCCAGTTTTCGTATGTCTCGCGATGCGGTTCGACGGGCGTCCACGGCTCGTCGTCATCGTCGGCGCTGTCGTCGTCGGTCGTATCGTCGTCGGTCGCGTCGTCGTCGGCGCTGTCGTCGTCCGCGGTCGCATCGTCGTTATCGTCGTCGTCGTCATCGTCGCCGCAGGCCGCCGCCAACAACAGAACGAACAACACGGAAAACAACCGGAGCCATAAAGTTCGATTCATTTTCATCTCCACATCGCATTGTGCCGCACTATCGCGGCAATGAATTTCTCTTTTTATCGTTCATCCGTCGCCTAGTAAAGAGGCCGAGAGGGCCGGACCCTGTCGTTAAAAAACAGCCTGCACACCGCGAAAATTCAAGCACGGCGCTGAAAAATCAGCATAAAATGACGCCGCATTTTCGCCTTGCCGCCAAACCGCAAAAATTATCCTCTTGCTTTTCGCGAAGTTATCAAAACGATCCGCCGCGTTGTTTCGGGAACAATTTTTGCTTATTTTATTATCGGGAGGGCTAGAAAAGGGTTTATTCGTATGGGTCAGGGTTCCGCCTTTTTCCGTCTCGTCATCGCCACGCTCATCTTGTTTTTCTGCTTCGCCTGCGGTGAACCGGTCGACGATTCGTCCGGCGATAACGACGACGGCGAACAAGACGACCCGCCGGCCGCCTCGATGATCGATGACGACGACAACGACTCCGGCCATGAATCGCCCGCCTTCGAATTGGACGACGACGATGACGACGACGAACCGCCCGCCTGGCTGGGCGAAGCCGCCGTTTATCCCGACACGGCGACTGCCGCAACCAAGGAACGCTTCCTGGTGATCTTCACCGCTCGTCACCGCATCAAAACCGGCGGCGGCGTCAAGGCGACCTTCGGCCCCTCGCTGACGCGGGTGCTGTCGTGCCCGATGAACGCCAATCCCCGGCGCGACTGCGGCTTCGTCGATGCGTACAGCACCAACCCCCACGTGAAACTGAAGGTCGACACGCGCTACGGCGGCGACATTTTCGGCGTCAAGCTGGCGCACATCACCGCGAGCGTTGAAGAGGGCGAGTTGGCCGCGGGCGAGCAGATCCTCTTCGTCTACGGCGCGCACGAGGGCAGGACCTTCGTGCAGGAAGCGGCGCAGGACGCCGAAGTGACCGTGCAAGTGAAACTCAATCGGCTGAGTTCCTGGCGCGAAATCGCGCAGTCGCCCGTATTGACGATCCTGCCGCAGGCGCCGCGCCGCCTCAACAGCGCGGTGGACCGGGAAAAGAACCTGCTGCGCTTGTCGCTGATCGACCGCTTCGGCAACCTGGCCACGGGCGCGAACGACGAGGTGGAAGTCACGTTGATCTCCGAGGACGGCAAGGAAGCGGCGCGTTTTACCGGCAACCTGGTCGACGGGACCGCCGCGCTTCCCCTGCCCGCGGTGGAAGGACAATATTTTGTCATTCGTTCGTGGCTGCGCACGCTGGGCTTCGTCAGCCAGGTGCCCTACGTGCTGGGCGAGCGCAACGTGTATTTCGGCGACCCGCACTTTCACACGAAATGTTCCGACACGCTGCTGGCGGTCGATCCGCTCGACGCCTATGCCTACGCGCGCGATGCGGCGCTGCTGGATTTCGCCGCGGCGGCCGATCACGCCGAGTTCGTCATTCGCAACCGCACGTTGACCCGCTACCTGATTTCCCGCCCGCGCGACAGTTGGGAGTGGCTGCAGCAAACGGCCAACGCAGTCAACGAGGCGGGGCTGACCACGCTGGTCGGTTTCGAGTGCACGATCAGCCAGTACCGGCACCCGCGCAACGGCCACAACAACGTATATTACCGGGGAGATTCCGGGCCGATCTTCGCTTACAAAAAGCGTTCGCCGCACGCCGGCACGGTCTACTCGGCGCGC
The DNA here is from genome assembly GCA_036743315.1 of bacterium. Classification (GTDB taxonomy): domain Bacteria; phylum Lernaellota; class Lernaellaia; order Lernaellales; family Lernaellaceae; genus CALBTQ01. The sequence goes on along the minus strand of DAINPV010000081.1, from coordinate 1,296 downwards.
GGCTTGTGCCGCAAGCTGGATAAGGCCGGGGTGCAGGCGCTGGTCATCCCGCATCACACCCTGCGCGCCGACACGCTGGGCGACGATTTTCCCTACTATCACCCCGAACGCATGCGCCTGGCCGAAATCTACAGCCAACACGGCAACAGCGAGGGTCCGGATTGTCCGCGCACATTGCATCGCCCGCGGCTGGATCCGGAGGCGTCGGGTTCGCTGCGCCGGGCCATCGGTCCACTGGGCTATCGCTTCGGATTCGTCGGCGGTTCGGACAACCACACCGGGCACCCGGCCGGCACGGGCTTGCCGGACTTTACCGGCTCGGAGAACAATCCGGGCGGATTGACCGCGGTCGTCGCCGATGAGCTGACGCGCGATGCGCTGTGGACGGCGCTATACGACCGCGCGGTGTACGCCACTTCCGGCGCGCGCATTCACCTGGAATTTTCCGTCAACAACCGGCCGATGGGCAGCGAGTTGCGCGGGCAGAGCCGGGCGGTAATCAGCGCCCGGGCCGTGGGCTCTGAGCGCATCGTCCAAGCCGAGGTCTTCAAGTACTCGAACGGCAACGGCTGGGAAACCGTTTACTCGGCCACGCCCCGCAACCTGTTCTGGCACGCGACGTTCACGGATGAAAATTATTCGGAAAACGCCCTCTATTACCTGCGCGTCCGGCAAAAGGACGATCATTTGGCCTGGAGTTCGCCGATCTGGGTGGACACCGTCGGAGACCGGGATTGAGGAGCAATAAGGACGTCCACTCTCAAATGGAATGACTGTGTAACAACATCAATGAGGCAATTGCATTCCCTGAACGGTGGTGTTAAGGTGCGCCCGGTTTCAGGAGTCGGAACCCTGGAGGCAACATGACATTGGCAACCCGATTTATCCTGGTGATTATCCTCGCGACGATCGCGCTGCCGATCGTATTTTCCTGCACTACCGGCGACGATGACGACGATGACGACGACGTCAGCGAAAGCTGCTCGCTGGTCTGCGATGCGATCGTGGATTGCGCTTTGGCCGACGAAGTGGGCGTGAGCACCATGCCTCAATGCTACGAAGAGTGCGACGGCCGGTGGGAATCGTGCGTCTCGATCTCCTCCTGCGACGAGTTGGCCGAATGCCTGGAACTTGCCGGCGATGACGATACGATCGACGACGATGACAACACCGCCGATGACGATGACGACGACGCCACACCTGACGACGATGACGATGACGCCACGCCCGACGATGATGACGACGCCACACCCGACGATGATGATGACGACGACGACACCACGCCGATCGACGATG
>DAINPV010000080.1:0-13507 GCA_036743315.1 bacterium | reverse complement strand
TGCGGCGGCGGCGAAGGCGCGTTGATTTCCGTCGACGTGTCCGACCCGACCGACATGTCCGTGCTCAATGAGTACTTCAACCCGGGCACGGCCGGCTTCGAGCCCTGGGGTCAGGATGTGAAACTCGACGGCGACACGCTCTTCTTCAGCGACTGGGGCGCCGGCCTGATCACCGTGGACGTCTCCGACCCGGCCGCGATGGCCGAACTGGATGTCCTGCAGACCGCCGACGGCTTCTACGGCGCCTACAAAGCCGGCGCGCTGACCATCGGCGGCACGGCTTACACCGACGTTTGGGCCGCCGCCGACTCCTGGGGCGGGCTGGTCCTCGTCGATGCCGCCGACCCGGCCGACCTCCAGCAGATCGGCGACGCCCTGGACCTCGAGGTCGATATGGGCAGCGCGCCGCACGGCGTGTGGGTCATGGGCAAGTACGCCTACGTGGCCGACAACGGCGAGCAGATGCTGATCATCGTGAAAATCGCCGACTGATCCGCAACATATAGGTGATCACCGAAAAGGGCGGGCCGATCGGGTCCGCCCTTTTGTTTGACGGACGCATTCCGGTGCAGTAGATAATGAACGTCCGCGGTTCATCCGGTCATGGCGCTGAACGCAACCGGCGACCTAAAAATGTCGAAAGCTGGGTAAATCCGATGTCCAAGCCGCTCCTTCACCGTGCCGCGTTGACTTGGTTGTCGGCGCTCCTCGCCATCGTGACGGCCTTCGCCTGCGCGGGCGGCGATGACGATGACAATAACGACGACGCCGTTGCCGATGACGACGCCGTTGCCGACGATGACGACGTCGCCGACGACGACGCGCTCGACGACGACGACGATGATGAAGTCTTCTTTGCCGAAGCCGATGTGTTTGTCGGCGGACAGGAAGGCTACCGCATCTACCGCATTCCCGCGATCATCGAGACGGCGGCCGGCACAATGCTCGCCTTTGGCGAAGGGCGGCAAAGCATTTCCGACACCGGCGATATCGACCTGGTGATGAAACGCAGCGCCGACAACGGCCGAACCTGGTCCGCCCTGCGCGTGATCATCGACAACGGTGCGGACACCGCCGGCAATCCGGCGCCTGTGGTCGACCGCGCCACCGGCGACATTCTCTTGCCGTTCTGCACCAACCCGGCCCGTGATCAGTACGACCGCCGCGTGTTCGTCGCCCGTAGCGTCGACGACGGCGAAACCTGGTCCGCGCCCGTCGAAATCACCGACGCCGTCAGCCTCCCCGAATGGACCTGGTATGCCACCGGCCCCGGCCGTTCCATCCAACTGACAAGCGGACGCTTCGTTGTGCCCTGCGACCATCGCAACTCCGTCACCGGCGAGGCGCACTCCCACGTGATCTACAGCGACGACGGCGAAACCTGGCAAATCGGCGGCGTTCTCGGCCCCGACACCGACGAAGCGCAGGTTGCGCAACTCGCCGACGGCAGCCTGCTGCTCAACATGCGCGATCTTTCCTCCGCGCACCGGCGCTGGATCGCCCGCAGTGACGATGAAGGCGCAACCTGGACCGAAGCGGTGCATGACGACGCCCTGCCGGACCCCTCCTGCATGGGCAGCCTCCTGCAAACGCCCGCCGGCCTGCTCTTTGCCAATCCCGCGTCGACAACCGAGCTGTTGCGGCATCGCCTGACCGTCCGCCTCAGCCTCGACGGCGGCGAGTCCTGGGCCTATTCAAGGGTGCTTCATCAAGGCGGCGCGGCCTATTCGGCCCTCGCGCTGATCCCCGACGGCCGCCTCGGCCTGCTTTACGAAGCCGGACCGTTGCCGTTTCTGCCCTACAGGCGTATCGCCTTCGCGCGTTTTTCCTGGGGTTGGCTGAAAGAATAACCTAACGAAGGATAACCGATGCACGTCATCTTTCACCTCGTTTCCCGCGACGATTGGGCGCAAGCGCAGGCGCAGGGCGAATACCGACCGGCCTCGTTGGCGACCGACGGCTTCATCCACTGCTCGACCCGCGCGCAGGTCGTCGACACCGCGGGCCATTTCTTTCGCGGCCGGACCGATCTGCTGCTGCTGTGCATCGACGAACGGCGCACCTCCGCGCCGGTGAAGTACGAACCGCCCGCCGGACCCGCGCCGCACGATCCGGCGATCGAGCCGCTCTTTCCGCACCTGTACGGCCCGCTCAACCTCGACGCGGTCCTCGCCGTCTACGACTTCCCCCCGTCGCCCGACGGCGCGTTCCAACTGCCGCAACTATTACAATAGAAGGAGCGACCATGACTTCGTTTCACGTCAAGGTGATGGAGTACAAAAAGCAATTGGCGAAGGGCGCGGTCAAAGAGGCGTACCGCGGTCTGCTGGAATACATGCAGGCGTTGCGCACGACGTTTCAGAATGAATTTCCCGATTACGCCGTCGCCGGCAACGTCTACTTCGGCTACATGGACATGACCTACTTCGCGCTGTTTCCCCCGGCGCTCAAGGCCCGCAAGCTCAAAATCGCCGTCGTCTTCCTGCATGAAACCTGCACTTTCGAGCTGTGGCTGTCCGCCGCCAACAAGCAGGTGCAAGGCAAATTCTGGCAGGCGATCAAGCAAAGCGGCTGGCGTAATTATCGCCTCGTGCCCTCCGTGCAGGGTGCGGATTCCATTATCGAACACGTCGCCGCGGCCGAGCCGAACTTTGACGATCTCCCCGCGCTGACCGGAAAGATCGAACGCGAAACCAAACGCTTCATCGACGACGTCGAACGCTTCCTGACCGAACGCCGTATTTAACAGAAAAGCCCCGCTCCCTGGCATCAAGGAGCGGGGTTTGTTTTAGCCGGTTTTAGTTACTCCAGCCGCCGTCGGGATCGTATTTACGCACCCAGACATCGGCGCCGGTGGATGTATGGCGAATGAACCCCGTCAACACGCCGATGTTTTTGGCGTTGGTGGCAATCCCGCGGGTGCCGTCGAAGTTGTTGAGGGTTCCGTTCAGGCTGTTTTCCCACAGGTAATTTCCGTCGCCGTCAAACTTTTCGATCAGGATGTTCCAGTTTTCCCCGTCGACGTATTTCTCGGCCGCCAACCAGACATTGCCTTCGGTGTCGAGCGTGATCGATCGCCCCCAATAATCATCCTCCTGAACGACCTCCCAGACCAGATCGCCCGCGTCGTCGTATTTACGCACGAACAAGTCGTAATCGTTCTGGCGACCGGTCACGTATACATTCCCCTCGGCATCGATTTGGACGCCTTCTCCGAGATCGTAACCATTCTCGCCGCCGTCTCTGATTTCCGTCCAGAGCACCGTGCCGTCGGCATCGTAGACGCGCAACCAAACATTGGGATTGGTGCTGGTCGCAAAATAGGTGCCGACCGCGGCCACCACCCCGCTTTCGTTGACGGCAATGCTGTTTCCGTGTGAATCATCATTGCTGCTGGCGGCATAGCTGTCGGTCCAGATTTCGTTAAGATCCTCGTCGTATTTGCCGACCCAAATCCAATCGGTAGTCGGATCTTGTTCGACATATTTGCCGGTGAGGTAGATATTCGAATCGGCATCGACCGCCACATTGTAGGCGAGGTCATGAGTGGCCGACGGCGACAACGTCTTTATCCATTCCGGCGTTCCATCCGAGGCGTGGTATTTGCCGACGAGGATATCGTACGTGCTTTTGTCCGCCGGCTTCATGCGACCGGCGCCGATCACATAACCGGCGGGATCGTAGGCGCAGCCGGTGTACCAATCAATGTCGTTGCCGGGTCCGTTGTAAGTGACTTTCCAGGCTTCGAACCCGTTTTTGGTGATTTTACGCATCCAGGCGTCATCGCCCTGTGCGGCCGTTGCCTCATATCCGCAAGCGTAAACGTTGCCGGCATCGTCTATATCCACTCCGTATCCAATTTCGTTGTTCGTGCCGGCGCCGGCATATTCGCGGGTCCACAAGTCCACCGAATCGAACTCGATCCAGTAATCTTCCGCCATCGGCTGCCCGGTGGCGTCGAGGGTCTGCGCTCCGGTCAGACTCACGGAATAGGTGCGGTATTCAGCCATCGGGTCCGTTGGTTGGAAGGTCATGATCGTGTCGTCAGCCTTCCAGGAAAACGTGCCGGTGATCACGGTCGACGAATCGGCCATCTGGAACGCGCCTTCCACGGCCGTCTTGTCCATCGCTTCGCTGAAGGTAATGACGACGGGCGATCCCAGCGGAATTTCATCCTCGCTCATTTCCGGCGAGATATCCACCACGGTCGGTGGTTCGGACGTGTCGTCGTCGCCGGTATCGTCATCATTGGTGTCGTCATCGTCGATGTCGTCATCGTCGGTGTCGTCATCGTCGGTGTCGTCATCGTCGGTATCGTCATCGTTGGTATCGTCGTCATCAGTGTCGTTATCGTCGTCGTCGGTGTCGTCGTCTGCGGCATTACCCGAGTCGTCATCATCGTCGTCGTCACCACAGGAACTCAGGAAAAGAAACGGCAGACAAAGCAACAGGGCAATCAACTTGAAGTGGTTATGGTATCCGGTCATCGCGTGTACTCCATTTTAACAAGTTATAACCCAAGAATATTAATAGAGAATTGGCGCAAAACGCAATAATAATCGGCTGACCGTTCGACTTCGGGATTCGAGAAACAATAGTTGAATTTGTGCGGCTTGCGCTGTTTTCCCAGTGTGCAAAACCCGCAAGTTCAAGTTCGCCGTCGTCGCGTCCTGCGCGGTCGGTTCCCCCGCTACTGCACGTATCCGAGCGCTTTGAGCTGCTTGTAAAGTTCAGGCGGCACTTCCCGCATCTGCTTGGCGTTCGTCGGATCGAGGTCGGCCGCCAGCAGCCGCCGCCCGGCGCGCAGGGTCGTCAACCGATGCATCAGTTCATTGGCGCGCGCCTGCTCGTCGTCCGTCGGCTGCGCCAGCAGGTTATCGAGTTCGCCGGGATCGCGTTGGAGATCGAAGAACTCGTTTTCCGTGCGCCGCTGGTTCACGATCAGCTTCGCTTCGGGCGTGCGCAACGAAAACCGCGTGAGGTTTTTGATTTTCAAATGCGGATTTTTATAATATTCCGACAGGCTGTGACGATCCTTGGTCTCCGTGCCCGCGATCAGCGGCAGCAGACTCTTGCCCTCGCCGGGGAAGCGCCGCGCCTGCACGAAATCCAAAATCGTCGGGACCAGATCCAGCAACCGCACCTGCGCCCCGATCGCCCGCCCGGCATGCTCGCCGCCCGGAAAACGCACGATCAGCGGTACCTTGATCAACTCGTCGTACAGATAAATCGCGTGGCCCGTGTGATGATGCTTGTCGCGCAGGAACGACTCCCCGTGGTCTGATGTAAAAATAATCAGCGAATTGTCCAGCAGCCCGTTTTCCCGCAGCAGTTGAAACAGCGTGCCCATCTGCCGGTCGACGTACCGCACCTCGCCCTCGTACGCCAGCAGACACTCCGGAATGTTCTGTTCGCTGTCGCTGCACTTCGCGGCCCCGGGTTCGGAAATGCCCGGGTGGAAATTGTACGGATCGTGCAACTGATAGGTATGGAAGAAAAGAAAAAACTTCTTTCCCTTGAGCGTGGGTAGATTGCGCCTGGTCTTGTTCAGAATGCTGGCCAGGTCGTTCATGGAGTTCGGATTGTTCGGATTGTTGTTGCCGTCGAAGCTCCAATACCGGTCGAACCCCTGCGCGAAGCCGAAATGCGCGTCCAGCAGCACGCCGCCGTTGAACGACACCGTCGCGTAGCCCTGCTCGCGCAACAGCTCGGCCAGCGTCGTCACGCTCTCGCGCAGCGGAAAACTCTCGTGAAACACGCCGATCGACGACGGCAGATAACCCGTCAGCATCGAGGCGTGCGAGGGCAGCGTCCACGAACTCTGCGCGATCGTGTTGGCGAAAGTCACGCCTTCGCGCGCGAACGCGTCGATGTTGGGCGTGAGGTTCTGCGGGTGCCCGTAGCACGACAGATGGTCCGCCCGCAGCGTGTCGATGGAAATCAAAATGACGTTGGGTGCGCCCGTCGGCTTGCCGTGCCGGACGCGAAACCAGCTCGCCGCGCCCGCCGGCAGCAGACTGAGCGCCGCGATGACCAGCGGCAGCCACCGGAGATAGCGCCGGTCGCCGGCCGGCCGCGGCCTGGCCGATAAAACGATGAAGAACATCGCCGCCGCCATCATCCCGACGGCGATGTTCAAGCCGAACACGCGGTCTTTGACGATATACAGGGCAAGCGTCAGCGCGATGGCCGCCGCCGTCAACCCGCTCTTCCACCAAAACGCGCGGCGCTCCCGCCGCGCCGCCAAACGTCGGCCGCGAATCCCCAATTCCACCGCCAGCGTGAACAAGGGCAGGGCGACCAGCACGTCGATCAGCCATCCGCGCAGATCGAAATACGTCATCCCGTTGACGAACAGACCCTGGGCGAAATACCGGTGGGCGGCCTGCGACGGATACGCTGCGGCGAGCATGATCGTTGTGGCCGTCAGACAGCCCAGGCAAAAAACGAGCGGTAAATAGCGGCCCAACGGATGTTCGGTTTTCATCCGGCCCGCCGCAAGTCGGTTATCCGCAGTTGGGTCACGTGCTGAAGTGTCTGCGCTCTGATCATGCGCCGAATCAAACCACGCCGCGCGCCTGCTGTCAAATTGTAATAACCAATTGCCGCATCGGCGGGTTTTCTTCCCGGTCATCCCGCGTCGCTGGAGAAGGTCTTTCACTATTTCGTCAGGCGGCCGGCAGCTCCGTCAGGGGCGGCAGAAGGCGGCTCGCTGCGTGAGCGTAGGGGAAAAGAGACCATTGATTCCCCAGGACCCGCAAGGGCGGCAGACGTTTTTTTGCCGATGCCGGGAAAAGCGACAGTCTCTTGACCCGGAAGATGCTGTTTTTCACGTTACCCGATCGGGATTTCCTCGTCCTCGATCTGTATTTCCTCGACCGCCGTGGCGACCGCCATTGCCTGTTTGTTCTTGATTTCCGGCGGCCAGTGGAATTTATACAGCTCGTCCAGCGTGCGGATGTACGCCGAAAAGCGCTCCTCGCCCTCGCCGATGAACGAGATGATCTTGAGGCCCGCGCCGTACGCGTGATCCAGATCGTCCGGGTCGCATTCGAAGGTCGCCACCACTTCGCCGAGGCAGAAAATCGGTTCCTGCAGCGCCGGCGCGGCCAGCTTCAATTCGAACTGCTTGCCCACCGGCAGCGGCCGCCCCGTGCGCACGTACAACCCGCTCGCCGAAACGTCGGCCGTCGCCGCGTCCAACAGGTCGAGCACATCCTCGTTGTGGATCTCCAGAATGTCCGAAAAACGCTTGTCCTTGCGGCGCTCCATTTCGTACTGGATCAGACCGATGACGAACTTCGTGTATTCTGCCGGCGGTTCCTGCAGCGCCACGCCCAACTGGAACTTGTTTTTCGCCAGCGCCGGCAGATCGCGCCGCCAGGCGATGCGCCCGGTGAGCTTCATGGTCGGCTTGGCCGGAATGTTCAAATGAATGTCCACGGTCGTTCCCGGATCGATCTTCCGGTTCGTGGTCAGCCCCAGGCCGCCCTGCGCCAGGTCCTGCACAAAGCCGAAAAATTCCGAGGTCTGCGTCATCACCTTGGCCAACAGGTTTTTCGCCACGCGCTTTTGATAACGATGCTCTTCCACCCTGTTCTCCTTTATTCATCCAAGGACGTTCGTGGATAATCCAACGGCGCTCTCGCTTGATGTCGTCTTTACTTATCGGTCGCTCGGCCTTTTTGGTGAAATACTTCATATAGGGCCACCGCGCAGGCCTGCCCCACATTTAGGCTTTCGATCGGCCCGTGCGCGTTCAGGTGCACCAACTCGTCGCAGGTTTCGGCCACCAACCGCCGCATCCCTTCGCCCTCGCTGCCCAGCACCAGGACGACCTTGCCGCGCAGATCCGCCGCGCCGATCGCCCGCGCGCCGTCGACCGCCAGACCGTATACCCAAAAGCCCGCCGCCTGCAGTTGCTCCAGCGCCCGCACCAGGTTGGTTTCCCGCGCGATCGGCACCGCTTCGGTCGCCCCTGCCGCGGCCCGCGTCGTCGCCGCGTTCACCTGCGCGCTCCGATCCTTGGTGATGATTACCAGGTCGGCCCCGAAAGCCCCCGCCGCGCGCAGGCATGAACCGAGATTCTGCGGATCGGTCACCCCGTCCAGCGCCACCACGACCTGCGCGTTTTTTCCCGCTCCGGCGAGAAAGTCCTTGATCGACGTGTGGTCGAATTCCCGCACGGTCAGCGCCGCGCCCTGGTGATTGCCGCCTTCCGTGAGCTGATCCAGGTGCGCCCGCGAAGTCCACTGGACCTTCACGTCCAGTTTCTTAGCCAGATCGAGCACTTCGCCGAGGATCTTCGCCTTGGCCTGGTCGACCAGCAGTTGCTGCACCTGTCCCGTCTGAAAGCGCAACGCTTCCATTACCGGACGTTTGCCGTACACCATGCGGGACATGCGCGGCAGCATAGCACAATTTATGGGAAGTGCAAAAAGACGATGGTCTTTGGAATGCCGGTTACATGGAAACGACTTGATTATTCATCCTCTTTTACCGATATACTCAAAGCAGCTATTATCATCATCAGGATTTTCAGCGGATTGTTTGGAAAGGGCGGGAATGCATACGGGACAACGTCAAAACGGTTTTACTTTGATCGAGGTGCTGATCGTCGTCACGATCGTGGCGATCCTTTCCGTTACCGGCGCCGTTTCCGCCAAATGGGCCCGCCAACGGGCGTACGTTGCCATCTTCCAGACCGACATGCGCATGGTCAAGGAAGCGGCGGCGCGCTTCGAATCCGATTGCGGCTTCTACCCGCCCGACGTCTACCGCGGCGTCGATCCTGGCTTGGCCGAAAAATACGGCTGGAAGGCCGGCAGCCATAGTGCCTCCTGGAAAAACCTCGATCTCTCCTGCTGGAAAGGCCCCTATTTGATCGAATGGAAGCGCAACCCGTGGGGCGGCCTTTACGATTGGGATAACTATCCGTCCACCTACACCGCCTGGGGCATCCCCGGCGGCGGCGTGTACGTCACCCTCAAACCCTCGACCTGGGGCGGCACCGACGGCCTGCCGCCGCAACAATTCGAAGACCTGCTCGAAGAACTCGGCTGGGACGTCTCCCAGCAAAACCGCGTGGTCGCCGCCCGCCTGGGCCGCGAACCCACCTGGAGCCCCGTGTCCGGCCAACCGTAAGTAATTAATATTCGCTGCCGACAAACCTGATGAAAACGCTTCCCCTATGGATCCAAATGCGCTTCACCGACCTTCGCGATCGAGAATCATTTTCGCGACGTTGGCGCCGGATTGAATGACCGTCGTCTGACCTGCGCCGGGCTGGGTCCACATGCCGGCGAGGTAAAGATTGTCGATCGGCGTCTGGTTGGCTAAACGCTTTTCGAGGGTTTGCTCGACATTGTGATGCCAACCGAAAATCGTGCCGCGCGGGTTGAGTGTGTAGCCTTCGACGGTGCGCGGCGTGCCGACTTCCATGATTTCGATATGTTCGGACAATCCGGGAAGGAATTGTTCGGCCCGCTCGACCAGAGCAAGCGCCGCATCCGTTTTCAGGTCGACATAGTCGCCGTAGTCCTCGTGCCAATGCCAATCGTTTTCCCAATCGTACGGCAATACGGCGGTCAATTGCATGGTGTTTTTCCCCGCCGGTGCCAAGGTCGAATCGACGACCGAATAATTGACCACCGCGCCGGGCACGCGCTCGATATCGCCCAGCAGCATGGCCTCCATGTTTTCCTGGGCATTGTAGGTGTCCGAAAAGTAGATTTCGTGACTGCCGTCGAAGGCGGCGCGGTAATCGTGATCGACGCCGAGGTACACGGTAAAGGTGGACAAGCCGATGGACATCTCGTCCAACGCGTTCAGATAGTCGGTCGGCAAATGCTCGGCGCCGACCATCTGACGAAGAGTGTCGGGAGCGTTGGCGTTGGAAATGATGTATCGACCCGAATAACAACCGTCATCGAGGGTGCGAACGCGCACGGCCCGGTTTCCCTCGATGTCGATTTTCGTGGCGCGGGCGCCGAGTCGAATCGTGCCGCCGTTCTCCTCGACGACCTGAGCCATCGCCTCGGTGACGGCGCCGGAACCGCCTTCAATATAATAGCATCCATGACGGTGGTAGTTGTTCCACATCACCGTGAACATCAGGGCGGAAAGGTTGTTCATGTCGACGCCGAGGAACATCCCCAATTGGGTCCAAACGGCCGTCAGCGGTTCGTTGGCGGTGTATTCGGCCAACATCTGGGCGACGGTCAGGCTTTTCAACCCGAGCAGGTCGATGGCGGTGTTCAGGTTTTTGACGATGGTCAACAGGTCGTCGATCGAAACGTTCCCCGACATGATGTTGTTGATCGCGCCAAAGACGATATCGTAGTCGGCCATATCGTCCCACAGGCGATCGATGTTGGCGGATTCCTCCGGGAACGTGCCTTTCAACATCTGCCGATAAGCTTCGACATCGGCGGGAACGGCCAAGCGGATCCCCGGCCAAACCGCAACATACAGCGGATCCAGCCGTAGCGGCGTGATTTTATCGAGGATCCCCAACTGTTCGAAAACGACGCGGTTCATGCCGTCGGGCGGATCGAGCGCATCCATCGCATGAAGACCGATTTCCAACGTGTAGTCGCCGCGTTGAAAGGTGCCGATGCATCCGCCGATCTTATAATGTTGTTCCAGAACGGCTACGGAAAGGCCGTTTCGCGCCAGTTTGGCTGCCGCCGCCAAACCGCCGCCGCCGGCACCGATGATGACGACGTCGAAATCCTCGGTTGCAGCGCATGCGGGACCGTCGACCTCTTCATAGCCGTGACACATCCGGCAGTCGGAAGGCGAGTGGTAGCCGAGGCCGGGGTGGGCGTCGGCATGGCACGTGGAACAATCGCCGTTCGCGTGACCTGCCGGACGGGTCGACGCGCCGTTGGAACCGTGACATGTCACGCAAGAGGCGCCGGTAAAACCTCGATCGTGGGCGTCGGCATGGCAGAGGGCGCAGCCGGCGTTTTTCCAGCCGGAGTGTTCGGCCGTCAGTTTCATCGAATTCACGCCCGGGGTTGCCGAAGAAACGGCGTCCATCGTGTTTTCAGTGTCGTTATCGTCGTTATCGTCATCGGATGGAGATGGAGAATCGTCATGGTCGTCATCATCGGCCGTTTGGCCGCATGCGCCGATGATTAAAGGCAATACCAAACCAAGCAACAACAAGCGGTTTTGCGTGAAAACAGACATTGTCCAACCTCCGTCGAGCGACAAGGCGAATGATCCCGTGGGGATCGTTCGATTGGTAATGTTTTCAATCGTTGTTTCCGCTAGATGCGGATGGGGAAGTATATCTGATTTGAACGACCATTCAAATCGGGGCGGAGATTTTTTCTGTCACAGGCGGATGTGGTTGTGACTGTGTGCCGCTGTGCTACAATCGCGGCGATTCACCCGTGGAGTGTGGGAATGAAATTGCGCATCGCCCTGGGGCAGATCAACGCGGTCGTCGGCGACCTGGACCGCAACGTCGCGCGCATGATCGCCGTCGTCGACGAAGCCAAAGCGCTGGGCGCCGAATTGATCGTCTTTCCCGAACTGGCCGTGCCCGGGTATCCGCCGGAGGACCTCGTGCTGCGTCCGCATTTTCTGCGCCGCAACCGCGAGGAACTCGAGCGCCTGGCCCACGCCGCGCAGGGCATCGTCGTGGCCGCCGGGTTCGTCGACGTGCTCGACGACGCCTACAACGCCGCGGCGATCTGCGCCGGCGGCCGGGTGCAAGCCGTCTACCACAAAATGCGTCTGCCCAACTACGGCGTGTTCGACGAATACCGTTATTTCCAGGCCGGCACGCAGCCGCTGGTTTTCACCCTCGGCGAGCACCGCATCGGCGTGACGATCTGCGAAGACCTCTGGGTGCCCGACGGTCCGGCGCAGGAACTGGCCATCGCCGGCAACGCCGCGGTGATTATCAACCTCAGCTCCAGCCCCTACCACCACGGAAAAATCGCACAGCGCGAGCGGATGCTCTCGACGCGCGCGGCCGACCTGGGCGTGTTTCTCGCCTACTGCAACCTTGTCGGCGGGCAGGACGAACTGGTCTTCGACGGTTCCAGCGTGATCTTCGACAACGACGGCAACCTGCTGGCGCGCGGGCGCAGCTTCGCGGAAGACCTGATCGTCTGCGATCTCGACGTCGGTGCGGTGCTGCGCGACCGGCTGCGCGATCCGCGATCGCGCAACGACCGCCGCGAGGCGCAGGAGCAGGGGCGGTTCCTCCCGGCCGTGCCGGTCGAACCGGTCGCGAGCGACTATCCGCCGCTGGAAACGATCGTCCAGCCGCCGCTGGATCCGGCCGAGGAAATGCTGCAGGCCCTGGTGCTGGGCACGCGCGATTACGTGACCAAAAACGGTTTCGAAAAAGTCGTGCTCGGCCTGTCCGGCGGCATCGACTCGGCGCTGGTCGCAACCGTCGCCGCCGAGGCGCTGGGCCCGGCCAACGTGGTTTGCGTGTTCATGCCCAGCCGCTTCACCAGCGACGCCAGCCGCGAGGACGCCGAGGCCCTGGCGCGCAACCTGGGCGCCACGCTGCACGAGCTGCCCATCGGCGAGGCGATGCAGTCCTACAACACGATCCTCGCCGAGGTCTTCGCCGGTGTCGCGCCCGACATCACCGAGGAAAACATCCAGGCGCGCATTCGCGGCAATCTGCTGATGGCGCTGTCCAACAAATTCGGCTACCTGCTGCTGACCACCGGCAACAAATCCGAGGCCGCGGTCGGCTACGCCACGCTCTACGGCGACATGGCCGGCGGTTTCGCCGTCATCAAGGATTGCTACAAGCACTGGGTCTACCGCGTCAGCCGCCACATCAACCAGCGCGCCGGGCGCGAGATCATCCCCGAGCGCGTGCTGACCAAGGAGCCGACCGCCGAACTCAAGGACAATCAGCGCGACACCGATTCGTTGCCGCCTTACGAGATGCTCGATCCGATTCTGGAAAGGCTCGTCGAGCAGGACCGCAGCGCCGAAGAGGTCGTCGCCGCCGGGTTCGATCCGGCCGTCGTCGCGCGCGTGGTGCGCCTGATCGACCTCGCCGAATACAAACGCCGTCAGGCCGCCCCGGGCATCAAGCTCACCGTGCGCGCCTTCGGCAAGGATCGTCGGCTGCCGATCACCAATCGTTTCAGAAACAACAACTGAGCCGTTCGCGCCTCTCCGTCTTGATCAGGAAGGAGCCGCTCATGGCGAAGTACGTGTTTCCCTCCTGGAAAGGCTGGCTACTGATCAACCCGGTGCGCCTGCTGCTGCAGCCGCCGGATCGTGTGCTCGGCGACCTGGTCGCGCCGGGCATGACCGTGCTCGACCTGGGTTGTTCGATGGGCTACTTCACGCTGCCGTTGGCCCGGCAGGTCGGCCCACACGGCCGCGTGTTGTGTCTGGACTGCGACGATGCGCAGTTGCGCGTTCTGCGCCGTCGTGCCGCGCGCGCCGGTTTGCTCGACCGCCTCGACCTGCGCCTGCTCGCTCCGACCGTGCCCGAGCTGGCCCTCGCGCGGCA
>DAINPV010000079.1:0-13558 GCA_036743315.1 bacterium | reverse complement strand
TATTAGTGTATATATTAACGAAGGTGTGATTCGGCTGATCGTGCTGGCCAAACAAATGCTGGCGCGCGAGGCGGCCGGCGGCGGAGAGCACGTGCCGTTTTATCAGTTGCTGCCGCTGGCGCTGGTGTATCTGACGCAGGGCTTTTCCTACTGGCGGTTGCCGTCGTTCTGGCGCGAGTTCGTGCACCCGTCGTGGTCGTTCGTGCCGCTGCTGGCCGCGTTGCCCTTCGTGTTCGCCGTGGGCTGCGGGCTGGCCAAGCAGTCGGCGGATCACCTGACGCGCCGCCTGCTCCTCTGGCTGACCGTCGCGCCGCTCGGCGGTTTTCTGCTGGCGTCGCTGGCGCTGGATCTGTTCGCGCCGCATTACTTCCTGCCGCTGCTGCCGTACCTGTGCGTGGCGGCGGCGTCCGGCGTGACGTGGTACGGCCGGCGCGCGCGTTTTCTGGGCAGTGTGCTGGCGATGGCCGTGGTCGTGATCGGCGTGGGCGGCGCGGTGGAGTTGATTGGCCATCCGGACGAGCCCGAGGGCTGGCGGCCGGTGGCGCTGACCGTCGCGGCGCAAGCCGAACCGGGCGACGCGGTGTTGCTGCCCAACCTCGCCGCGCGGTTCTGCTACCTGCTGCATAAGACCGACGAGCTGGACGTTTATCACACGACGATGGTCGCGCCCGGGCAACAGGTCGTCGCGCCGGAGATGATCGAGCGATTGCTGCCGCTTCTCGCCGCGCGCTATCGCCGCTTGTGGGTGGTGACGTATTATCCGCCCCGCTTCGATCCGCAACGGGCGCTGGCGAAGGCGGCGCTCCTTTTCGGCGGTTTGCAACCGGTGCGCATGTACGCGGGCGACGAGCGCGTCGGTCTGTCGTTGTTGTATTTGCGCCGCCCCTTCGCTGAGGACGGTTTCGCGCGGACGATCGCGTTCCCCGACGGTCCGCAGCATCCGGCGCAGTTGGGCGCGGGGTGGCATCCGTCGAACGGAGCGTCGTGGTGGACGGCGGGCGAAGCATTGGCGATTCTACCCGCGCCGCGCGCCGGCGAGCGTCTGGCGCTGGACGCCTACGCGCCGCTGGATCTGCTGGGCAAACCGCGGCCGCGAATCGTCGCCGAAATTCGCGGGCGGGAGATGGATGTCCCTATCGCCGACAGCGGCGTCATCCAATGGCGGCCCGATGCGCTGCCCGGCGGGGCGAACGACTGGCTGCCGATCACGTTGCGCTGCGAACGAACTTTCAAGCCCGACGATTTCTTCCACGACGGCGACGCGCGCGAAAAGTGTTTGCTCGTCGAGCGCTTGGGGTGGGAACGACCGTGAACCGCGGCCTGCCGCACGATCTGGTTTTCGCCGAACACGACGCGGCGCTGAAAACGGCGTTCTGCACGCTGCTGGCACTGGTCTTGCGCTTTGTCTGGTACGACGCGCAGCCGCTGTGGACCGACGAAGTGATCACCTGGGAGTTCGCCCGCGCCGATTGGCCCGGCTTGTTGTGGCGGCAGTTGTACGACGCCAGCCCGCCCGGTTTTTATCTTTTGCTCAAGGCTTGGTTGGGTGTGGCGACGGCGACGGCGGAACTGCGCTGGTTGCCGGCCTTGTGCGGCGCGGCGACCGTGCCGCTGACCTACGCGTTGGGGCGCGCGGCGCATTCGCGGGCGGCGGGCGTGCTGGGCGCGCTGCTGGTGGCGGTCAATCCGCTGCATCTGTATTACAGCAACGAGGTGCGCTATCCGACGCTGCTCACGCTACTGGTGCTGGCGCAGGCCCTGCTGTTGCTGCACGCGTTGCGCGACGGGCGCGTGCGCTGGTTCGCCGGTTTCGCGCTGGCGACGGCGGCGGCGTTGTGGGTGCAGTATACGGCCGGCTTTTTCCTGCTCGTGGAAGGCGCGTACGTGCTGTGGCGGTATCGGCGCGAGCGGCGGACGATGGCTCGTTTCGCGCTGGCGACGGCGGCGGCGCTGTTCTTGTTCGCGCCGTGGTGGACGGAATTTTCGCTGCAATGGGCGCGAGGCAAGCCGTCGCGCGAGTTCTTCGGCTTTTTCGAGTCGCTGTTTTTGGGGCCGGCCTTTTTGCTGCTGGGCGGTTCAGAGTGGAGCCTGCCGACGCTGCTGGGCGTGGCGCCCGAACGATCGCTCTATCCGCTGTTGGCGATCGCGCTGCTGCTGCCGTTTTTGCTGGCGGCGTTCCTCGGCACGCGGCGTGACGCGCGTAACGATCCGCCGCGTCTGTTGACGTGGCTGGCGCTGGGGCCGTTCGTCATTCTGCTGCTGCTGGGTCTGGGTCTGCCGATTTTCCGTCCGAAGTACCTGCTGCCGCTGCTGCCCTTCGCGACGTTGCTGGCGGCGATGGGCTTGGTCGAGTTGGAAGCCAGGCGGCGCGCGGCGGCGTGGCTTTTGTCGGCGCTCGTGCTGGCCGTCTCGCTGGGCGGCGTGTCGCGCTGGCAGCACGATCCGCATCTGGCCAAGGAGCCGTGGGATAAAGTCGTCGAGACGATCGCGGCGCACTGGCAACCGGGCGACGGCGTGGCCGTGCCCAACGACTATTATTCGATCGCGCTGGCCCATGCGGCGCATTATCGCTGGCCGTTGCAGGCGGCGGTGCGCAGCGGGCCGAACGAAGCGTTGCTCGATCCGGCGCAGGCGCGCGACAACGCGCGACGCTTGTTGACGCAGTTTACGCGCGTCTGGTACGTCGATCACGATGCGCACCTGTTCGACCCGCGCGGGCATCTGCCGGCGGCGCTGGCGGCCGAGGGCGTCGAGGTCACGCGGCGCTCGTTCTTGCGCTCGCCGCATTTTTCGGTGCGCTTGTACGCGCGCGACGCGGCGACCGCGCAACGCAGCCTCGCGGGAGTGATCGACTTTACGACCGACGATTTCTCGCCCGCGCAACTGGTGGACGGCGTGACGCCCGGTCCGCCGAGTATGGCCTGGATGGGCCAGGCGGCGACGGTCGCGGCGGCGCGGTTGTGGCAGGAGGATATGACCTTCGCCTGCTTTTACGTGCATCGGCCGTACTTCGGCGCGGCCGATCCGCAATTCACTTTGCGCGCGGACGATTTTACGGTAGCCTCGCGCACGGTGCGCGAAAGCGCGCTGCTGTGTCTCGAAGGCGTGTTGCCGGCGTCGGCGTCGGGGGAGACGGTCCGCCTGACGCTGGCGGTCGATCGGCCCTTCATCCCCGACGAAGTGCTGGGTGACGGCGACCGCACGCCCAAAAGCGCCTTATTGCAAAGAATAGGGCTGACCCGCACCACGCATTACTGGGAGCGACCATGAGAATCGTTTTTCATCTGGCGACCGGCGAGCAGGACATCGTCGATTACGCGCCGCTGGGCTTCGCCTATATGGCGGCGTTTCTGGTCGAGCACGACGTCGACGCCAAGTGCTCGATCGAACAAAACCTGGAGACGATCGTGTCGATCGACCCCGACGTGATCGGCATCAGTTGCTCGGCGCAGAATTACGGCGTGGCGATCCAACGCGCACAATGGCTGCGCGAACGCTGCAACGCGCTGTTCGTGCTGGGCGGCGTGCACATCTCCTGTCTGCCGGAAAGCCTGCATCCCGTGTTCGACCTCGGCGTGATGGGCGAGGGCGAGGACACCTTCCATCACCTGATGCGCCTGCTGGACGAGTGCGGTTCGCTGCCGCCGGAAAAACTCGAGGATGTGCCGGGGATCGTTTTTCACCGCGACGGCCGAACGGCGATCAACCGCGAGCGCGAATCGCTGGAAGACCTCGACATGCTGCCGTGGCCCGACCGCTCGTTGCTGCCCGCGTTCAAATACGCGCACGTGATGACCGGCCGCGGCTGCCCCTTCGAATGCCGCTTCTGCACGAGCCGGCGGATGTGGGGCGGGTATCGCGGCTTTTCGGCGGCGCGCATCGCCGAGGAAATCGAGATGCTGGTTGCCGAGGAACACGAGCACATTCATATTCACGACGACCTGTTCGCCGATCGCGCCGAGCGGGTGATCATGCTGGCCGACGCGCTGGAGGATCGCGACCTGCTGGGCGCGGTCGAATTCAGTTGCGCCGTGCGCGCCGACCGCGTCACGCCCGACCTGTGCGAGGCGCTGGTGCGCCTGGGCGCGAGCTCGGTGACCTTCGGGATGGAAAGTGCCGACGACCAGACGCAGGAGCGATTGGGCAAGGGCTACGGCCTGGCGACGATCCGCCGCGCGCTGCGGCTGCTGGAGCGTTACGAGATCGAAGCGCGCGTGTCGGGGATCGTCGGCGAGCCCGACGAGTCGTTGGAGTCGATGCGCGCGACCTATCGCTTCGTCGTCGAGCAAGCGGTGCGCGGGCGGCTCAGCGGCGCGGAAATCAACGTGCTTACGCCGCTGCCGGGCACGCCCTATTGGGACCTGGCGGTCGAACGCGGGCTGGTCGGGCCGCTGGAAAATTTCGATTGGGCGAAGCTGGGCGCGCCGTGGCATGGTCTGTTGCTCAACCAAAACATCCTGCCGCAGGCGGCGCGGCTGATCGGTTGGGACCGCCACCTGCGCCTGTTATTCCACCATGCGCACCGCCCGATGATCGTCTTGACGCGCGACGACGTCGAGCTGGACCTGGATCTGGATCCGGCGTTGGTGCGCGCGGTGTTTTTGCTGGCCGACGAACCGGGCACGGCCGAGGTGCTCGAACAGGGGGTGATCGACGTGGTGCGCTTCGGACCCGATCAGGTGCGCAAGGAACTGGCGGAGATCGCTGAACGTTACGGGCAAGCGCCGCTGCTGGCGATCGTCCCCGATCCCGCCGCGGCTCGCCTGGCCGTGCTGCGCGCCTGCAAGCAGGGCTTCACGCTCACCGACAAACATGCCGTGCGCAGCCGCAAGGGACCGTTCCCCTTCGTCACCGTGCTGGCCGATTCGGTCGCCTGGGACAACGGCCGCCTGGAGCGTTTGCTGGATGGCGACGAGACCGCGTTGCCCGACGAGCTGTTCGTCGCCGATCCGCAAGCCGCGCGCCGTCTACCGGCGGAGGACTTCAATACGCCGGTCGAGCTGCCCTTCGAGGCCGCCGAGGCGCTGGATCGTTACGCTGCCGCGCTGGCTAAACTGCGCCGCTGAGGCTCAAGCCCCGCGCGAAAAATGCCGATACCATGATTAAGCACGAAGGAGGACGCAGTATGTCCACAGTCGGCGCGCTCAACGCCGCGGTGCAGGGTATGCAGGCGGCGGAAAAGAAGGCGGCCCGCGCGGCCGCCGACATCGCCGGCATGTCCGCCCGGCCGGAGGAAACCCGGTTGGTGCAGGATATCGTCGAGCTCAAAGCGGCGCAGGCGGCGCAAAAAGCGAACGTCAACGCTTTCAAAAATGCGGATGAGATGGACAAACAGCTCATTGATGTAATCGCTTGAAACATGACGAACCGGAAAATTATGCAAAGGGCCTCCTGTGCGGAGGCCCTTTTTCTATATACGGTTTTTTTATGTCAGCGTACGACCGACGTTTGGTGGCACTGATACACGAGCGAGCAAGGCGAGCGAGTTTATCAGTGTTCAAACATACCACTGATAAACCTCACTGCGTTCGGCGTATCAGTGCCACCGAAGATGGTAATAACTTGTAAAGACAGTCCCTCACCCCGGGCTGACGCCCGACCCTCTCCCCGGAAAATCACGGGACATGAAGCGAGTACATGTCCCGGATTTTCATGACAACCCGGCCTCTCTTCTCATCGTGGGAGAAGGGGCGGGGATGAAGGCTGTATCAGTCTTTTTGAAAATTATTTGCTGAATCCGGGGCAGTATTCGTGGGGGTCCTGCCGGATGTCGCCGAAGCTGAAGGCGGCGAAATCCTGCGTGATGTAGATGTAGCCGTCGCCGCATTCGTACACGCCCACGCCCACGTTGGTGAAGTTGCGGTTCAGAATGTTCGAGCGGTGATTCATCGTGCATTCCGGCTCGTCCATGAACGCCTCTTCGCCCATGGTCACCGCCTCGTCGATGCCCACGCCGGACACGCGGAAGATGTTCTCGCCCGCCGTCACCCACTGGATGCCCGCCGCGTCCATCCGGTCGAAGGGATCGTCGCCGTCGGGGTTGCTGTGGTCGAAAAAGTCGCGGTTGCACATATCCTGCGAGTGCGCCAAGGCCACCGCGGCCAGTTCGGCGTGCCAATCCAGCGCGGGCGCGCAGTCGGATTCGTCGGGGTTCAGGTAGCGGTCCTTGTTCATCAGCACGGTCATCTGACAGGCGGGATCGTCGCCGTCGCAGCCGGGGTTGTCGCCGTAGTCGATGCTGCATTCGTCGCTGTACATGTCGCCGCCGGTATCGTCGTCGTCATCGTCGTCGTTCCCGCCCAGGCCGCTCGGCTCGGAC
The DNA here is from genome assembly GCA_036743315.1 of bacterium. Lineage (GTDB taxonomy): Bacteria > Lernaellota > Lernaellaia > Lernaellales > Lernaellaceae > CALBTQ01. Next base: position 7,239 of record DAINPV010000079.1, on the reverse strand, counting down.
GGGTCGTCGTCGCAACTGAGGCTGAAGACGAACGCCGCCAGGCTGATCAGCAAAACCAGGATGTAGACAAAACGCATAAACTCTCCTCTTCGCTGTACGGTTCAGCATCATTATTCATTGTGAGGCTTTCGGCGGCTAATGTCAAAAGGTAAAGATTTCTTTCAATCTGCATACCGAGCTGATGTTTGAATTTGAACGATCAATGGACCTTTTGTGAAATATGGGTGTTTATGTGGAAAAAATCTGGTTGATTAATGACATGGTATGAAATAATATTTTATCCATGATGTTGTCGATGGGAATCGGCACAGACTTTTTTTGGAGGACCGAAATCATGGGAAATCGTTCCAATGCGGGCTTTTTCTGCCTTGCGTTCGCCATCGTCCTGACCATCGCATCCAGTTCTTTTGCTGAAACGGCCATTAATCCTTTTCATGAGCCGGGTAAGGAGGCGGCCGCCGGTTGGCAGACTTTTAAAACCGCCAACCCCGCGATTCTTTGTTGCGCCGATGTCTGCGCCAATGCGAATTATCACAGATGCATGTCGGAGGCGTTGTGCACGGCGAGCTGCACCGAAAATCTGTGGAGTTGGGAATATCGGAATTGTGTCGACACATTTGCATCCGTCGACACATGCGATAAATGCCCGCCGACCAACCCATGAGGAGGATATACGAAATGAAAAGCAATCGATGGAAAGTCACTTTCATTAGCCTTTTGTTGTTGTTGTCATTATGTTTCTGCGCCGATCAAGACGATGATGACGATAACGACGATAACGACGCCGACGATGATGACGACGACTATGAAATCACCGAAGGCTTCGCATTCATTCCGGCTGGCGAATTCACCATGGGGAGCGATGCGGACTATGCCTGTGCAATCAACGAAAAAGCACACCAAGTAACCTTAACTCACGATTTCGAAATCATGATCACCGAGACGACGCAGGAACAATATGAAAGTCTGATGGAGGCCAACCCGAGCTATTTCAATAACTGCGGCGGCAATTGCCCGGTGGAAAACGTCTCCTGGTATGACACGTTGGCTTTCGCCAACTTGATGTCGGAGCGGGAAAGTTTAAAACCATGCTTCATTTTCTCGGAAGTGGAGTGCAACCATGATGATGGTTATTTCACTTATTTATGCCCAAATGGAGGACGAATTCGCAGCGCGGTGGTCGGCCTGGATTCCGTCTCCAGCGTCTATAAATGCGAGGGTTACCGGTTGCCCACCGAGGCGGAATGGGAATACGCGATTCGCGCGGGAACAAGCACCGATTTCTATAATGGCGACATCTCGGAATTTGAATGTTATTATTTAGATCACATTCTTGACGAAATCGCTTGGTACTGTGGCAACGCCGACGATTTCACCCGCCCAGTGGCGCAGAAAGTACCCAATAACTGGGGTTTATACGACATGAGCGGCAATGTCTATGAATTAGTTTGGGATATTTATAAAGATTATACTGGCGATGAAACAAATCCTGGAGGCGACATCTTCGCAGAAATTGAAAAAATATCTTGCCGTGGAGGGGGTGTATTCTCTGACTCTTGTAATTGTCGTTGTTCGAGTAGAGGTAGATTTTCACCTTCAAATGCCAGCCATTCTTCAGGCTTCCGTCTGGTGAGGACGCTGAATTAGTTTTTTTAGGAGCAGGGGAATGAAGCGAAATTGGATGTTACTTTTGTTCTTCGGCCTATTGTTCCTGTTGTCGTTATGTTCCTGCACCGATCAACTGGCGTTTCAGACGATTGTGGAACTCAGCCTGGGGGGAACGGACACAACACAAGAGTTGTATTTCCTCATGCTTTCCATTGCGATGGATCCTGAGTTCGAAGATCTTTGTCCTTTAGACCAGCAAGCAGATTGCGGACTTTCGGTCACCTATGCCTTTTTGCGACACGGTTTGTGTTTCATGGCGCCGTGCAATTTCACAGAAAGAGAGTGCTCTAGCGGTTGTTCAAGCGCTCATTGCATCCGCGACTATGCAGGCAATTGTGCAGGGGTAACGCTGGACGGCTGTCAGGAGAACCCCGCAATTCTGTGTTGCAGCGATGTCTGCGCCAATGCGAATTATCACAGATGCATGTCGGAGGCGTTGTGCACGGCGAGCTGCACCGAAAATCTGTGGAGTTGGGAATATCGGAATTGTGTCGACACATTTGCATCCGTCGACACATGCGATAAATGCCCGCCGACCAACCCATGAGGAGGATATACGTTATGAAAAACCATCGATGGGAAATCATAGTTATTGGCTTTTTATTGATGTCGTTATGTTCCTGCGCCGATCAAGGTGATGATGACGATAACGATGACGATGACAGCACGGACGACGATGACGACTATACATTGACCGAGGGTTTTGCGTTTATCCTGTCCGGGAAATTCTTGATGGGGAGCGACTTGGAATATTCCTGGGCGGACGATGAACCGCAACATCAGGTAACTCTGACGCACGATTTTGAAATTATGACCACCGAGGCGACGCAGGAACAATATGAAAGTCTGATGGACGCCAATCCGAGCTATTTCAACACCTGCGGCGGCAATTGCCCGGTAGATAGCGTCTCCTGGTATGACGCGTTGGCTTTCGCCAACCTGCTGTCGGAGCGGGAAAGTTTAAAACCATGCTTCATTTTTTCGGAAGTGGACTGCAACCTGGATGACGGTTATTACACCTATTTATGTCCGGATGGAGGCCGAATTCGCAGCGCCATTGTAACTTTGGATTCAGCGTCCACCGTCTATGATTGCGAAGGTTACCGGTTGCCCACCGAAGCGGAATGGGAATACGCGATTCGCGCGGGAACAAACACCGATTTTTACAATGGCGACATTACAGAGTTCGAGTGTTACTATTTGGACCCCGTTCTCGACGATATCGCCTGGTACTGCGGCAACGCCGACGATTTCACCAGGCCGGTGGCGCAAAAAGCGCCCAATGATTGGGGCTTGTACGACATGAGCGGCAATGTAAAAGAATGGGTATGGGATCGTTATACGGATACTCTTATCGATGAAGTGAATCCGTGGGGAGGTGTTCCCGAATATTCTGATCTAGTTACTGTAAAAGGTGGGGGGTTTTTATCAGGATCAAGGAAATGTCGTTCAGCGTCACGAGCAAAGATTGGAGAAGGAGACTATAGAATCGATAAGGGTTTCCGTCTGGTGAGGACGCTGAACTGACATTCGTTTCGAATGAATACCGACAATCGATTTGTCGAATTATTCGAATACTGTCGAATTATTGTTCTTCGTTCCCTTTCTTGACATTATTCGGACCCTCGCCCATGATGCGCCCCATGTGGGCAACCTCGGATAATCGACGTTTACGGGCGATCAAACAGGTGGCGGCGAAGTGGGAGCATGACTCCACCGAGCGGCCGTTCAGCCTGTTTCTCGACCCGCTGGGCGCCGGCGAACGACTGTGGATCATTCGCTGGTGGCGGTTCTTTCTGCGCCTGGCCGCCGTGGTCTGTTTGGTGTCCGCCGCGGCCTTCGCGGCCAACGCGTCGATGAAAACGCTCACGCGCACGACCGACCCGGTGACCGTCCCCGGCCACAAACTGCGCTTGCTGCACGGTTGGAAAATCGAGCAACTGGGCCTGTTCGCGTTCGACGGGCAGGCACTGCGGCCGATTCCCTTTCAGATCGACGAACGCCGCGACGGTCAATACGTGTATCCGCATGGGGAGATCGCCTCGGCCGACGCCGACGATGGTGCGCTGGATGCGGACGACGAACTGGCGTTCATCTGCGCCGACGCCGGGCCGCGCTTGCAGCCGTTTTTGTTGCCGTCCGGCGTAAAGGCGGGCGTGGAACTGGAGGTCGTCGACCCGCGCGACGGCGGGCGCGCCTACGTGTATCTGCTGGCGTTCGCCGGACCCGCGCCGCGCAGCGACGTCGATTACGTGTGGTATCACGAGCAGGCCAACGAGATCGAAACGACAGACTATTTGATCGGCTATCACGCCGATGCGCCGATCTCGGCGGCGAAGCTATATGTTAAACCGGCCATCGGCGGCACCAACGTGAGCGTGGCCGATCGGCAGAAGGTGCGCATCGAGGGCGACCTGTTCTGGAACCTGATGCACCTGGAGCGCAACGAAAACGATTTCCGCGCCGAGGTGCTCGGTTACATCGACGGCCCGGTGCGCATCATCCGCCGGACGAAAAACTGGAACCGCCTCGTCTGGAAGATCCCCACGCCCAGTGTCGAGTTGACCAGCGTCTATTGGAAAACGGGCATGGAGTTCCCGCTGACGATCGATCTGCCGTTTAAAATTTCGACGTTCTTCCGGCGCGCGGGCATGCGCATTTACATCGACACGCCGCCGCAGGAGACCGGCCGGCGCTACTACAACGACCACAATCCGCAGGGCGTGGACATCGACGGCGTGATGAGCGAGGCCGAGTTGAAGCTCGATCCGGCGCCTTTCGACTGGCAGGTGGTGGCCGGTTCGCGCCCCGAGCATCCGGAAGGATGGTTCTCGCGCAACATGTACGACAAGGACAAAATCCCGGCGAGCATGGTGCTGTACTACCACGACGATGTCGGTCGGCTCGATCCGCCGGAGCGCTACCCGGGTTGTTACGGGTGTCTGGGCTTCGAATTCGTCGACCTGGACAAACTGCCGGCCGGCAAGTTCTCGATTCTCATCCAAATGTACCCGATCGTGAACTACCGCCCCGGCGACGAGAAGCGCCTGTTGCAGATCGCCGACGCTCCACTGCAAGTAAATAGTCGTTTAATTCCAAGCAATTAGCGCATCTTTTGCTGAACGCGATGGGGGAGCGCGTCGGGCTGCGGGCGAATATTGCCATGGATAATCGTTCGGTTTTCAGGTTATCGTCGGTGTGCGAAGGGGCGGAAAAGATTTAGAAAAAACGTGAGATTTACCGTTGTAACAGACGATAAACAATGGAAAATCTCTTGACAGTGCGTCTTGGCGAACGATAGGATATCGCCAGGATTCAACGAAGGATGGGTGTCCCCGCATGGGCCGCACGTGGTTGAAGTGTATTTGTCTATGCAGTCTCCTACTGCTGGCGCTGGGGTGTGTGGAAGACCAGAAAAGCCAGAAGCAGGTCGAGGAATTGCAGCGCCAGGTCAACGATCTGCAAACGACGATCGCCGACCTGAACTTGCGCATGGAAGAAATGAACAGCTCGCTGTTCGTCCTACGCGAGACGGCAAAGAACAACCACGAGGCGATCAAGAAGTTGCAGGAAGAATTGCAGCAGCCCACTGTGTACATTCAGGAACCGTCGAGCCACACCGTCACGCAGAGTGAGCCGGTGATGATGCCCGCGCCCACTGCCGAAACGACGCCCGCGCCATTGCCGGTCGGCGGCGGCGGAACGCGCGAAAACGAAGACGCCGCGTTCGGCAAGGCCATGGTCCAGATGCAGCAAAGCAATTGGGGCTTGGCGGTTTATGATCTGAACGCGTTCATCGCGCAGCATCCCGGGTCGGCTTACTTGCCGCGCGCGCGTTATGCGTTGGGCGAGGCGTACCGCAACCTGTCGGAGTTCGCGCAGGCGATCAACGAGTACAAGCGCTGCCTCGCGGCGGGTCAGGCGGCCGGGCCGTATGCGCCGCGCGCCTTGTACTGGATGGCCGATTGTTACGACCGGCAGGGACAGACCGAGAATGCCCAACAGACGCGCGATCGTCTGTTGCGTGAATATGCGGATTCCCCCGAGGCGAAAAAAATCAAAATGGATTCGTCTCGTTGAAGGAGGTTTTTTCTATGAGACACTTCCGCACCGCCATCATTTTCCTCGTCGCCCTGGCTTTGTTGGGTATGGTGACCGTCGCCTGGTCCGACACGCCGGTGAAAAAGCCGGTGGATATCGTCCAGAAGATGGAGATCATCGAATACAACGTCGAGTCGGGCGATACGCTGTGGGATCTGGGCCAGCGTTTTTACAACGATCCCTGGCAGTGGCCGTTGATCTGGGAGATGAACCCGCAGATCGCCGATCCGCACTGGATTTATCCGGGGCAGACGCTCAAGGTGCGCGTGGAACAAGGCATGGTGGTGTACGAGGAAGCCGCGCTGCGCAAGGATGCCGACTTCCTGTTTGATGCGCCGGAAATGGCGGCCTTCGACACGACTTTCAGCTTCGATACGCGCATCGACGAAATCGACATGCTCAGCGACGAAGAAATTGAAGGCGCGGGACGCATCACCGACAACATCGACAAACAACTCATTTTGCGCGAAGACCATTTCGTATACTTCCAAATGCGCAAAACGGCCAACGTGCAGTTGGGCGATGTGTTCACCGTTTTCCGCACCCAGAAAAAGGTGACGCACCCCTTCAAGCGCGACCCGCTGGGCTATCTGGTGCGGCTGGTCGGCGAGGTGGAAACGATCGATTCGACCACGCTGCCCAACGGCAAGGTCGTCTACACCGGTAAGTTGATCAACTCGGTTTCCGAAATTCATGTCGGCGACCGCTTGATCTCCATGGATCGCTCGTCGGTGCGCATCACCCTGAAAATGACCGATCTCGAATTGAACGGCACTATTATTCAGAGCAACGCCGACGACGATTTCAACCTGGGCTCCAACACGGTCGCCTTCATCGACCTGGGCCTGAAACAGGGAGTGGAAGTCGGCAACAGCTTCTCGGTCTGGCGCCGCAGCCCCGATCCCAAAAACGTGCCGAACTATAAAATCGGCAACGTGATCGTGATTCGGGTGGGCGATAAAAACTCGACGGTGCTTGTGACCAACGGTACGCGCCCGCTTTTGGTCGGCGATATCGTGATCAGCGACGTGCAATAAACCTCCGCACGACGAACGCACGCGAGGGACCGGCCCGGCCGGTCCCTTTTTCATTTAGTTAACAAAGTGTTCGCCCGCCCTTGACAGAGGGCGAAGCGCAGTGTTTATCCTTACGGCTCAAATCGACATGGGAGTCGGGATGTCGCGTTACCACTTGGCCCTGCTTTGCGTACCGGGGATCGGCTCCGTCTCCGCCGGGAAAATCCTGGCGGAATTCCCCGAAGCCGAACGGGCCTTTGGTGCATCCGCCGCCCGCTTGCGGGAACTGGGATTGTCGGCGCGACAGGCCGAGGCGTTGGCGGCATTTCGCGATTTTTCCCCGGTCGAGCGCTTGGCGGAACAAGTCGCCGCCAGCGGGCAGCGGGCGTTGGCTTTCACCGATCCGGAGTATCCGGCCGCCCTGCGTACGCTGCACTCGCCGCCGCCGGTGGTT
>DAINPV010000078.1:0-13563 GCA_036743315.1 bacterium | reverse complement strand
AGTGTGGGGCGTGACTGTCGCCAGCGCCCGCGCCGATGTGACCAACGTGACCAATAGCAATCCCTGGGTCACGCTTGACTCCAACCCCAATGCGATCGATACGTATGCGGGCATCGGACAGATGCGGTTGGATTACCGCGTCCGCGGGTCGATCGTCGGCATCGGCTATTCGATCACCGGGTATACCGAGGTCACCAACGTGACGGCGAACGCGTTCGCGTACGTTTCGGTGAGCAACGACAACATCCTGGTGAACATCAGCGACTTCAATGTCGGCATCGGCAACTTCGAATTCAACATCAACGGCTTCCCGGACATTTTGCTGGAACCGTTCGAGTGGGCGGTGCGCGAACTGGTCGAATGGCTGGTGCCCGGCCTGATCGAACCGTACATCCAGAGCACGCTCGACGATTTGTTGGAAGACATTCCCTACAGCTTCGACATCCCGCTCAACGACATAACGTTCACCTTCGAAGCGCGGCCGTACAGCGCCGATTTCAACGCGGTCGGCGGCACGATCTGGCTGAAGGGCCGCACCTTGACCGACACGATCAATCCGGCCGTGCCGGCTTTCAGCGGTTCGATCAGAACCGACAACGAACCGCCGGTCTTCACGACGAACGATTATGGCTTCGCCGTGCTGGTCAGCGACAACATGGTCAACCAGATTCTCTATCAAGCCTTCCGCAGCGGCTTGCTGCACGTGGATCTGGAAGAGGTGATCCCCGATGCCTGCGACGCGATCTTCTACGCGATCTTCCCGGATATCTGCGACACCTATGGGGATATCCCGTTGACGATGAAGGTGCGCCCGCTGCTGCCGCCGGTGTTCATCCCCTACGTCGATAAAGCCGGCACGCTCAATGTGCAGGTGCAGATGGGCGATGCGTTCATCCATCTGTACAATGCGGAACCGCCGGAAGACCTGCTGTTGACCCTGTCGGCTTCGGCGATCGCGCCGGCGACGCTGACTCATGACTCGGCCGACAATACGTTCAACATCTCCTTCGGTACGCCGGAAGTGGTGGTCGATACGATCAACAATCCGCTAAGCCTGAACGAGACGCTCTTCGAGCAACTGGCTCCGACGCTGGTCGAACTCTTCCTACCGTTGCTCTCGAGCCTGATCGGCGATATCGCGCTGCCGGCGCTCGATGAGAATTGGATCCTGACCGTCAACGATATGACGAACATGGGGTATCACGACAACTTCATTGCCGTCACGGGCGGGATCGTTCCGGCGAAATCCGGCTACCGGATGACGCCGACGCATGATTGATAAATAAGGCGGGGGCGGTAACGGAATCCACCGTGCCGCCCCCGTTCTGTTCGTTTTCGCTTTCCAGAATACAGCCGCGATTCATCCGCCAGGACCGCACCGGAAACGATGGCGATGGCTTGACGAATTTTTTCGCTGTCGTTTAATGCGAGGTGCTTTCCGACGCGACCTCCGGAAAGCGATCAGCCGAGAAAGGGAGCGTGAATGACCGGACGCATCAGCCTGGTCGTGAGCATTGTCATATTGACGCTGGCTTGTCTGTTTCTGGGATGGGCGCAAGCTCAAGAGCCGCTTGGCGCGGAACCGGCCGCCGAGGGGAAGGAGATTTCCGCCCCGGCGCCGTTGGAGCTTTTACCCGCGCCGCCGCAAGCAGTGGTTGCCAGCGATACGTCGTCCGATGGAGGCGGGTCGATCACCCTCGACATCGCTCCGTCGATTGACGAGAACCGGGAAGACGATCCCGTGGTTAGTTACGAGGTGTTGCGCGCCGCCTGCCGTCCGGATGAATTCAAAGCGGTCGGGCAGGCTTCGGCCTGGCGTCTGGACCCGCATGCGGCCAAAGCGCGCCGCGCGCCTTCGGTGTCGATCGTCGATTCCGATTGTCAGGACGGCGTGGACTACTTCTACCGCGTCGTTTCCATCGCCAAAAGCGGCCTCCGCAGCGAACCGCGGCAAACCGCAGCCGTGCAGTCCGCGCCGCAATGGTTCGCCTTCAACAAGCTGAACCTGTTCGTCATTGCGGCGATCATCTCGGTGGCGATCATTTTCTTCATCGAATCGATCAAGCGCGGCAAAAAGCCCTTCGTGCGTAAAATCGCCGGCCTGGAGGCGGTCGACGAAGCCATCGGCCGCGCCACCGAAATGGGCCGGCCGATTCTGTACATCCCCGGCATTCAGGACATGAACGACGTGCAGACCGTCAGCTCGGTGATCATCCTGGGCCGCATCGCGCGGACCATCGCCGAATACGACACGAAGTTGATGGTGCCCACCAGCCGCAGTCTGGTGATGACCACCGCGCGCGAGACGGTTAAAGAGGCTTACCTGACCGCCGGGCGCCCCGACGCGTATCATGACAATATGATCACCTACCTGACCGACGAACAGTTCGGCTACGTCGCCGGCGTCAACGGCATCATGGTGCGCGAAAAGCCGGCCACCTGTTTTTACATCGGCGCGTTTTTCGCCGAAAGCCTGATCCTGGCTGAAACGGGCAATTACGTCGGCGCGATTCAGATCGCCGGCACGGCCATGCCCAGCCAGTTGCCGTTTTTCATCGCCGCCTGCGACTACACGCTGATCGGCGAGGAACTTTTCGCCGCCAGCGCCTACCTGTCGCAGGAGCCTAAGCAATTGGGCAGCCTCAAAGGGCAGGACGTGGGCAAGGCCATGGCCATGCTGTTCATTCTGGCGGGCAGCCTGTTGCTGACCCTGGCCACCTTGATCGACACGCCGACGCTGTGGGCGATTGCCGATTGGGTGCGTGCGCTGTTTACGGTGGAAATGTAAGGAGGACGATCCAAACGATGCTCAAACGCAGCATTCCCATTTTTATCACCTTCCTGGTCGGCTCGGTGCTGATCGTCAGCTTCTTCATCCCCCACCAGCCATTCGGCGGACTGGGCGAGGATTTCGCCGTTTTCTTCGACATCATTTCGGTCTTCGCCTTCGTGCTCGGCGGCGGCAACCTGGTGCGCATCCACGGCGACAAGATCGGGAAACGCGCCGCGGGCTGGGGCTATTCCGCGGTTTGTCTGCTCGGCTTTTTCGTCACGCTGGTCATCGGCCTGGGCAAAATCGGCAATCCCTGGGGCATTCAGGGCGACGTGACCGAAACCGGTTCCTATTTCTTCAGCATCTACGAGTATGTGTTCAAACCGTTGAGCGCGACGATGTTCGCGTTGCTCGCCTTCTACGTCGCCTCGGCCAGCTATCGCGCCTTCCGTGCGAAGAACCTCGAAGCGACGATCCTGCTGGTCGCCGCGTTCATTATTCTATTGGGCCGCACCTTCCTGGGCGCCATCGCCACGATGTGGCTGCCCGATTCGCTGGCCTTCCTGCGGATCCCCAATCTGGCCACCTGGATCATGAGCACCCTCAACCTGTCCGGGCAGCGCGCGATCATGATCGGCATCTCGCTGGGCATCATTTCCACCAGCCTGAAGCTGATTCTCGGCATCGAACGCAGCTACCTCGGCGCGGACAGCGAGTAGGGGGGCGGCATGAGCAACTGGTATGAAAAAGTCCGCAACATCGACCGTCGGGTGATTTTTCTCCTGATCGCTTTGGCCGTGATCATCCCCCTCATTTTCGATCTGGATTTCCCGGAGGAGCCGACGGCGATGGTCAAGCAGGTGTTCGAGAAAGTCGATAACATGCCGCCGGGCAGCCGCGTATTGATCGATTTTTCCTACGACCCCGCTTCGATGCCCGAATTGCAGCCGATGGCCACCGCTTGGGTGCGCCACTGCTTCCTCAAAGGACACCGCGTATACGCCATGGCGCTGTGGCCCATCGGCCAGCAACTGGCGGTGGACACGATCAACAAATCCATCGATTTCATCCGCCAGCTCGATCCGCAGCGCGAGATCGTCTATGGCCGCGATTACGTCAATCTCGGTTACAAATCGGGGCAACAAGGCGTGATGAAGGTGCTGTTGACCAACATCGAAACGCTGTATTCGACCGACATCAACGGCACGCACGTGCGCAAGATCCCGGTCATGGACGGCGTGATCAACCTGAAAAGCTTCGATCTGATCGTCAGCGTCAGCGCCGGGTATCCGGGTTCGAAGGAGTGGGTGCAGTTCGGTTCCGACCCCGCCGGCGTGCCGCTGATTTCCGGTTCGACCGCGGTGCAGGCGCCGCTGATGTACCCCTATTATCCGCGCCAGATGGTCGGCGTGCTCGGCGGCCTCAAGGGTGCGGCGGAGTACGAGGCGCTGTTGTTCGAGCGTTTGCTCAAGCCGTTGCTGACCGCGCGCCTCAAACAATTGAATAAATACGACAGCGAACGGCTCGTCGAACTGGCGACCGAACACCTCGGTTACTCGCAAAAAGCGATCAAGCGCATGGGTCCGCAGGCCGTTGCGCACATTGTGATCATTTTGTTCATCGTCATCGGCAACGTCACCTACTTCATCGACCGGCGACGCCGTGCCCGGATGGGAGGTGGACGATGAGCCGCAACATGAAAATCAGCATCGGCTTTATCGCGGTGTTCATCGGCCTGTCGCTGTTGGGCCTGCTGTTCGGCGACGGCCTGACCAGCCCGGCGCCGGCGACCGCCGACCTCGAATTCAGCATGCCCAACAACATGGTGCTGGTTGCGCCCGCCGGGGAAGTGCGGCGCGAGTTCGATCCGTTGACCAACAAAAACAAGATGATCGCGCCGAACGGCTTCCGGATTCTGCGCGAGGTGCCCACCGAGTTCGGGCAGGCGGAGACGGACCCGTGCGATACGCAGGAACCGCCGCCGCCGAAAATGGAATTGAAAGACGTGCGCACCGAAACGCATTGGGGCGCGGTCGCGGCCGCCGACATCGAGGAAGAGACGAAGGGTAACCAAGTCTACGTGCGCGTACCCAATGGCGGCACGTTGGTCGAGCGGATGATTTCCTTCCAAGGCCTGTGGACGTGGTTCGCGGCCTTGCTGACGCTGTGCATCCTGAGCTTCCTGTACGACGACAATCCCTTCTACAAATTCGCCGAGCATCTGTTCATCGGCGTGAGCGCCGCGTACTGGATGGTCATCGGCTTCTGGACGGTGATGGTGCCCAACCTCCTGGGCAAGCTCTGGCCGAGTTTCGTGGCGCGGATCAACCCCGGTATCGGCGATGTCGAGCGCAGTCTGATTTATCTGATTCCACTGCTCTTTGGCGTGATCCTGCTGTTCCGCCTGTCCAACAAGCTCGGGTGGGTTAGCCGCTGGGCGCTGGCCTTCATCGTCGGCACGACCGCCGGCCTGAATTTCGTCGGCTACCTGCAGAGCGATTTCGTCGGCCAGATCGAAGGGGCGATCGGCAGCCTGATTGTCGTCGATCCGACGACCGGCTTCTCGCTGGGCGGCACGTTCAACGCGGTCGTCATGCTGGTGGGCGTGCTGACCAGCCTGATTTATTTCTTCTTCTCCTCCGAGCACAAGGGCGTGATGGGCGTCGGCAGCCGGGTGGGCATCTGGGTGTTGATGATCACCTTCGGCGCGTCGTTCGGTTACACGGTGATGGGTCGCATCGCTTTGCTGGTCGGGCAGATGGAATTTCTTTTCGCCGACTGGCTGCACATTATAATAAATTAGCTGGAATAACCATAAAGCATCGGCTGGACAGGTCAGTGAATACGATATGTATAACCTGGCATACTTATTTGAGCTCGGCTTGACCTACCGGCGTTTGCAACCTACAATTCGGCCGTTTTGTGGAGGGAGACCCGCGTCTTGAAAGGAGACTTTTCATGAAAGCCAGATATTACGCACTTGCTACCGCTGTCATGCTGTTATTCGCCGCCGCGGCCATCGCCGGCCAGGGCGAATGGGAATACACGACAGCCGATCCGGCGGCGCTGAGCTCCGGATTCCTGGCGGTTTCCGCCGTTGACGACGATACGCTGTTCACCGTGGGCATTCACCAGTTCTCCGCCAACGGCGCGCAGTGGGCCTGGCGCAGCACGGACGCCGCTGAACACTTCTCGCCGATTTTTCAGCAAGAGTTTACCGGCACCGAATGCGACACCTTGGGGCTGTTCACCTTCATGATCGACGGCCACTGGGCCGACGCCGACCACGGTCTGACCGTGGGCATGGCGGTCGATCCGGAATGCTGCCCGGCGTGCATCGAGCAGGGCAACGGTTTCATGTTCTGCATGATGCGCTGCATGATCGCGATGAAGCCCTACATCTGGACCTTCTCCGATAACGGCGACGAGTATGAAGCGCACGACGCCGGCGGCAACATCACCACCATGTACACCGCCGTGCAGGCCATCGACGAAGATACGCTGATCGCCTGCGGCACCAACGGTCTGTTGCGCCGCAGCAACGACTTCGGTGAAACCTGGGAAGACGTCAATCCGCCGGAAACGGGCACCGAATCGTCGATGAACAGCATGTGCTGGCTCGATGAGGAAATCGGGTTCATCGGCACCGGCTATTCGGATGAAGAGAAAGGCGAACTGGATCTGACCGATCCCGTCGATCTCCTCAAGTACCGCGAACGGATGATCGACCGCCTGCTGTACATCAAGGGCGGCCCGACGCGTCTGGACATGATCGAGGAAGGCTACAACCAGAAAACCAAGGCGTCGCGCGGCTACGTATACAAGACGGTGGACGGCGGCGACAACTGGGAAGTTCTGCTGGACGGTCACGGCCAGTTCTACTTCCTCAAGGTTTATTTCATCAATCAGATGCGCGGCTGGGTCATCACCGACGAAGTGATCAATCCCGAAGGCGCGCTCAACAACATTAAATACACCGTCGACGGCGGCCAGACCTGGCTGGACGCGACGATTCCCGAAGTCGGCCCCGGCAACTCCACCCGCTACATTCTGAGCGACATCGAGATGTTGACGGCCGACCTGGGTTACGCGGCCGGCGCGGTCAAACGCGGTTTTTCCTACGGGACGACCATCCTGGTGACCACCGACGGCGGCATCACCTGGGAACATGACACGTTCGGCTTGGCCGAAGGCTACACCGGTTCGGAATGGGGTTACGGCTTCATGGGCATGGACTTCGCCAGCAACCGCCGCGGTTTCGGCGTGGGCATGAACCTCTCCGCCGCGCGTTACACCGGCACCAACGAGGCGCCGACCGCCGAAGCGGGTGACGATCAGGCCGTGCCGGCCCAGACCGAAGTCACGCTGGACGCCGGCGGCTCGACCGATCCGGACGGCGACACCCTGCTGTACTTCTGGGAAGCGACCGACGGACCGGCCGCGTTGACCTTCGACGATCCTTATGCCGAAAAGCCGGTCTTCACGCCGACCGAGCAGGGCGTGTACACCATCACGCTGACCGTCGACGACGGCGAATTCACCGATCAGGATGAAGTGTTCATCACTGTCGGTGAGCCCGAGGGCGACGACGATGACGACGATGACGACGATGATGACGACGATCAGGGTAACGATGACGACGATGATGACGACTCCGGCGGTTGCGGTCTCTGATCGATTGAACTTTAAGGAAAAAAATAGGGGACGCGAGTGATCGCGTCCCCTTTTTTCTTGCCGTTTTTAGAGCTTACTTTTTTCCCATCGCTTTGAACGCGGCTGCCTGCGCCAACGGTAGCGGCACGCCGAGCTTGAGCAGGTCGGCGTACTCCGGCTTCGAATTGACCAGTGCGCCCTGGTAATACGCGTGCTTGACGCGCACCGGGCCGTACTCGGTCTCCACCGTTTCGACCTTCCGTTCGCAAGCGGCGCGCTCGGTGCGGTAGTAGCGCAGGCCGAGGGTGGTCGAATGCGTGAAGGTCGCGGCGATCAGCTCGTCGAGCTGGCTCTGCACGCCGACGATCTTGAGCAGCACGCCGGGCCGGCCGTGTTTCATCGTGCAGGGAATCAACGTGACGTCCAACGCGCCGGCCGCTTCCAACCGTTGCGCCAACGGCGCGAAATACTCCGGATTCATGTCGTCGATGTTCGCTTCGATCACGTAGGTCGGCTCGGCCGTTTCCGGCAGCGGGCGATCCTCGCCGAGCAGCGCCCGCAGCACGTTGGGCGGACCGGCCGCGTCCACGCGCGTACCCGCGCCGTAGCCCACGCCCCGCAACACCATCGAGGGCAGCGGGCCGAAACCCTCGGCCAGCGTCGAGATGATCGCCGCGCCGGTCGGCGTCACCGTTTCCACCGGCAGCGGGTAGGCATACACCTCGGCTCCCGCGAGCAGAATCGCCGTGGCCGGTGCGGGCAGCGGCAGCATCCCATGCGCGGTTTGGATCTGCCCCGCGCCTAACGGCAGCGGGCTGCAGACGATCCGCTCGATGCTCATGCGTTCGATGGCCAGGCAGAATCCGGCGATGTCCATGATCGCGTCGACCGCGCCGACCTCGTGAAAATGCACCGTTTCCGGCTCATGACCGTGTACGTGCGCCTCGGCCTCGGCCAGGCGGCGGAACACCTTGCGCGCGTTTTCCTTGGCCCGCGCGGGCAGGCTCGAGGCGGCGAGCATTTCGTCGATGTCGGTCCAGTGCCGGTGCGGATGATCGTGGGTGGCGCTGAAGGAAATCAACTGCGCTTGCACCGCGCCGCGCATCACCGGTTCGATGTTCACTTCCACTTCGTCGATGGGCAGGGCTTCGAGCAACTCGCGGAAGACGTCGGTGTCGCAACCCAGGTCGAGCAACGCGCCCAGCAGCATGTCGCCGGCCGCGCCGGAGAAGCAATCGAGGTAAAGCACATTAGCCATGACGTTCCTTTCCCAGACGATTGATGCGCGTGGCCGCGTAGGCCGCGCCGAACCCGTTGTCGATGTTGACCACCACCATGCCGCTGGCGCAGGAATTGAGCATGCCCAACAACGCCGCGATGCCGTTGAAGCTGGCGCCGTACCCGATGCTCGTGGGCACGGCGATGATCGGTTTGTCGGTCAGGCCGCCGACGACCGAGGGCAGCGCGCCTTCCATCCCGGCGACGACGATCAACACCGACGCGTCGCGAATGATGTCGATGTTGTCGAAGAGACGATGGATGCCGGCCACGCCCACGTCGTACAGCCGTATGGTCGGATTGCCCAGGATTTCCGAACACAGATACGCTTCCTCGGCCACCGGTATGTCGGCGGTGCCCGCGGTGATCACCACGACCTTGCCCAGGCCCTGCGGCGCCGGCGGAATCTGCCATAGGCGGAACACGCCGCTGGTCGAGTCGTATTCGGCCGTGGGGAATTTGCCGCACACGCTGACGGCCTGTTCCTGGCTCATGCGCGTAACCAGCACGTTGCCGCCCTTGGCGCGCAGGCGGTCGACGATCTGGATGATCTGATCGGCCGTTTTCCCCTGCGCCAGCACGACCTCGGGAAACCCGTGGCGCATGCTGCGGTGATGGTCGAGCTTGGCGAATTCGATGTCCTCGTAGGGCAGGTCGTGCAACTGTTGCAGGGCTTCGTCGAGCGATACCTCGCCGTTGCCGAAACGCTGCAACACCTCGCGCAACCATTGATCGTATTGGGTCATGATGTTTCGTTTTCCTTTCCGTGCTCGTAGCCGCGCCGCGCGATTTCGACGGGCCGGCCGTCGCGCAGCACGTGCACCGCGTCGCCCTCGACGATGTGGCCCACGACGGTCAAACCGGGCAGCTCGGCGTGCATCGCCTCCAAGGAGGTCGGATGCAGCGCGACGAGCAACTGGTAATCGTCGCCGCAGGTCGCCGCCGTCACCGCCGGATCGTGGCCCAGGCGGTTGAAGATCTCGCGCGCGGCGTCCGTGAGCGGCAGGCCGTTCAGTTCAATGTTCGCGCCGACGCCGCTTGCCGCGCACAGCCGATCCAGGTCCATGAGCAGTCCGTCGGAGAGATCCATCATCGCCGTCGCCGTCCGCGCCAATACGTGCCCCGCCGCCAGCAGCGCCTGCGGACGACGATAAGCGCGGCGGCAGTCGTCGTACTCCGGCGCGGCGAACCCGGCGCGTAAGGCGAACAGACCCGCGCCGGCCGAGCCCAAGGGGCCGCTTACCGCCAGCAGATCGCCCGGGCGCGCGCCGCGCCGCAACACCGCCCGCTCGGCGTAGCCCAACACGGTCAGCGTGAGCGCCAACGGACCGGGGGTGGACACGGTGTCGCCGCCGACGATCGCGCAGCCGTGCGCCCGGGCGCATTGTCCCAGACCGTCGGCGAGCGCCAACAGGTTTTCGTCATTCAAATCGGCGGGCAGTTGCGCGGACACCAGCGCGGCGACCGGGCGCTGCGGATCGGCCCCGCAGGCGGCGAGGTCGCTCAGCGCCACGGCCAGGGCGCGCCATCCGGCGTCGCGGTGGTCCATCAGAGACAGATCGAAATGCACGCCGGCCACGACCGTGTCGGTGCTGATCAACAACTCTCCCGCCGGCGAGAGCACGGCGCAATCGTCGCCGACGCCCACCGGGACGCCCTGATGGCGGGAGCCGAAGAGCCGGGCCGCCTGGCGCAGCCAGTCGTTTTCGCGCACGGGGCTTAAGCCTCCTCCAGCGCCAGGTTCATGACTTCGTCCATGGTTTTAACGAAATGGAATTTCATCGTTCGGCGGATCGGCGCGGGAATCTGCACGATGTCCCGTTGGTTGTTGAACGGCAATATGACATCGAAATAACCTGCGCGTTGCGCGGCCAGCACCTTTTCCTTCACGCCGCCGATCGGCAGCACGTTGCCGCGCAACGTGACTTCCCCGGTCATGGCCAGTCGGCGGCGGGTCGGCGCTTGGCGAAGGGCGCTGATCATCGCCGTGGCAATGGTGATGCCGGCCGAGGGACCGTCCTTGGGAATCGCGCCGGCGGGCACGTGGATGTGCAGATCGTGGTCGGCGAAAAACGCCGAATCCACGCCCAGGATATCCGCGCGGCTGCGCGCATAGGTCAGCGCGGCCTGCGCCGACTCCTTCATGATGTCGCCCAGATGGCCGGTCAGCGACAGGCGGCCCTTGCCGTCGACGAAGGTGGCTTCGACGTTGAGCACTTCGCCGCCAACCTGCGTCCAAGCCAGCCCGGTGGCGATGCCCACGCGCTGTTCATAGATGTCGGATTCCTCGTCCAGGAAGCGCGGCGGTCCGAGGTAGGTCGCGACGTTGCCCTGGGTGAGGTTTGCCTTCGCGGTTTTGCCTTCGGCGAAACGGCGCGCCACCTTGCGGCACACTTTGCCGATCGTGCGCTCCAAATTACGCAGGCCGGCCTCGCGCGTATAACCGGTGACAAGCAATTCCATCGCCTTGCGGCTGACGTCGAGGTGGTGCTTTTTCAGGCCGTTCTGGTCGATCTGACGCGGCAGCAGATAACGGTAGGCGATTTGCATTTTTTCGGCCAGCGTGTAGCCCGGTATCTCGATGACCTCCATGCGGTCCTTGAGCGGTCCGGGGATCGGGTCGATCAGGTTGGCCGTGGTGATGAACATCACGTGCGACAGGTCGAAAGGCACGTTGAGGTAGTTGTCGGAGAACATGTTGTTCTGTTCCGGATCGAGAATCTCCAGCAGGGAGCTGGCCGGATCGCCGCGGAAGTCGGAACCGAGTTTGTCGATTTCGTCGAGCATGAAGACCGGGTTGTTCGCGCCGGCCTGTTTGAGCATCTGCACGATGCGCCCGGGCATCGCGCCGATGTAGGTGCGGCGATGGCCGCGAATTTCCGCCTCGTCCCGCATGCCGCCCAACGAAATGCGCACGAATTTGCGACCCATGGCGCGGGCGATCGAGCGGCCGAGGCTCGTTTTCCCGACGCCCGG
Source organism: bacterium (assembly GCA_036743315.1). Classification (GTDB taxonomy): domain Bacteria; phylum Lernaellota; class Lernaellaia; order Lernaellales; family Lernaellaceae; genus CALBTQ01. Next base: position 1,883 of record DAINPV010000078.1, on the reverse strand, counting down.
AGGGCCGACGAAGCAGAGGATCGGGCCTTTGCTTTTCGGCTTGAGTTTGCGCACGGAGAGAAATTCGATGATGCGTTCTTTCACCTCGTCCAGGCCGTAATGATCCTCGTTGAGAATTTCCATCGCGCGCTTGATGTCCAGACGGTCGCGCGTCCGGGCCGACCAGGGCAGGTGGATGAGCCAGTCGAGGTAGGAACGCACGATCTGCGATTCGGCGCTGTCGGCGTGCATGCTTTCCAGGCGGTCGAGTTCGCGCGTGGCGGTTTCCTCGACGGCGGGCGGCATTTTGGCTGCGGCGACTTGCTCGCGCAATTCGGCGACTTCCTTGGTGCGCGCATCGCCGGCGCCCAGTTCGCTTTGAATGGCCTTGAGTTGTTCGCGCAGGAAATATTCGTGTTGATATTCGTTGATCTGATCGCGCGCCGAGGCCGTGATGCGCGCCTTGACCTGCAGCAGCTCGGTTTCCTTGGTCATGCTGTTGACCACGAACTGCAAACGATCGGTGGGTTCGATCGTCTCCAGCACGATCTGCATGTCCTGCGTTTTCATTTCGATGTTGCTGGCGACCAGGTCGGCCAGGCGCCCGGGCTCCATCACCGTTTCGGTGGCGCCGACGAAGTCCGGATTGATGCTTTTACCCAACTCGGCGATTTTCGCAACCTGCTCGCGCACGGTGCGCATCAGCGCTTCCTGCGTGATGTCGGGCACTTCATCCGCGGTTTCTTCGATTTTCGTCAAACGGGCGGTGAGTACGGGATCGCGGTCGACGATCTCGCTGATCAGCGCCCGGCTCAGGCCCTGCACCAGAATGCGCAAGCGGTTGTCGGGTTGACGGACCATGCGCATGATCGAGCACACGGTGCCGACGCTGTACAGGTGCGTATCGTCGGGATCCTCGACCTCCTGGTCCTTCTGCGTAACCAGGAGCAGCAGACGATCGCCGGCCATCGCGCGCTGAATGGCGTCGATGGAACGTTGCCGACCCACCATCAGCGGAATAATCAGGTACGGAAAAACCACCACGTCGCGCAGCGGCAGAATCGGCAGAATCTCGGGAACCTGTATTTGATCGCCATGGGTATATTCCACGGTTATCCCCTCGTCAGTCTAGGTGTCGAATGGCCACTTCGCGCATCTGGCCCCGCCGTTCGGGCCGGCGGGGAATGCGCACCGTCAACAAGCCGTTCTTCAGCGTCGCTTCCACCTGGCTGGTGTCCACGGTCGCCGGCAGATCCAATTCGCGCTTGAATGCGCCGAACGGCCGCTCGGCCATGATGAAGGTTTGGTTGTCGTCCACGATCGGTCGCGGCCGGTTGCCCTCGATGGTCATGCTGTTGCGGTTGACCGACACCTTCAAATCCTGCTGATCCACCCCGGGCAGATCGATCTGAAAGACCAGATCTTCCTCGGTGAGGTACGAATCGACGCACAGTCCGGTCGGGTGCCCGGCCACCGGCGATTTTTGCGGCATTTGCTCGAGCGCCTTGACCAATTGGGTCAATTGCAGCCTTATTTTGCGGATTTCCTCATCGGTAGGATGTAACGCCATGATCATTCCTTGGATAACGTTTGTAAGTAACCGACGACGTCCGATAGCTTGCTGGTCTTCGGAAACGGAGGCAAACTGGCCATGATCTTTGATCCGTAACGTCTGGTGCGAATGCGCGTATCCATCAAGGCCAGCACGCCGCGATCGTCGGCGGTGCGTATCAGCCTCCCCAAGCCTTGTTTTAACATAATTATCGCCGCTGGCAATTGGTATTCCATAAAAGGATTTTTTCCTTCGTCGTGCAAATGCTCGATGCGCGCCTCGACGAGGGGATCGCCGGGGCTGGCGAAAGGCAGTTTGTCGACAATGACCAGGCGCAACGCGTCGCCGGCGA
>DAINPV010000077.1:0-13637 GCA_036743315.1 bacterium | reverse complement strand
GCGCTTGAGCTTCTGGAGATGATCCGCAAGGCGGCCGATCTGCGTGGATTTGCCACTGCCTTCCGGGCCCTCAAAGGTCATCAGCATGATCGCCTCGCCGAACTCATGAATGGCTTACCATAACGTCTAACGCGCCGGTAAACAAGAACGCCGCGCAAAAGAAAGGGCGATCGCGACGACCGCCCTTCCGCTTTGCGACATTGATAATTATTACTTGATCGCGCCCAACTCCTTGCCCACCTTGATGAACGCGGCGATGGCGCGGTCCAGGTGCTCCTGGTCGTGTCCGGCGCTGATCTGCACGCGGATGCGCGCTTTGCCTTTAGGCACCACCGGGTAGAAGAAGCCCTTCACGTAAATGCCTTCGCCAAGCATTTTGTCGGCGAAGTCCTGCGACAGCTTGGCGTCGTAGAACATGATCGCGACGATTGGGTGTTCGCTGACCAGAATGTCGAAGCCCGCTTCGCTCATTTTGGCGCGGAAGTACTTCGTGTTGCGCTCCAGCTTGTCGCGCAGCGAGGTGTCCTTCTCCAGCATGTCCAACACCCGGAGCGTGGCGCCGGCGATGGCCGGGCACAGCGAGTTGGAGAACAGGTACGGACGACTGCGCTGACGCAGCAAGTCGATCACTTCCTGCCGCGAAGCGGTAAAGCCGCCGGACGCGCCGCCCAACGCCTTGCCCAGCGTCGAAGTCAGGATGTCCACCCGGCCCAGCACGTTGCGGTACTCGAGCGAGCCCTTGCCCGTCTTGCCGAAGAAGCCGGTGGCGTGGCTGTCGTCGACCATCACCAGCGCGTTGTACTTTTCGGCGAGATCGCAAATTTCATCGAGCTTGGCGATGTAACCGTCCATCGAGAAAACGCCGTCAGTGGCAATCAAACGGTAGCGTTTGTCCCGCGTCTTTTGCAGAATCGCTTCGAGCTCGGCCATGTCGCTGTTGGCGTAGCGATGACGCTCGGCTTTGCACAAGCGCACGCCGTCGATGATTGACGCGTGGTTGAGCGCGTCGGAGATGATCGCATCCTCTTCGGACAGCAGCGTTTCGAACAGACCGCCGTTGGCGTCGAAGCATGAGCTGTACAAAATCGCGTCATCGAATCCCAGCCAACCGGCCAATCGACGCTCCAACTCGGTGTGCAGATCCTGCGTGCCGCAAATGAAACGCACGCTGCTCATGCCGAAGCCGTACTTATCGAGAGTCGCTTTCGCCGCGTTGATCAACTCCGCATGGTTGGACAATCCCAGGTAATTGTTGGCGCAGAAGTTGAGCACCTTGCCCTGCTTGACTTCGATCTGCGCCGCCTGCTGTCCGAGCAGCGGCCATTCGACTTTGAACAATCCGTCGTTTTTAATTTGTTCCAGCGTCTTTTGCAGGTCCTGTTTGATCTTTCCGTACATGTCGCAACTCCTTTTCCGCCCGGCAGACTCGTTAAAAATCCAACACGACTTTGCCGCATTTGCCCTGCATCATCAGGTCGAAACCCCTTTCGTATTCGGCGAAGGGGAACCGATGGGTAATCAGCGATTGGATGTCGAGCGCGCCCGACTGCAATAAGCCGGCGATGCGATACCAGGTGTCGTAAATGCGCCGGCCGGTGATGCCGTGAATGTGGATCGCCTTGAACACGATCTCCTCGGCGATGTTGAACTCCACCGGTTCGCCGGGAATACCCAGCAGAATGGCGTCGCCGCCGGGCCGCACGCCGCGCACCGCGTCCTGAATCGACCGCCTGGTGCCAGCCAGCTCGATCGTCACATCGGCGCCCTTGTGGCCGGTGATGTCGCGGATCGCCTGCGGCACATCATCGATGTTCTTGGACATCAAGGTGTGCGTCGCGCCGGCCCTGAGCGCCAGCTTGCGTCGGTATTCGTTGTCCCATTCGATGGCGATGATTTGCGCCGCGCCGATCGCTTTAAGTACCGCGACGGCCAAAATGCCGACGGGGCCACAACCGAACACGACGACTTTCTTACCCACGCAATCGGCCGCGAACACCGCATGCACCGCGTTGCCCAACGGATCCTGGCAGGCGGCGATTTCCGGTTTCATGTTCGGATCGTTGACCCAGACGTTCGCCTCGGGCAGCACGATGTACTCGGCGAAGGCGCCGTCGACATCGTAGCCGAGCCCCACCCAGTTTTCGCAGATGTGGCTCTGGTGTGTGCGACACATCTGGCAGAAACCGCATACCAGGTGCCCTTCGCCGCTGACGTAATCGCCGACCTTGAAATGTTCGACGGCGTGGCCGATTTCCACGATTTCGCCGGCGAATTCGTGGCCGATGATCCGCGGGAGCTGCAAGCGTCCCTGGGACCACGGGTCCCATTTGTAGATATGCAGATCGGTGCCGCAAATCGCGGCGCATTTGACTTTAATCAGAACATCGTGAGGTCCCGGTTGAGGAACGGGCAGTTCGCGAAATTCGAGCCCGCCGATTTCCGGTTTCGCTTTGACTATCGCCTTCATCGCTAGATCCGTCCTGTAGTGTTGTTACCGAATTTGATGATCATGGATGCCACGCCTGACCAAACCCCGATCGCGGTCGCCGGAAGTCGATCACTGCGCCGGCAGTTCGGCCAGGAGCTTTTTCACCTGCTCCTTGTAATAGGAGCATTCCCAGGCATGTTCGGCGCAACCGGCCTCCGCCAATGCCTTCTGGCCGATCGCTCTGGCTTTGTCCAATTCGCCCGTTTCCTTGTACAACTCCACCATGTAAAAACGCGTCCGGGTCATGCACGGCGCGATTTTCTCCGATTTGAGAAAATAGTCCAGGGCCTTGTCGAGCTTGCGCGCCAGTTTGGGCAGCACCTGATAATAGCGGCCCATCGCCCGCAACGGACCGCCGCGATCGAAGCCGGAATTGATGGCGATCGCCTTGTTGCACTGGGCTTCGTATTCGCCGCCCAGACCCTTGAAAAGCGCCTTGGCGATGCCGATGCCTTTGCCGTATTCGCCGCTGGAAATGCAGCCGTAGTAATGGCCTTCCACGCGATTGGGCGCCAGTTCGGCCGCTTTCTTGCCCCAATCCCAGCCGCGTTTACCGAACTCGACATCCACTTTGGCGTTCTCGGAGCGGTCGCAAATCCAAAAGCAGGCCCGCGCCGCGCGCCAGGCCGCTTCGAAACCGCCGCCATTGGCGAAGGCTTGCTCGGCCAGAGCCAGCGAAGCGCGTGCATTCTGTCCCGAGCCATTGCGTTTGGCGTACGCCGCATCGATCGCCGCCAGCGGATCCTGGGCGAAATTGACGCCGGCGAAAACGCCGATGGTCAACAACACGACCAAGGAAACGAAGATCATGGATTTTCGCATCGCAACCCCCTTTGCCGAATTATCCGTCGCAACCGACCGCGCCACCGCGGCGGTCAACCATCTTGCGTCAATTGTCGGTTGGTCAGTTCCTGGAGCATCCGGTAATCGATGCAGGTGATGTTCAGGTCGGCCAACAGTTGTTTGGTTTCCGGGCTGGAGAAAAACTCCATATCGAACGCACGATGCGCGGCAGTCGCTCCGCAAATGGCCGTCAGTTCATCGGAGGCGATCCCGCAATGGATGACCAGTTCGGTCACGCCCGGTTCGCACTGTGCGAGGAATCCTTCGTAATAACTTTTTCGTTGTTCGACCGGCACGTCGTAGGTGTCGAACCAGAGACGATCGACCACCGCCCAGCCTTCTTGGCGCATGATCAAGCGTCGCGGATTGTAGCCGATGCGCATGGTCAGACCGAATTCACGGGCCAGGCTTTTGGCGATTTGGAAGATATCCTCGTCCCAGTGATATGCACCCATATGACTGTCCAGGTGCGTGGGTTTAAGCCCCCAAGCCAGCACACGCTCGATCTGGGCGCGAAATTCGATCTCCACTTCGGCATGTTTTGCCTGCGCAAAAAAGTCCGCCTCCGAGCGATTAAAGTAGCCTTCGACGTCCAGCAGGCTCGGCACACGCTCGCGTCCGGCCACCGGCCCCCATCGATAATGGTCCCACTCGCTGGTTACCGTCAGGTGAATCCCACAATGAAACTGCGGATTAGCACGTAGGAAAGCGGCGATTTCGGGCGCCCAGGGGCACGGCGCCATGACCGTCGTGCTTTTCACCATGCCCGCTTCCAGCGCGCGGATGGTGCCCAGGTTGGCGGCATGGCACATTCCAGCGTCGTCGGCATTGATCAGCAGAAGTTTTGCGTCCTCGGCAAAACCAAGCTGTTGATTGAGCGTCGGAACGGGAACCTCGGGGGCCATGCCCTTTCCTTTCTTATCCCAATGGAACGCAGATCGTGGACTAGTTCTAACAGGGACCACCTTTGCCGACAAGGGGGAATCGCCTCGGTGTCAGTTATAGTTCTTTTGATATTCTTCGACGGTAATATCTCCACAACCGCCAAGCGGTCAGCGGCGCGGTGAGCCGCCGAACGGTCAACGGCGAATGTTCCGATCCAAAACGGCGTAGCCACAGGCGAAATGCCTGATTCACGCTCAACGGCCAGGGCCGCGCAAGGCGATCGTACAACCAAGCGCCTTGCGGCCGTAGCAGAAACGGCAACAGCTTGAGTTTCCGGTAGCCGCGCTCGCCGGCCTCGACGATGCACACCGCGTCGAACCGGCGCGCGCGCAGTTGCTTCACCAACGCCGCTTGCCCGGTGGCGGGATTGCTCAACTGTTCGTCGGCGGCCAGTTCCGGTAGGTACGGCTCCATGCCCTTTTGCACCAGGACGGTCAGCTTCGCCTGCGAAAATTGTCGACGCGCCTCGGCCACGACATGACCGAGCAGATCGGCGTTGCAGGTCTGCACGACCAGCACGGTGCGCATGCGTTCCGCGGCAGGACGGCGCCAGAGGAACATCATCGCAGCACCTCCCGCCACGCCGCTTCGAGCCGGTCGGCGATCGCGTCCCAATTGTAGTCCCGCTCGACCAATTGCCTCGCGGCCTGGGCCAGCCGCTCACCCAACGCGCGATCGGTCAGTAAGCGTAGGCACTGGGCGGCCAATACCGACGGATCGTCAGCCAGAAGCAGATGATCATCGTGCCGCGCCATCAATCCCTCCGCCCCAACGACCGTGGAGAGCACGGGCGTGCCGACGGTCATGGCCTCAAGGATCTTCAACCGCGTGCCCGACCCGCGCCGGATCGGCGTGACGAAACAAGCCGCGCGACAATACAGCGGCATCAGATCGTCGACGAAACCGAGCACCTGGACGGTCGGATCGTGCGCCAACGCCTGCACCTGCGGCGGCGGAGCCGCGCCGGCGATCAGTAGACGCGCCGGCCAATGCGCTTCGCGGATGCGCGGCCAGACTTCACGCGCGAACCAGACAATGCCGTCGACGTTTGGCGTGTGCCGGAAGTGACCGACGAACAAAACCTCGTGCGCCTTGGGCGGGCGCGGCTGAAATGCGATACGCGCCGGATCGGCGCCGTTGGGCACGATCACCACCGGCGTTTGCGTCAGGCGACGGCAGACGTCGGCGTCGACCTCGCTCATCGCCAACAGTAAATCGGCGCGATCGGCGTACTCGACCTCATACCGGAACATGCGCAGCCACTCGTAGGTGGATAAAATCTTTTGCCCCCATCCGCCGGCTGTTTGCGCCGTACGCCGATAAGCCACGTGATAAACATCGATCTCGGTCAGCACGGTTTTCGCCCGCCCGCCGTAGGGCAGCGCGTGCGCAAGAATCGGATATTCCGCCTGCACCAGATCGTAATCCTCCTCCCCGCACAGACGATCGATCGCCCGCTCGAAGGCCTGCAATCGAAATTCGGCCACGCTGGCCGGCCACCAATGCGGCGCCGCGTCGGCTGGTCCACGCAGGTGCAGATGCACACGCGGGAAGTGCTTGCGCAACACCTCGGCATACGCCAACTCCGCCTCACGCTCGACCATCGCCGCCAGATGTACCTCGTGGCGCGCCGCCATACGCGTCAACAACTCCCACATGCGCACCGCCCCGCCGTGCGTCGGCGGGTACGGACAATACGGTGCGATCGCCAGCACCCTGAGCTTTCTGTTGGAAATCGAAGAAACGCGCGGTCCGTCAACGCGCAGCCGATCCCACACGCGCGAACCGGCACCGGTGAGGACCTCCCGATCCGTCAGCGTGCTGCCGGCCGGTCGCCGGCGCACCAACAACATTTCTTCGCGTTTCGCCCACGCGGCATGCAACGCCTCGATCGACACGCGCCCCCGCAACACCGCGCGGGTAATGGCGCGAGCATGTTCGCGCAACAATTCCGCATCAGTAAGATTGGCCCAGGTGAACAGCAATAGATTGCGCTGCAGGATGGTTTCGATTTTTCGTTCGTCGGCCACGCGGCCGATGGTCGCGCGGTGACGGTGAATCACGCGACTACGCGGTTCAATCAATACCGACCGGCCGGCCTTCCAGGCACGATAGGACAGGTCGAGGTCCTCGGCATAAAACGGCGCATACAGCGCGGCAAATCCGCCCAAGCGTAAAAAAGCGTCGCGGTCGTAGGCGGTCGAACCGCCGCCCGCGTAGAGCGTCGAGCGCGGCTGATCGCCCAGGTCGTCGCCATGGCGCAGGTGTAGGAAGCCGTCATGCCAGTCGGCCGTCGCCAGGCCCGTTTCGATGCCGCTTTTGCGCGGATCGGCCATGGTGATTGCGCCGGTGACGGCAAAGGCGCCCGTTTGCCATAGCGTGCGCGCGGCCTGCTCCAGAGCGTCGGGCAGCAGTTGCATGTCGTTGTTCAGCAGATACACAATGGGATGTTGGGCGGCAACCACGCCATCGTTCGCGGCGACGGCAAAACCGCCGTTGGTTGCACGGGTGATGACTTTCACTTGCGGATGTTCGCGGGCCAACCAGGCGCAGGTTTCATCGCTACCGCCGTCCTCGACCACGATGACCTCGACCGGAAACGGACACCGCGCTTGTTCGGCAAGCACCGACGGCAGATGTTCGCGCAGCAGTTCCAGCCCGTTGTAGGAAGGAATCACCACCGTAACACCCGGCGGATCGCCCGCCTGCGGCTCAACCTCGATCGATTCCATCGGCGACGGCTCAACCGATAACAGCACTTCCGGCAACCGACGCGCGATGCGCCAGGTGTGCGCGGCCTGTATCGATCGCGGGACGAACGATAGGCCATGCAGAATCAGCACCGGCAGGCTAAGGAGAATTTCGCCTAAAAAAAAACCGTTGCGGACAAGCGATTTGCCCCAGCAACGCAACCGTTCGATCACGGGCGTCAACCGTCGTTCCAGGCGAAAACCCCAGCCGGCGCGCAGTTCGTCGCGCTCGCGAGCGGCTAGTTCCAGACGCACGTCGCGATCCTGCACCCGATGTTCCAGTTCCTCGCGCTGAGTTTCCAGCGTTTGCAGCCAAGCGTTTTTCTCGTCGACCTCGCGCTGCAGGGCGACGATGCGCTTATCGCGCGCGGTAACATCGTCATCGCGGCAGCACAACCGGTCGCGCAGTTCGTCGATGTTCCGGAAATACGGAATCTCCACAATGCGCGCCACATCGGGCAGCGTTTCGCCGCAAAGGGCCAGGTAATAATGGATCGGCTCGCCGGCGGCCAGTTCGTGCGATACGGCCGAACCGTCGCCCGAGCCGTCGAGTTGATCGAAAGCCAGACCCGACATGCGCCGCTGTCCGAGCAGGCGAACGGCCGGAAAATACGCGACGAGCAACGACCGAAATTCTTCGCGTTTCAGTTCGTGCGCATGAAAAGGATTTTCCATCGCGCCATGCCGTTGGGCATCGGGCGTGGAGCAAACAAACAATCCGCCCGGCGCCAACAAACGTTGCACTTCGGCGATTACGGCCTTTTGCTCACGCACATGCTCGATCAGCTCGAAGCAGACGATCAAATCGAAGGAAGCATCCGGCAGACGGGTGTCACGGACATCGCCGGTTTGGAAGGATAGATTTTCATGCGCGTAATGTGTCGTCGCATAGGCGATCGCCACGGGCGCGATATCGATGCCCACCACCGTTTGCGCGCCGGCCTGCGCCAGAGCGTGAGCGCCATAGCCGCAACCGCAACCCAAATCGAGAACCCGTTTGCCGGCCGCCCACGGCGCGGCCAGCTGGTAGCGGGCGATGTGCTCCCAATACAGGTCGCGATGCGCCGGATCGTCGGGCACCAAGCGCTCGCCGGTAAATTCCAGGCTGGGTTTCAGGTCAGGCACGCATCAACTCGCGTAATTGTCCTTTGTTGCGGATCGATAAATTAAACGGGGAAGAGCCGTGCTCCTCCCCGGCGACAATCGCGGTAATCTTGATCAGAACACGGCGTAGATAAACGGCAACACCGCGCTGCCTTCGGTCAGAACGATGAACAGACTCAACAACAGTAAAACGAGCACGATCGGGGAAATCCACCAGACCTTTTCTTCTTTTAAAAAGATGAAAAATTCCTTGAAGATGCTCGGCCGCTTGTCCGGCAATTTGATTTCCGGGCTTTCGTTTTCGGGCTCAACGATTTGGTTTTCCGGTTTCTCGGACATCGATGATCCTCCCCCTTAGCGCAACATTGTTTCCCAGCGCGACGTGCCGGATGGTCCGACCAACTCTTTCGGGCGCGATTCTATCACATCCTGATCCGGCCTGTAACGCCGGCGGCATTCCGGGCAACGCTCGTTCACGACCAGCGGCCGATCCAGCCCGCCGTAAGGACAAGCGTGCAAACACAAGCCGCATCCATCGCAACTGACTTTCACCGGCAAACGTGGATTGGTCGGAGCGAGAGCCTCACGCGGGCACGCCCGCACGCATTCGGTGCGACAGGCGCCGAAAATGCATTTTTCGGTAAAGACCACGCAATCCGGGCACGCCAGACGTACGGCAACCGGCTGACGGAACTCTTCGGTCAGCGTGTAAGAGACCAGACCGAGCGTATGGTCGTCGCTGAAAAAATCGACCCGGCGTGGTTCGCGCGGCAGTTCGATCGTCACGCTGGCGCGTCCCAAGGCCGATGCGGGCATTGGTCCGACTTCGTATTCCAGAACCATCGTTTCGCCCTGGCAGATCAGCGCGCCGTTGTAGCCTTGAATGCGGATATGGTCGTGCTGCGGATGTTTACGCAACAGATAACGCGCCCGGCCCAGGCTGCGGACCGCCGCCGGCTTTTTCGCCCAGCCGTTAACCGCGCCGCCGAACCATTCGGTGAGACTGGCCAGACGACGATCCGGCTCGACGAGCCACCGCCACAGCATGCGTCCCACCGGTCCGGCGCTGGACAAGCCGCCGGTCAGCTGCGGTTGATAAAACCATTTCGCGTCGAGGTAATCCGCGAACATCGCCTCCCACGTATGCCGATAGAAATCGCGCTCGGTCACACCCGCCGCTTCTTCCTCCGCGCCGCCGATGCGGGCGAAAAAGGGCAAGAGATGCGTCTTGGCCAGCAAGCGCCGCCAGCCGGTCAGCCGATCGGCGCGCGTGGTGCGCCCCCTCGCCCACTGCAGACGGCGGCGAATGGGCTCCTCGGCGATAACGATATGTCCGTCGGGCGCGAGCACGCGCCAGATTTCCTCAAGCAAGCAGGACGGATCGGCGAAGTGATGCAACGTTCCCCACAGCAGCACTGAGTTAAAGCTGCCGTTGGCGTAAGGCAACCGTTCGGCGTCGGCCGCCACGCGATGAACCGGCGCATCATAGCCCAGAATGCGCGACACGATGGTTGCGGCGCGCAGGGCGTCGGGCGACAGATCGACGTTGGCCACCTCCATGCCCAGTTCGTTTTGCAGGATCATGCCGTTGAAGGCGTATTCGGCGCCGATCTCCAACACGGGCGAACGCAACGCGCCGTTCATCGCCGCGGTGGTCAAAAACGAGCGACGCTCGTTGAGGATCCCGCGTAAGTATTCCGCGTTTTCCCCGGCCGACCAGAAGTAGTCGCGGCGATAGTCGATTTCGGCCTTTTTTGCGGTCTGGCTTTGCCTCATGCTTCCACCCGCAGCGGCAGGCGCAAGGGTTGTCCGCCGGCATCCGCGAACCACCCGATGCGTTCCTGCACCATATCCAGCTCGACGAAATAGCGCCCTTCCTCATCCGGCGCCTTGATCATCAATTCCAATTCGACGGTTTCGTCAGGCGACAAATCGTGCGGCAAATAGGCGCGAGGATTGTTGTCGAACCGCAACATGCGCCCGCGTTTGTCGAGCAAATGATACCCCAAGCCAACGCCATGATCACCCGCCACATCGTACCCCGGCCAGACGAACCGACCGGCGTTGCGCACGATAACGCTCAACTTGTACACCTTGCCCGGCGGCAAAACTTCCGGCAGATGATGATCGGCGAAACCGGCGCGCAGCGCCAGATCGGGCAGCGGTGCGAAACGCTCGATGCGCTCGCGCAACGCCTTGTTTTCCTCGCTCAACGCCTCGGCGCGACGCCGAGTGAGATCCAGATAATTGCCGGGTGTGAATTCATCGACCAGATAAAGAAAGTGCTTCGCCTTCGGACAATAAGCGCAGGAGTCCTCGCCCGAGCGGAAAGACGCGGGATCGAGGTTGGCCGCCTCGCGCCGGAAATTGGCATAGGCGTCGCCGCGCCAGATCTCCGCAAAGGATTGTTCGCTCAGGTTGCCCATGTAATGCCCGGTGATCGAGGTCGAGCGCAGACAACAGGGAAACACCGTGCCGTCGGCGTCGATGTAGCTGGCGATGTATCCCTCGATGCACGGCACCCAGGTACGGTCGTCGAGAAACGCTTCGGGCGTCACACCCGCCTGCAATAGGCCGTCGGTCATTTGCCCCGCGCATTCGGCGCGAAGCGACTGCGCCACCTGCAATGTAAAATTGCTTTCAGTAGCGACGTCGTGTTCGAGGCGGCGAATGGCCGTGCGCACTTCTTCCAGTTGGGCTTCGTCAAGCAGCAGATGGCGGTGTTTGTCGCGCGGTTGAATGCGGCGGAACTGCACCTGCGTCGCGCCGACCAGACCGGCCAAGCCGACCATCGCCTCAACTTCCTTGTAGTTGACGCTGTTGACCACAAAATTCATCGACACGAACGAAGCGGCGACGTTCCCTTTTTCCGCCTTTTGCACGTAATAGCGCAACGTGTTGAGGATGCGCTGAAAGTCGCCGTCCTTTGCGCCGCGATGGATGGCGTAATAGCCTTCCTCGGTAGCCGCGTTGAAGCTGACGGAAAGATGTACGCCCAGTTCAGCCCAGCGCGTCGCCAACTCCGGCGTGAGCAGCGAGCCGTTGGTGCACACCGAACAGGCCATATCCCTGGCCCGCGTCAATTCGACCATCGCAGCCAAATCCGCGTGCAGCAGCGGTTCGCCGCCGCCGGTGAAGCTCACCTGCTCGCATTCCGCTTCGGCCAGTTCGTCGATGATCTTAGTCCACAACACGGTCGGCATGTCACGCACGCCGGCACGGCCTTCGTTGGGCAGCGAACAAAACACACAACCGAAGTTGCAGCGGTAGGTGGGAATGACGCCGACTTCCATCGGGCCGGTCAGCGGTTGCTGTAACAAGACCGATTGACGGACTAGATGCCGGCGGCGCGCTTTGCGCAATTCCGCGAGCGGATATTCAGCGGGATTGAGTGGAAACTGCATGTGCCAATTTTTTCATCGACGGACGATTATGGCAAGAGACGCTCGGCCACCGTTTTCCACACGTTGAACGCGGTCCGATTCCAGACCGGCGGCGCCAATTTCCAGTGCGCCATGGCGGCGAAAACCTGCGGCATGAAGAAAAAGAATTTGGCCGCCACCAGCGGGTTTTTCGCGATGCCGACGATACGGCGCGGAACCGTGGTCGCGCTGATGTGCAGCGGTTTGGCCGCGAGCGCGGTTTTAAAGTCCTCACCCTGCATCAGGCCGCTGTTGATCAACGGGAGCGCTTCGCGGTGCACGTCCATCGCTTCCATCAAACGCCGGTTGACGTCGTAAGAAGCCAACACCGAACCGCGCCCTCGTTGATAGGCGGCGCACCACGGCCAGAGCCGGGCGGTCGTCGCTTCGCGTTTGCCGCGCAGGATTTTTCCCAGGTGTCTACCCAGCGCGTAACCGGCGATCATGCCCGAGGCGACGCCGCTGGCGTGCAGTGGAATGACCATGCCGGCCGCCTCGCCAATCGTCGCGAAGCCGTCGCAGACCAGTTTGAGACTGGCGCGGCGGATGCGGATCCGCCCGGCGTCCTTGATGATCGTCTCGCGCGCAAAGTCGAGTTTTTCCAGCAGTTCGTCCAGCACGCGCCCCGGTTCGGGACGCTCGTAATCGGCTTTAATACCGACCAGCGCGAACATCTGCGCGTTCTTCAGGTCCAGCATGTGACTGATCGTGCTGTACACGCCGTGCGCGGCGATCTGGTGATACATGATGTCCGGTTCGATACGGCCGGCCGCGATCGCCCGTTGCGCCGCGTCGCGATCAACCGCGACCATCCGCGCTTCGGCGACGACCCAATCGGAGGCGCGGTCGGTGAAATCGATGTTGCACTCCGCCGGCAACAGACGGGTGATCGCCGCGCCGTGGCCGGTGGCGTCGACAACCATCCGCGCCAACAACTCGCGCTCTTTGCCGCGCCGTGGTTGCAACACCACGCCTTTGACGACGGCGCCCTCGACAATCGGCCGAACGGCGCGAAGACCGTAAGAAACGTCGACGCCCGCTTCTTCGGCGTAACCGACCAGGCGACGCACCAGCGTTTGCAGGTTCAAGGCGTAAACCAGGTCGCCGCCGACCGAAAACGCGTACTCGCCGGTCGGGCCGAACATGCGATAGCCCTTTTCCGCAAAGACGATTTCGTCGGCCGATGGCGCAGGCACGTCGCAGCGGGCGAACACGCCGCGTTCGATTTCCAAAACGCAGGGATGGCCGAATTTCGTTTTCGCTTCGGCCTCGATCAACGAGCTGCGCAAACCGGCTTTGGCGCATTGGATCGCACAGAGCGCTCCCGCCGGACCGGCTCCGATAATCGCGACATCGTACCGTTCGTTCGCCATAATTTGCCTCGCGTGCTTTCGTTGTCGATGCGGGATGAGGGCGGCCAAAGCGTCGAACCCGCTCCGGCCCGGTCGAACATTATCGCTAAGGCGTCAGCCGTCCCATCAAACGCGGGAACGGAATGGTTTCGCGCACATGCTTGACGCCGCAGACCCAGCCGACCGTGCGCTCCACGCCCAGGCCGAAGCCGGCGTGCGGCACCGAGCCGTAACGGCGCACATCGAGGTACCACTCGAAAAATTCCATCGGCAGTTGATGACGCTTGATTTCGGCGACAAGTTTTTCCATGTCGTCCTCGCGCTGGCCGCCGCCGATGATCTCGCCGTACCCCTCGGGCGCGAGCATGTCGACGCTGCAACTGGTTTCGGGCCGCGCCGCGTCTTTCTTCATGTAGAAGGCTTTGATCTCCGACGGGTAGTGATGGACCATCACCGGTCGATCGAACTGTGAGGAAATGACCGTCTCTTCGTCGCCGCCGAAATCATCACCCCATTTGAAGGCGTGACCAGCCTTGTTGAGCACCTCGACCGCTTCGTCGTAATGCATGCGCGGGAACGGCCGTTTGACCGACTCGAGCTTGCTTAGGTCGCGTTCGAGCGTTTCCAGTTCCTTGCGCCGATGCAGCAGCGCCTGCCCCACGACGTACTCGACGAACTCTTCCATTAGGTCCATATCGCCGTAGATGTCCAGGAAGGCGACTTCCGGTTCGAC
>DAINPV010000076.1:0-13787 GCA_036743315.1 bacterium | reverse complement strand
TACGGTACTTGTCGGCCCAGGCCATCAGCTTGGCGAACGCCTGGTAGGTGCGGCTGCGCTTGGCTTTGGCCGCCGCCGCGCCCTTGCCGAACAGCGCGACTTTCACTTCCGACGGCGACACGTCGATCTTGCCGGCGAGCACTTCGCCCGCGCTGCCGTCGAGGCTGATGAAGTCCCCTTCCTTGAACGTCTTGCCGCCGACTTTCATCGTGCCCTTTTTGTAGTCGATATCCAGCGCGCCGCAACCGGCGACGCACACGCGGCCCATCTGCCGGGCCACCAACGCCGCGTGGCTGGTCATGCCGCCCTTGGCGGTCAAAATGCCCTGCGCGGCCTTCATGCCCTTGATGTCCTCGGGGCTGGTTTCGATGCGCACCAAAATCACCGGGTCGCCTTTTTTGGCCATCTCTTCCGCGTCGTCGGCGTGGAAGACGATGCGCCCGGTCGCCGCGCCCGGCCCGGCCGGCAAGCCCTTGGCCAGCAACGAGCCGCCTTTAACCGCCGCCGCTTTTTTCTTCGTATCGAAAATCGGGGCGAGCAACTGGTTCAGAGCGTTGGGATCCACGCGCTTGATCGCCTCTTTTTCGTCGATCAGCTTTTCTTTGACCATGTCCACGGCGATCGTACAGGCGGCAAAGCCGGTGCGCTTGCCGTTGCGCGTTTGGAGCATCCACAGCTTGTTGCGCTGAATGGTGAACTCGACGTCCTGCATGTTGCGGTAGTGCTTTTCCAACCGCAGGCGGATGTCGTTGAGCTCTTTGTACAGCTTGGGCATTTCCTTTTTCAGTTCGGCGATCGGCTTGGGCGTGCGGATGCCGGCCACGACATCCTCGCCCTGCGCGTTGCGCAGATACTCGCCGTAGAACACGTTGTCGCCGGTCGCGGGGTCGCGGGTGAAGGCTACGCCGGTGGCGCAGTCGTCGCCCATGTTGCCGAAGACCATCGCCTGGACGTTGACGGCCGTGCCCCACTCATCGGGGATCTTGTTCAAGCGGCGATAGATGATCGCGCGCTGGTTGTTCCAGGAACCGAACACCGCGCCGATCGCGCCCCACAACTGCTCCCAGGGATCCTCGGGGAAGATGCTCTTGGTCTTCTTTTTGATTTCGGCCTTGAACAGCTTGACGAGTTTTTGCAGATCGTCGACGCCCAGTTCGTTGTCGAGTTCGACGCCGGCCTTCTCTTTAACCTCGTCGAGGATCTTCTCGAAGGGATCGATCTCGGTTTTGGAAGTCGGCTTGAGGCCCAACACGACGTCGCCGTACATCTGCACGAAACGCCGGTAGGAATCCCATGCGAAACGGTCGTTGCCGCCGGCCGCAGCCAACGCCTGCACCGTCACGTCGTTGAGACCCAGGTTGAGCACCGTGTCCATCATGCCGGGCATCGAGTCGCGCGCGCCGGAGCGAACGGAAAGCAGCAACGGATTTTTGGCGTCGCCGAATTTCGCGCCCATCACTTTTTCCACGTACTTAAGGGCGCGCTCCACTTCTTGCTTCAAACCCTGAGGGTAGGTCTGCTTGTGATCGTAGTAATAGGTGCAGACCTCGGTCGTAATGGTGAAGCCGGCGGGCACCGGTACACCGATGCGGCTCATTTCGGCCAGGTTGGCGCCTTTGCCGCCGAGCAGCTCACGCATCTTCGCTTCGCCCTCGGCCTTGCCATCACCAAAGGTATAAACATACTTCGTTGCCATATCCGTGCTCCTCTACCTTAAAATGTGATGTTCAAACATAAGTTTGAGTCCGGGATTGTCAATGTAACTGACTGTACAATCCGCCTTTTTTCGTATCGGGAGCGACCGCCCCCGGGAAAAATGGAGCGTTACATTCGCAGATTTCCGGGGCGAATGTAAATCCCCTTGGCCAAAATGATGATTTACCGGTTACGCTCCCGGTTCGCGCACCAACACACCCTGTCCGATGCGTCCGTCGATGAAACCGGTCAACGGCCGCGACAGGCGCACCATGCGCAGAAATTCCGTTTCGGCCAGCGCCGGCCGCGAGTTGAGCCATGCCCAATCCACGAAGGCTTCCTGCCGCAGTTCGTCGGTCTGCGCGCCGGGTGGAATCGTAAAGTAACCGATATGCAGCGAGGTGATGTTATGGAAGAAGTGCGTACCTTGCGACGGATCGACGTTGTACCCTCGCGGCGACGCCTCGACGATGATCTTCGCGTTGGAAATCTGCGCCCATTCCACGGGAATACCCAGCCAGTAGTCCGATGAACCCCAGCGCCCCGGCCCGATCAGCACGTAGTCGAGGCCGTCGTCGGCAAGCCGCTGGTTGAACTGGCCGACCTCGCGGGCGATCCGGCGCGTGTTGGCCGGGTCGAACACGTCGTTTTTCACATAGACGACCGTGGCCAGATCGCCGTACTGCCCGTTGCCCAACGCCTGGAGGGACCGACAAATGACCCGGTCGGCGGGAATGTGTTCGAGGTCGATTTCGGCGATGGAATTGCGCGTGGCGAACGGCCGCACCTGCAACGTATAAAGCGTAGGCTCTTTGCGTTTGTGTCCCCGCGCCGTGCGCTTGCCGACGTCGCCCATGTCCACGGCGATTTCCAGTTCGACCGCCGCACCCATCGCGCTGGAAGTCAAATCCAGCAACTCGACGAGCACTTCATCCAACGGGATGCTGCGGTGCTTGAGAATGTTGTTGAACGTCACCACCCAGGGTCCGACGACGTCGGGGCTCTCGGTGATGATGTCGTCCTGCGTGTTGTATTTGCTGCCGATCAACTGGATGGAGCCGTCGGCCTCGGCGTCGACCACCTCATAACGACGCAGGTTGCCCATCACCGCGGTTTCCGGCGACACCGCGCAGCACTGTGAATCCAGCGCGTAAAACTGCCGCTGGGTATTTTTCCAGACCAGCACCGGCTTGGCGAATTGCGGCACCACCTGTGGATACTTGGGGCAGAAGCGCAACCCCTGCCCGCCGTCGACGACCATCCGCCCCAGGCCGAGCACCAATTGCACGACGCCGTCTTCCGCCTTTTGCGGTCCCAGGGGATAAAAATTGTACGAATGCGCGACGCCGGCAAAGTGCGGGTAGAAGCGGCCGTTGAACCGCTGGCCGATCAGCCGCTGGATGACCACGGCCATCTTCTCCTCTTCCACCCGGTGGTTGGTGTTTTCCAAGTACGCCTTGGCGTTGCGGAAGAAGGTCGAGGCATACACCAGTTTGATCGAGTTGGCCAACTCCTGCAGGCGCGTCTCCGCCGATTCCTGGTTGTTGGGAATCATGATCGTGCGGTAAATGCCGGCAAACGGATGGAACATATCGTCTTCGAGCATCGAGCTCGAGCGCACCGCCAGTGGACCCTGAATTTGCTCTACCAATTCGCGCAGGTGCTCCTTCAACTGGCCGGGCAATTGAGCGGTAAAAAACCGGCGGGCGATTTCGTCGTCGTCTTCGGTGCGCAGGGCGAACCCGTACAGTCCGTTGAGCTCCATGAACTGATCGAAGAAATCGGTGGCGACCGCGAACGTCTGCGGCACCTGCACCGGCATGCCGACGATCTGGCCGTAATACGGATTGTTGGTCAGCAACATGTTCAAGAAAGCCAGCCCGCGCGCCTTGCCGCCCAGCGAGCCCTGACCGATGCGCTGGAACGTGCTTTCCAGGTCGAAGGTCTGCGAGGAAAAATCGGCGATCATCCCCGTGCCGGTATCCTTACGCGTATGGTGAATCACGTCGACCAGGTATTCGCGCAGCTCCCTGGTGTCGGTGAAGTCGGTCACCCGCTGGGGCTTGAGCCGCTCGGCGATTTCAAACTCGCTGCGCGCCATCAGCCAGTTGGAAATGTGATTGAGCCGGCTGTGGAACAACAGCGATTCGTCGGGCACCGTCGCAATGCACTTTTCGAACTCGCGGATATCCTTGGCGCGCGCCACCGCGCGACCGTCGGGCATGCGGAAAATAAAGTCGCCGAAGCCCAGGTGGTCTTTCAGAAAACGGCGGATCTCGTGCAGCAGCGAAGGCGATTTTTTATTGACGAACTCCACGCCCAGTTCGTGTGCGCGCTCGGCGTACTCCTCGTTGAACGACTGCATGAGAATCGGCATGTCCGGGCTGAGCGAGCGGATCTTGCGCGCCAGCGCCAGGCCGGCGTCCATATCGTGGCGTCCTTCGCGGTAGAAGCCGACGTCGCTGATCACGCCCAGCAGGTTGTCGCGGTATTTGTTGATCAGTTCCAGCGCTTTTTCGTAACTGGAGACGTGCAGCACCTTGGGACGCGTGCGCATGCGCATGAGTTTCTGCAGGCGGTTCATGCCTTCGGAAAACAGCGACTGCGACTGCTCCATCAACTCGGGATACAGCACCGACAGGAACGACGAGTAGTACTGGATCGAATCTTCGACGACGATGATCACGCGCACGTCGGCTTCGGAAATGTCGTTGTCGACGTTTTCGCGGTCCTCGATGTATTTGATGATCGCCAGCAGGATCTTCGAGTTGCCGTTCCACATGAACACGGCGTCGATGTATTCCGAATCGACCAGCGGCTCGAGCCGCTGCAGTTCGTTGGTTTCGAAAGTCAGCACCACGACCGGGCGGCCCGGGCGCAGTTGCTTGATTTTACGGCCCAGGTCCAACAGTTTCATGTCGGCGATGCGCGGCATGACCAGCACCAGGTCGAAGCGCCGTTTCTTCATCGCCTCGATCGCCGCTTCACCGCCGGTGACGTGGGTGAACATCGGCGCGCTGGAGAGCGAAAGCGATTTGTATTCGAGAAAAATCTGCTCGGACAGGTGCGCATCCTCCTGCAGGATGAACGCGTCATACAGCGAGGAAACCAGCAGAACGTCGCGCACGCGGTGCGGCATCAGTGCATTGTATTTGCGGTATTTAAGCGGCAGTTCCTGTTTCATGCGCGTTACTTTACCTCATCGATCGAAAAAAAAAGCAGGGGACGCCCCTGTGGACGTCCCCTGCCGATTATCGCTTGCGGATCGTTCAGACCACGCCCTGCTCGATCATCGAGTCGGCAACTTTGGTGAAGCCGGCGATGTTCGCGCCGTCGATGTAGTTGGTGAAATCGCCATCCTTGCCGTACTTGACGCAGGCCTCGTGAATGGACTTCATGATGCTGTGCAGGCGAGCGTCGACCTCTTCGCGCGTCCAGTTCAGGCGCATGCTGTTCTGGCTCATTTCCAAACCGGAAGTGGCGACGCCGCCGGCGTTGGCGGCCTTGCCGGGGGCGTAAAGTATTTTACGGTCGATGAATAGTTGAACGGCTTCCGGAGTGCACGGCATGTTCGCCGCTTCCACGACGCAGCGGGTGCCGTTGCGCAGCAGCATTTCCGCGTCGGCCCCATTCAGCTCATTTTCCGTGGCGGTGGGAATCGCGATATCGCAGGGGACCTCCCACGGCCGGCGTTCCGGCACCCATTGCAGATGGAACCGATCCGCATAGTCTTTGGCGGGTCGACGGTGGATCATCCAGAGGTCCTTCAGAAATTCCAGTTTCTCGCCGGCGATGCCTGCGGAATCGAGCACGTAACCGAACTCATCCCCGATGGTGATCACCTTGCCGCCCAGGCTGTTGATTTTTTCGACCAGGAAACAGCCGACGTTGCCGTATCCCGAGATCGTTACGGTCTTGCCTTCGAAGGTTTCGCCCTTTGTCTTGAGCATCTCCTGTGCAAAATAGGCGACGCCATAACCGGTGGCTTCCGGGCGCATCAGCGAACCGCCGAAACGAAGACCTTTGCCGGTCAGAACGCCGGTAAATTCGTTGCGCAGTTTTTTATACATGCCGAAGAGAAAGCCGATCTCACGCCCGCCGACGCCGATGTCGCCCGCGGGTACGTCGGTATTCGGACCGATGTGGCGAAACAGTTCCATCATGAAGGATTGGCAAAAACGCATCACCTCGTTGTCGGACTTATCCCGCGGATCGAAGTCGGCGCCTCCTTTGCCCCCGCCCATCGGCAGAGTCGTGAGACTGTTCTTGAAGGTCTGTTCGAACGCCAGAAACTTCATGCGGCTGAGGTTTACATTCGGGTGGAAACGCAGCCCGCCCTTGTACGGGCCGATCGCGCTGTTCATCTCGACGCGATACCCTTTGTTGACGTGAACGTTTCCGGAGTCGTCCACCCAAGGTACGCGGAACATCACCACGCGCTCCGGTTCGACGATGCGATCAAGAATGTTCGCCGCCTGGTACTTCGGATTGGTTTCGATGACCGGCCAGATGGAGTGAATGACTTCGTGGACCGCTTGATGAAATTCAGGTTCGGCGGGATTCTTGGCGATGACCTTGTTCATAAACTCGTCGACCGACCTGTACATGGTATTGCTCCTTATTTCATTTTTGGAAAAAGAATTTTGCGCGGAAGCGGGATCACGATGTTCCCCCGAAAATCGAGGCAAGGTTAACGGTCATTTCCGTCCCTGTCAACTCGGATTTTGCCGGAAATAACTCTTATTAATTCAAGGAATTAAAGTTCGACCCGGCCGTTGGCTTCCACGCGAATCCACTTTTTCACGCCCCTTTCGTTTTGCGCCAGATACCCGCCGGAAGGCAATGCGACTTCCTCGCCGGCGGCGACGGTCGTACCGGCGATGCGCCATGACGTCGACGACTGTGCCGAAACAAACACCGTTCCGTTGTGTCGCAGCAATTGTTGCGCTGTGTCGATGCGCCGCGGCTGGTGAAAGGAAAAATTGTACACCAGCGAAACGTAGCCCGGTCGATGCAACCGCACTTCGTGCCGGCGGCGATCCAACGGATAATGACGCACGAGCGGCGTCGCGCCCAGCGGAATATCGTCCCAGTAAGCGACGGCGCCTTGCGTGGCCGGCTGCACGATCAATGTCGCATCGCGCAACTCGGCGGTCGTTGAAGGCGCCGGCCTGGAAGCCGGCGGCCACAGCCGCCAGGCAAACAAGGCGACCGCCAGCAAGACGGCGGCCGCGGCAAGCGCCACGAGCCGACGATGTCGGCGCGGCAGCGCTGGCGTGTCTTGGCTCTCGGCGGCCGGCTCGCTTTCCAGCTCGTCGGTCTTGCGGATTTCGGTCGTCGGCGACCGGCCGGCGAACTCGACGACCAACTCGGCCACCGTCCGCGCCGCAGCCTGCCGGTACGCCTGCGTGCTTTCCAACGCGGCGAGCGCCTCATGCGCCTGCGCATAGCGCGCCGGCGGCTCCTTCGCCAGCAAGCGCATGACGACCGCACTCAGATCCGCGCCCGCTTCCTCGCGCAGCAGATGCGGCGGTTGGGCGACGCTTTCGCGCACGCGGTCCAGCGTGGCCAGATCGTCGCCGCCGTCGAACAGCGCGCGGCCGGTGAGGCATTCCCACAGCACAACGCCGACGCTGAACAGATCGCTGCGTTGGTCGAGCGTCTTGCCGCCGGCCTGCTCGGGGCTCATATAGGCGGCTTTGCCCTTGAGCAGTCCGAAGGCCGTTTTGGTCAACCGTCCGCGCGCTTTGGCGATGCCGAAGTCGGCCAGCTTCACCTCGCCGTGCCGGCCCAGCAGAATGTTGGGCGGGCTCACGTCGCGGTGGATGATGTGCAGCGGCTGGCCGGCCTCGTCGCTCAGTCGATGCGCGTAGTCGAGCGCGCGCAGCAGATCGGCTGCGATGCGCACCGCGGCGCCGAGCGGAAAACGGCGGCCGGCGGCGGCCAGCGCAAGTTGCAGGCGCTCCAGGTCGATGCCGTCGACCAGTTCGAGCACCAAGGCGGGCCGTTGCCGGTCGGCGACGATTTCCTGCACCGCGACGATGTGCGGATGATTGAGGCGCACGGCAAGCCGCGCTTCGTCGATGAAGGCTTCGCGAAACCGGCGGTTGTCCGCTTGATGGGCGAGCACGCGTTTGATCACGACGAACTTGTGCGTGCCCAGCGGCCCCGACCGACGCGCCAGCCACACCTCGGCCATGCCGCCCTGCCCGAGCATCTTCACCAGTTCGTAGTCGCCGATGCGCTTCATGACATCCAATAAAAAGGGGTCGGCGTCGGCGCCGGCCCCTTCGTCCTAATCTCCGACGTTACCAGACTCATGCGGTCAGTCGCCGAACACCTGCTTGTAGGCGACGAAATTGACGCACATGGCGAACGGCATGGTCAGCAAACCGGCGATCGCCACCGAATTGCCCGCGCCGCCGACGATGCCGGTCAGCAGGGCGACGACGATCATGCCCAGCCAGTTTTCCTTGAAGGCGGCGAAGCTGGCGCTGAGCGCTTCGCCGGCGCCCATACCCTTGTCCGCGATCAACGGGAACATGAAGGTGACGATGCCCATCGTGACAAACATGCCGATACCGCAGGCGATGGCGCCCACGCTGGCCAGAATGATGTACAAAATGCCGCCGAGCAGCAACGAGCCGAACTGCTTGAAGCCGCCGAACACGTCGCCGATTTCCGCCGTTTCACCGGCCCAGGATTTGCGGATGATCACATACATGCCGCCGACCATCGCCGGCATCAGAATACCCAGACTGAAGCCGCCGATAATCGCGGTCAGCAAAGTGCCGATAATCAACGGCAACATGTTCTTGGAGAACATCTCCCAACCTTTGCCGAACGCCTGGCCGATATCGATTTTGCCCATGATCCCTCCTTGGTAACTATTTTTTGTTCACGAACTATAAAAGGATAACTCCGCCGTCATCGGGTCCCGTTTTGCCCCCGTCTTCGGAATCGTCCTTTTGACCTTCGATTTTCTCGGCTTTTTCCAGCACCTTCTTGAGCATCAGACGCGCCGTTTCCCGCTCGATGTCCGTGGTCGTGCGCCGGCCCTGGAAGAAATCGTCCAGATCGCGCTGCACCCGCCGCAGCTCGATGCGCGCTCCGTCGTCGACGATGCCGTGTTGCACGATCTTGTACAATTCTCCGGCCTCGTCTTCACGCGACAGCTCGCGCAATGACGCCACGATCAATTCGGAGCCGCGGTACGGAATGATTTCCTTCAACGCGTCGAACTGCGCCCCGCCGAAAAGGTACTCGACCCGGTACAGAAAGGCGGACGCATCCAAGCGGATGGCCGAGCGATAGTTTTTCTTTTCGAATTCGAGCCTCGCCTCGCGGACGCTGATGCGCGCCAACATCGACAGGCGATCCAAGCGGCTGACGACGTTGCCGTAATCGTCGATAAAATTGCGCAGGTCGGTGTACAAACGCAATTGTTTGTCGATCTTTCTCTGCATCTGGAAGATATCACCGAGGAAGAAAAGTTTTTCGGCCACCCAATCGAAATTGTTTTTCGGCAGCACCCGCAACACCCGCGCCGCCTTGATCATGGGTTCTTGCGTTTGGCGGATCGTCGCCAGGCGGTTGGTCTTTTTCATCTGCAGGTAGTTTTGATAGTCCCAACCGACGTTTTTCAGCGCCAGATACATTGTTTCTTCAGCTTCCTCGAATTTTTCTTCTTCCTTGAGCTGTTGCGCTTTGACGAACGCTTTTTCCAAGCGATCCTCGCGCATACGGGCGAACTTGATCAGCGGATAGATCAGGGCTCCGGCAACCAACAGCGGGATAATGATGACGAAGAGGATAAAAGTCAGAGTCATTTCGCCTTCCGCTTCGTAAAATGAAATACGGGATTTCTCCATCGATCATAACAAACAAAAAATTCCCTGCAAATAGAAACTTATCGACATAATCTCCCGATTTTCACCGACTATTTGCCCACGGCCGGGATACAATCGTTCGGGTGCCGGCGGCTTGTCGGCCCGTCGTTCCGGTCTTCGCTTTTGACGGGCAAAACAATTGTGGTATACCAGGGGCTCCGAGGAGGACCGTCATGAAACGAATCGTCATCGCCATTGTCTTGACTGCCTTGTTTTGCACCGCGCCGGCTTACGCCCAGGAATTTTCCGGCTGGAAAGCCGACGCCTGGAAACTGATTGAGCAATATCAATATCACCAGGCATTGGACCTGCTCGCCAAACATCAGGATGCCGCCAACGATCCGGAGTTCCTGTTTTTGCGCGGTACGGCCTCCATCGACATCGCGCTGTTCAAACAGGCCGACGCCGACTTGCACAAGGCCATCGAATTGAACGGGCAGTACGCCGAAGCCTATGCGCAACTGGCGCTGGTCGACGCGTGGCTCAACCGCGCCGAGCCGGCCAAACAACACGCCGAACGATCGTTGCAGCTCAAGCAGACGGCCGAGGGCTACTACGTGCGCGCCCGCATCCATTTTGCCGCCGGCGACACCGACGCGGCGCAGCAGGACATCGCCAAAGCGATCGAAATGGACAAGAACGACGCGCGCTTTTATGTCGAACGGGCGACGATCCTCCGCCAACTCAACCAGTTCGACCAGGCGATGGCCGATTACAATCGGGCGATCAACCTGGATAAAAAATATTACAAAGCTTACCTCGAGCGGTCAGCCGTGTACGTGCTCAAAGGCGATCCGGTCGGGGCGCGCACGGACATCAATCAGTGCATTGCCCTGGCGCCGCGCTTTTTCGGCGGTTACCTGCGGCGCGGTTACATCCTGCAACAGCGGGGCGACGTCGACCAGGCGTTGGCCGACTTCACCAAGGCGGTCGAACTGGGACCCGAGGCGATCGAAGCCTATTACGCCAAGGCCGAACTGCTGTTGCAGCTGGGCCGCCCGGCGCAGGCCGAGCAGGTGACGCGTCAGGTGCTCCGCTTGCGGCCGGATGCGCCGGACTTGTACGTCCTGCTGCACTACACCCTCGGATCGCAGGGCAAGCTGCCCGAGGCGGAGCAGTCGTTGAACAAGGCCATCGAATTGGCGCCTGACGACTGGCGCGGCTACAACATGCGCGGGCAGTTGTACCTCGCGCAAAACAAAGTGGAGCAGGCGCTGCCCGATTTCGAAAAGGCCCGCTCCCTGGCGCCCAAACGGGCCGAGCCGCGGCTGAACATCGCTTCGGTGAAGATGGCGCAAAAAAAACCGAACGAAGCGCTCCAGATCCTCAACGAGTTGATCACCGAACACCCGGACAACATCACGTTGCTGCAGATGCGCATGTCCCTGTACGAACAGACCGGCCGTAGCGCCGAAGCCCTGGCCGATTTGGAACGCATTGAAAAACTAAAGAAGAAAGAACAATAATGGTTCCCGAATCCTGCCGGATGGAGTAAACTAAAGATCGGTTCGCGGCGGGGAGTCCTTATGCACGACCTATGGCAAGGGTTATTGATCGTCAACGATAAACTCCCTCATTGGGGACGGATGATCGTTGCGCTGACCCTTTTGCTCTTCAGTCTGCTCAGTTTGTACGGCCGGCTCGATCTGCGCGTCGGCAGCCGTCTGTTTAAAAAAATTCCCGACCATGAAATCCGCTCCAATTGGAGTCATATCGTTCTGTACACGATTCTTCCTCTCGTCTTGACCGTCTTTTATTATTCGCTGCTGGCGAGCGGCGGAAACCTTCCGGCGGTCGATGACGGACTTTCCAGCCGACTCGACAGTGTGCGCTTCGAACAAAACGATCCGACCGGCAACAAGTGGATCGAGCAGCGCGACCTCGACGGCGACGGACGCCTTTCCTTTTACGAAGATCAACTGTCCGCCGTGCAATTCGATAACTATTCGAGCGTCGGTTATCCGTTCCCGCGCATCTTTCAGAGCGGCGAAGTGCCCACGCTCATTCCGCGCTTCCGCCTGAACATCAGTCGCATCCGCCATAGCCTGAGCCGACAGGAAAATTCCTTCACCGAATTGTTCGGCCATCCCAAATTGATGGATGACTTTCTCGCCAAATACCTCGACAGCAAGTGCGAAGTGTGCATCAACAGCATCGTTTTCGCCGAGGACGATTACCTCGCCTTCACGCTGACCGACCGCCAAACGAGAAAAGTGGAAATGATCTGCCTGGACAAAGTCACCCCGCTGGGCGTTAAATCCATCGAGCGTTGGCGCTGATTCGCCGTTTGCCGTTAGGCGCCATGCGCACTACAAAACCCCCGGACTTTAGGTGGAGATGATTCATGCGCCGTCGATTCCTTTTGTCGTTCCTGTTCGCCGTGCTGACGATCGCCGGTTGTGCGCGACCGCCGCTGGAACTGCATGCGCCCACCGGCGACGTCGACGTGGCGGCCGCGCTAGACAATTACGACTACCGCCAAGGACCCGGCGAGGCGACCGTCGAATTGCGCGAAACGCGCCAGGCTTATGACATCCTGCGCGTCCGCTTCGCCGCTTACGATCAAAGCGATCCGAACAACAAAGAGGTTGTCGCCTGGTACTACCGCCGGCGCGGCGCCGGTCCGCTGCCGGGCATCGTGCAGATACCGATTCTCGGCGGCGACTACGGTCCGTCGATCGCCTTCGCCGAGTTCTATGCCGACAAGGGCTTCCACGTGCTGCGCTTCGAGCGCAAAGCCGAGTTGTTCTTGCCCGACAAGGGGTTGGAGCATACGCGCAAGGTGCTGATCAATTCGGTGATCGACATGCGGCGCGGCCTCGATTGGTGGACGACGCTCCCGGAACTCGACCGGACGCGCCTGGGCGTGAGCGGCATTTCGATGGGCGGTTTCTTCGGCAGCGTGCTCACCGCCGTCGACGATCGCGTGGCCGCGGCGGCCCTGATGCTCAACGGCGGCGACTTGGCGCAATTGCTGACCATCACCGACGAGGGGTGGGTCGAGCAGGTGCGCGAGGAGTTTCTCGCCTCCCGGCAATGGACCCACCAGCAACTTTACGACGAAGCCGATCGCCTGTGGCGCGACATCGACCCGCTGACCGTGGCGCCCCGGATCGATCCGAAAAAAGTGCTGCTGATTTCGGCGCGCTTCGATCGGATCGTGCCCTACGATCTTTCCACCGTCTGGTGGGAGGCGGCGCACCGGCCGCGACGCATCACCATCCCGACCGGCCATTACGGCTCGGTGGTGTTCATCTCCTACATCCAGCGCAAGTGCGCCGATCACTTCCGCCGCGTGTTCATGACGCAGACGACGGAGAAATAAAAAAAACCGCGCCGGTGAGGGCGCGGTCTTTGTTTGAACGTTCGTTCGCGCTTACTTCTTGACCCAGGCCGTCACGCGCTCGATGTACAACGGCCAGCCTTTTTCGAAACCTTCCTTGAGCTTGCCGGCAATCATCTTGCCGACCATCGGGATCTTCACGTCGATCTCGACCATCATGGTCACTTCGGTGCCCTTGCCCTTGGCTTTCAGGCCGGTGCCGCCGCTGATCTGCGCCTTGTTGGACATTTCGTTGTCGCTCGACCAGACCCAGTTGGACTGCTTGGCGCCCAGGTTCCAGGTATGCACGACGGTGTGCTTTTCGGTTTTGTCCTTGTCGATGCCGCCCAGGCCGCGGGTGTATTCGGTCGTAACGATCTGGTATTTGTGCTCGCTCGCCGTTTTATTCAGATCCTTGAGATCGAACGACAGACACTTGCGCGATTTGTGGTCCTCTGCCAACAGCGCGGGGCTGGTCATCGCCGCCAATACTTTTTCCGGATCCGCCTCGATGTAAAACGCTTTTTCCACTTTCATTGTCGGTCCTTTCCTGACGGTTGTCGCTTGGTTCCGTTTAACTCTTGATATAAGCGCCGTTGGTCTCGACGCGCATTTTCATCGCCCGCAACGCGCCGGGCATGTCGCGCCCGGCCAGCCATTCCTGCACCGTTTTAGGCACCTTGAAGCCCGAGTCGACCTTGACCGTGTAAACCAGGATGCATTTATCGACGCCGTGAGCCCTGACCATCCAGGCGCCTTGCGTGTCGACGATGTCGTTCGCGCGGCCGCGATCCATCACCCAGGTCACGCACCCGGCCAATGGATTGTGCGTGCGCATGGTGGAAAACGTGATGTCTTTGAACATAATTTTAAGCGTGAAT
>DAINPV010000075.1:0-13823 GCA_036743315.1 bacterium | reverse complement strand
GATCGAGCTACCGATCGGGTCGGCTATTAGAGGACGTAGCATGATCAATCATGGCCGGGGGATTCTCGTTTGGTTGGGCGTGAGCGACCTGACCAAAACCTGCGATTTCTACGCCGAGACGCTCGGCCTGGAAATGATGCACATGGACATGCAATCGGGCTGGGCTGAGTTCGTTCATCCCAACTGCCGGACCCGCATCGCCTTCGTGGAAACCGATCCCGATGAAATTCAGCCGTCCGGCGGCGCCTCGTTGGTCTTCGACGTTCCCGACCTCGAAGAGTGCATGAAGAAGTTGGAGAAGGCCGGCGTGCCGTTCCTCACCGGCATCATCAGCATGAACGGCCACTCCTTCGCCACCTTCATCGATCCCGACGGCAACAACCTCCAGTTGCGCGAATACCGGGACGAGTAAGCCGAACTCCCTTTCTTTGAATAATCCTTTTCTCCTTGCAGTTGCCGCCCAAGAGCGATACGATTATTTCCCGAATCGGATTGTGGAGGTCGGCTGATGAAAGCGAAATGGTTGGTGATTCTGTTTGTCCTGCTGTGTTGTCTGGCGGTCCCGTTTTTCGCTTGCGACGATGACGATGATAACGACGATGATAATGTCGATGACGATGATACGGGAGACGACGATATAGACGATGACGACACGAGCGTTGACGACGACACTTCCGACGACGACACATCCGACGATGATACGGGAGACGACGACAGCATCGACGACGACACGGATATCGATCATGCGCCGGTTGTCACCGAGTCGTACTGGGAGCCGGAGCCGCCCGTATATGGCGAAGTCGCAGGCTTTGGCCTGGTTTGGTACACATACATGGTTTTTTATGTGTGTGATGAAGACAACGATTTGTTGCCGGACGGAGTGTTGATTATGGAAACTCCCGGTCCCTTCGGTCCGGATTATTTTCCTCTGGAAGATTTTCAAAATCCGCCGGAAACCGATCTATCGAACGCCGGCGATTGTTCGCAACCGGTCAGAGTATCTCTGTTCACCTATTCACCGGATGCGCCGTCGTCGGGAGAGCATTGCACTGATTTCTACGTCGAGGACAGCGCCGGTAACCGCTCGGACGTGTTTTCGCCGTGCTTCACCATGCCCTGAGTTCGGCAAAAGATTCTCCGGACGCCGATCGGACAGAAGGAACGGTCAGCCGACGTTCATGAAATACAAGGTGGATGCGGTGCGTAGGAAATTGGGCGACTAACGGTCGGTGCGTTTGGTCAGCGCGGCGAAAAACGGCAGCAGGCTCTTGCCGCGCTCGGCCCAGGTGTGCGTGGCGGCGAAGGCGGCCAGTTCCTTTTCCTTGGCGAGGCGATGCTCGCGATCCTCAACCAAGCGGCGCAACGCGGCGGCGAAGGACGCGGCCGACGGCTCGTGCACCAGCACCGCGCCGCGCTCGTCGGGGAACAACTCGGCGAACACCGGCAGGCGCGGCACGACCGGAACGACGCCGGCGCGCGCGTAATCGAACAGCTTCATCGGGCTGGTCACGTAGCGGTTGTAAAAACAATCCTCCAGCGGCACAGCGGCCGCGAAGCAGTTCGCCAACGCGGCGGGCAACTCGGCCGGTTCGCGCCAGCCGTCGAGCACGAGACGTTCTTCAACGCCCATTTGCGCGGCCATCTGCGCCAGCGGCTCGTGATGTTGCCCCTGGCCGATCAACCGCAGGCGCACCTCGGGCGGCAGCAGGGTCAGCGCCTCGACGATCACCCCCACGCCCTTGTGCGGATGCAAACTGCCGATGTAGGCGATGTCGGTGGGGCGCTCGCTTTTCGCCGGCGCGTCGAGCGGATGCAGCGCGCTGCCGGCGGCGGCCACGCGCCCGTCGAGCCCGAACAGCGGCGTAAGCATATCGCGCAGCCCGGCGGTCAGGGCGATCGCGCCGTCGACGGCCATGAGCGTTTCGGCCTCCAACGCCACGCGGCTTTCGTGCATTTTCAATTTTTTTGGGGGAAACAGCTTCAGCGCCTGCGGATCGTCCTGCCCGAGGGTGAAGACGTTGTGCAGTTCGTAAACGATCTTCGCCTTGGTTTTGGCGAAGGCGAGGGCGTGGGCCAGGCGCAGGTCGCGCACGATCACCGCGTCGAAATTGCCCGCGCGCACCGCTTTAATCGCCTGCCGCCTAAAGCGCGCCGACCAGGTGCCGTGCAGCGGCCCAAGGCGGTACTCGCCGGGCGGCAGATACTGCAAACGAAAGGTTGGCGGCGCAGGCACACCCAAGCGGCGCAGGCGCTCGTACACGTCGCCCGATCCGCGCGGCACGAGCAGCGTCACGTCGGCCCCCGCACGCCCGAGACCGTCGGCGGCTCCGCTGGTGAAGGCCACGCCGGCTTCGTGCGCGAACAGCGGTTGCGTGTGAATCAACGCGAGGCGCAAACGTCTTTCCTTTCACTGCCGGAAAAGGATATCCTAGGCGACTGAATCGAACGGAGCAAGGATGAACGGTCCGGTAACGTGTCACCTCGATCTGGCGCACGAATGGCGCGGCGGGCAGCGGCAGGTGTATTGGCTGACTGCCGGCTTGGCCGAGCGCGGCCTGCGCACGCTGGTCATCACCGGTCGCGACACGCCGCTGGCGCGGCGTCTGACCGGCACGGGCGTCGAGGTGCATCAAATCGTCTGGTGGGGCAAGTGGGATCTTCTCGCTGCGCACCGCATCGCCGCCATTGCGCGCGCCGCCGGGGCGCAGATTCTCGCCGCGCACGCCAGTCATCCGCTGACCCTCGCGTTGCTGGCGAAAAAACTCGGCGCGCCCGTGAAGGTCGTCGGGCATCGCCGGGTCGACGTGCCGCTCAAACCGCAGCGGTGGAAATACACCGCGCCCGACGCGATGATCGCCATCAGCGAGGTGATTCGCGATCTGCTGCGCGCGGCGGGCGTGGCCGAAGTAAAATTGCACATCGTTTCCAGCGGCGTGCCGGCGCACGTGCCCGATCCGGGCGCCAAGGCGCGGCTGGCGGCGGAGTTTGATCTTCCCATCGACGCGCCGTGGGTGGGTAACGTCGCCGATCTGGTCGAGCACAAAGGGCAGACGCACTTACTGGCCGCATGGCCGCAGGTGGTCGCGCATCATCCGCAGGCGCGGTTGATCGTCATCGGCGAGGGGCCGTTGCGCGCTTCGTTGCAGCGCCAAGTGGAATCGTTGGGCGTCGCCGACAGCGTGCGGTTGATCGGCCGCCGCGACGACATCGCTGCGTGGTTCTCGTCCTTCGCCGCCTTCGCCATGACCAGCGTCAGCGAAGGCCTGTGCACTTCGATCCTGGACGCGATGGCCGCGCGCGTACCGGTAGTCGCCACGGCCGCCGGCGGCATTCCCGAACTGGTGCGCGACGGAGACACCGGCCGCCTCGCACCTGTGGGCGACAACGAGGCGATCGCCCGCCATCTGCTGGCCGTGTTGAACGAGCCGTCCGCACAACGGGAAACGGTTGAACGCGCCTTCGTCATGGTGCGCGACCAACGCTCGGTGACCGCGATGATCGAGGGCACGTTGGCGGTGTACCGCGATTTGTTAAGGTGAGGCCGAATGCGTATTTGCTTTCTTCAAGACAACGGCATCAACGAGTCGCTGGCGCTGTGCGACCTGTCGGCCTACCTGCGCGCGCGGGGGCACGACACGCAATTGTTTCTTGATCGAGAGGAATCGCAGCTGCTCGAAACCGTGCGCCGCTACGACCCTTCGATAATTCTCATAACGGCGAATATTTTAAATTCGGCCTGGACGCTGCCGATGACCCGGCGCATCAAGCAGGCGTTTCCCGAAACCGTGTTGGCGCTGGCCGGCACCGCGGCCACGTTTTTAACCGAAGACCTGAGCCGCCAGGCGGCAGCCGACGTTCTGGTGTTGGGCGAGGCGGAATATCCGCTGGACGCGATCACGACCGACATCGAAGAACACGGTCGGGTACGGGTGCACGACAACCTCTGGGTGCGCGATGGCGACGACTGGGTGCGCGGACGTTTCTTCCATCGCCTGACCGATATTGACGCGCTGCCGCCGTCGCATCGACGTTTGTATTTCAAGTACGAGTTTATCCGCCGCATGCCGGCCAAGCGGTTTTTATCGGGTCGCGGCTGTTTGCACCAATGCGCCTATTGTTTCAATCCGGTGCTGCGCTCCCACAGCGACACAGGACCGGGACGGCCCTTCGTGCGCATGCGCCGGCCGGATACGATGCTCGCGGAAATCGACGCCGTGCGGGCGCAGTCGGTGTTGCGTCACGTGCATTTTTCCGACGATCTGTTCCTGGCCTTTCCCGACTGGGTGGCTCAGTTCACCGATCTGTACCGCCGCGAGTGCCGTTTGCCGTTTACCATCAACTCCAGCGCCGATTTGATCACCGACGATGCGTTGGATCGGCTGGCCGCGGCCAATTGCCGGGCCGTCTGCATGGGGGTGGAAACCGGCGACGAACAAACCCGTAAGCGCCTGTTGCACAAGTCGATCTCTGACCGGCAACTCATCGAAGCGGCCGAGCGCATCCGGCGGCGCGGCATGAAATTGGTGACCTACAACATGATCGCTTTGCCCGACGAAACGCCGGAACAAGCGCTGCAAACCGCGGAAATGAATCATCGTCTTCACGCCGATCTGACCCACGTTTTTTTTGCCTTTCCCGTGCCCAAGACCCGCATGTACGAAGAGGCGGTGCAGTCAGGGCATCTGCGCGCCGACGAATCGACGTTGGAGTTGGAAAAGCGTTTCGTCAACGAACCGGGACCGGCATTCGCCTCTTCCGACTACGAGGGATTGCATAAAGTAGGCGACCTGTTTTTGCTCGTGGCGCGTTTCGGCCCGGCCCGACAGCTGGCTCGCCGGTTACGTAAGCGGTTGCCCGCGCCGCTGCGTCGGATAATCCGCGTCTGGTATATGGTCAAGGCCGCGCGAATTTTCGGCATGCCGCTTTTAAGTGGTTATCTATACTATCGACATGTGGGCGATATCGGCCGACGCACCACGATCTATCACACGCTGGTCTGATTTTCTTCGGAGGATGAACTCGTGGCGCACAAGTTAAATTTTGTGCGAAATAATAATGCAAAAATAATATTTGAGAATAGGTATCAACAGATTGCCCGCTTAGGATAGTAAATATTCTTCGGGCGAGATTTTTCCGCTTATCGGGGGGCTTCGTTTTTTGCGAAATGGTAAAAAACTTTTTTGGTCACGAGGGGAAAATTGATAATTGATGTTGTTAACTACCGATAATACAAAGCATTTTTATAATGTGATAATGAATCTCAATAGCCTTCTGCCCTTGAACATCTTGACGGCGGATGCTAAAAAACCATTAAGTTCGAAAACAGGGGGGAATTCCATGCCGCACACGGGCGCCAACGAACTCAAACAATTAGGGATCGGCAAAAAGATTCGCGCCCTGCGCGAAGGCAAGGGATTGATGCTGGACGATCTGGCCGCCCGCGCCGGTTTGACCAAGGTGCTGTTGGGGCAGATCGAGGAGGACGTGGTGCCGCCGACGGTGGCGACGCTGCTGAACCTGTCCAAGCTGCTGGGCGTCTCCATCGATTATTTTTTCACCGAGGATGAACATATCGGTCGCGTCGAGGTCACGCGGGTCGACGAGCGCCTGACGGTGCATCATGACGATTTGCCCGATACCGGGCAGGTTACCTACAACTACGAAAGCCTGGCCTACCGCCTGGCTAAAAAGCACATGGAGCCGTTCTACGTCGAGTTCGACTCGACCGAGGAGCCTTCGGCGCCCTTCACCCACGACGGCGAAGAGTTCATCTTTGTCATGGACGGGGAGATCGAAGTGGCGATCAACGGCGACTCGTTTACCTTGCGCAAAGGCGATTCGATCTATTTCTTCGCCAATGTGCCCCATACGATACACGGCCGTGGGCCGAACAAGCCCAAGGCGCTGATTGTACTGTATCCCTATAATCAGTAAGCAGAAGGGGCCGCCGGGCCCCAAAATTTTTTAAGCTCAACCACCACGGAGACGAGACTGGAGGAACCATGCTGGAATTCAGGTTCCATGGCCGAGGAGGCCAAGGCGCGGTGATTGCAAGCAAGGTCATGGCTTGCGCGGTTTTCAAAGAGGGACGCTATGTCCAGAGTTTTCCCAAGTTCGGCGTCGAACGCCGGGGGGCTCCGGTTGAGGCGTTTCTCCGGATTGACGACAACAAAATTTTATTGCGCAACAACATCTACGAACCGGATCACATCATCGTGCTGGACCCGACGCTTATGGAGGCGATCGACCCGACCGCCGGCCTGCGTCCGGGCGGTTGGGTGCTGATCAACACAACCAAGCAGCCGGCGGAGTTCACCACGTTGAAGAAATTCAAGGTGGCGTGCGTCGACGCTTCGTCGATCGCGGTGAAGAACCGGTTGGGCAGCGCGTCCAGCCCGATCGTCAACACGGCGATTCTCGGCGCCATGGCCAAGGTGATCGGTCTGGCCAAGATCGAATCGGTCTGCGAAGCGATCATGGAAGAAGCGCCGATCAAGCCCGAGGCCAACGCGCAGGCGGCCCGCGAAGCTTACGAACAAGTCGTTTTCGAAAAGGATTGAAGCGATGGCAGAGCACAAACCCATTGTCTTTTCCGGAGCCGGCGAGATGCCCGAACTGGTGGTGTCCGTCTCCACCATGTTGTGGAACAAGACCGGCAGTTGGCGTTATTTAAAACCCGCATACCTCGACAGTGTTCCGCCGTGCAACGAAGCCTGTCCGGCCGGCAACGACGTCGAAGGATTCATCCGGCTGATCGACGAAGGAAAAATCGCCGAAGCCTGGCGGTTGCTCAAACAGGAAAATCCGCTGCCGGCCGTGACCGGCCGCGTGTGTTTCCACCCCTGCGAGCAGGCGTGCAATCGCTGTCACTTGGATAAACCCACGGCCATTCAAGCGCTGGAGCGCTATGCCGCCGACCATGCGCCGGCCGAGGAAGTCAAGGCGCTGCGGCCCAAGTCGGGCAAGAGCGTGGCGGTGATCGGCGCCGGTCCGGCGGGTCTGGCCGCGGCCTATCACTTGACCCGCATGGGCCACCAGGTGGAAATTTTCGACGCGCTGCCCAAGGCCGGCGGCCTGCTGCGCGTGGGCATTCCGGCCTACCGGTTGCCCGACGATGTTCTGGATCAAGAGATCGCGGCCATCGAGTCGATGGGCGTGAAAATACACCTGGACGCCAAGGTCGGGCAGGACGTGCCTTTTGCCAAAATGCTTGACTTCGATGCGGTGTTCGTCGCCACCGGCGTGCACGCCAACCGCGCGTTGGACATCCCCGGCGAAGACGCACAGGGCGTCGTGCCCGGGCTGGCGCTGCTGACCAAGGTGGCGCTGGGCCAACCGGTCGAGGTCGGCATGCGCGTGGCGGTGATCGGCGGCGGCAACAGCGCGGTTGACGCGGCGCGCACGGCGTTGCGCCTGGGCGCGGAAACGACCGTCTACTACCGCCGGACGCAGGTGGAAATGCCCGCGTTCGAGGAAGAGGTCGCGGATGCTGAAATCGAAGGCGTGAAGATGGAAATGCTCGTCGCGCCGGTGCGCATCCTGACCGAAGAGGGCAAGGTGTCGGGCATCGAGATGCGGAAGATGGAATTGGGCGATCCCGACGAATCGGGCCGTCGCCGTCCGGTGCCGGTCGCGGGCAGTGAGTTCATCGTGCCCTGCGACATGGTCGTGCCGGCCATCGGCGAGGTGGGCGACCTGTCGTTCCTGCCCGAGGACGTCAAACGCGAATGGGGCAAGATTAAAATCGACGATTTCGGCCTGACCAATCACCCGGGCGTCTTTGCGGGCGGCGACATCGCCAGCGCGCAGCAGAACGTGGCGCGGGCGATCGGCGACGGCAAACGCGGCGCGATCGCCATCGACCGCTTCCTGCACGGCGAGACGGTCGAGGCCATCGGCGGGCGCGTGATCATCGGCCAGCGCGGCAGCGTTTCGGTGGCGCAGTACCTCAAAGAGAAGGGCGCGCATGCCAAGAACATCGCCGCCGAAAAGGTGATCGCTTTCGAAAACCTGAACATGTGGCACTTCGAGCCGCTCGAGCGCGAGCCTATGCCGCGCCTCGGGCTGGAGCAGCGCCGGGCGACCTTCGCCGAAATCAACCTCGGGCTCAACGCCGAGCAGGCGTACGCCGCCGCCGAACGTTGCTTCCACTGCGGCGTGTGCACGATGTGCGACAACTGCTTCATGTTCTGCCCCGACGTCGCGATCAGCCACCGCACCGACGGCGGCTACGGCTATGACATCGACTTTGATTATTGCAAGGGTTGCGGCATCTGCGTCAAAGAGTGCCCGCGCTCGGCAATGAAGATGGAAGAGGAGTAAATCATGAAGAAAGTCCTCATGGGAAATCATGCGGCAAGCTACGCGGCCATGCGCTGCAAGGTGAAAGTCGTCGCCGCATATCCGATTACTCCGCAGACGCAGATAGTCGAGGAACTCAGCGAGATGTGCGCCGACGGGCGACTGGACGCGAAGTTCCTGAAAGTCGAATCCGAGCACTCCGCGCTGGCCAGCATCATCGCCGCCTCCAGCGCCGGCGTGCGCACCTTCACCGCGACCTCGGCCAACGGCCTGGCGCTGATGCACGAACTGCTGCACTGGGCGGCGGGCGCGCGTTTGCCGATCGTCATGGTCAACGTCAACCGCGCCATGGCGCCGGGTTGGTCGATCTGGTCGGATCAGACCGACTCGCTTTCGCAGCGCGATACCGGTTGGATTCAGGTTTACGCCGAGGACAATCAAGAAGTGTTCGACTCGGTGGTGCAGGCCTTCAAGCTCGCTGAGCAGGTCCGCCTGCCGGTGATGGTCTGTTACGACGCCTTCTTCCTGAGCCACACCTACGAGCCGGTGGACATTCCCGACGTCGGTCTGGTCGACAAATTCCTGCCGCCGTACGATCCGGAAATCTATCTGAATCCGAGCGATCCGCGCAGCTTCAACGCCTTGGTCATGCCCGATCTGTACCTGGAAATGCG
This sequence comes from bacterium, assembly GCA_036743315.1. Classification (GTDB taxonomy): domain Bacteria; phylum Lernaellota; class Lernaellaia; order Lernaellales; family Lernaellaceae; genus CALBTQ01. Next base: position 4,848 of record DAINPV010000075.1, on the reverse strand, counting down.
CTACAAGATGCAGGTGGCGATGGATAAGTCCAAAGATGTGGCGCGGGAGGTCGGGCGCGAATTCGGCGAAGTTTTCGGCCGCAGCTACGATCTGGTCGAGGCCGTCGATTGCGACGACGCCGAAACGGTGCTGATCACCACCTCGACCACCAGCAGCCCGGGCCGCGTGATCGTTAAAAAGCTGCGCGAACAAGGCCGCAAGGTGGGCTTGCTCAAGTTGCGCTTCTTCCGCCCGTTCCCGAACGAGGACATTTGCCGCGTGCTGGCGGGCAAGAAGCGCGCGGTGGTTATCGACCGCAACATCAGCTTCGGCAAGAGCGGCATCTGGGCCGACGAGATCCGCGGCGCGCTGACGCTCATCGACGATCGTCCCGATGTGTATTGCTACATCACCGGTTTGGGCGGCCGCGACATCACGCCGCAGGTGATCGAAGAGATCATCGCGGACGCCGAGTCCAAAGAGAAGCCCGAGAGCTTGTTCTACTGGAAGGGGTTGAAGCCATGAGGGAAAATTATCCGCGCGAAGAACTCATGATGAGCGGTCATCTGGCTTGCCAGGGCTGTGGTGGTTCGGCCGCGATGAGGCATGTGCTCAAGGCCATGGGACCGGACACGATCTGCATCGTTCCGGCCTGTTGCTGGACGATCATCAGCGGCAACTTTCCTTACAACACGCTGAAGGTGCCCATTTTGCACACGGCCTTCGAAACCGCCGGCGCGGCGGCTTCGGGCGTGCGCGCGGCGCTGGATATGAAAGGGCAGACCGAAACCCAGGTCATGGCGTTCGCCGGCGACGGCGGCACCTTCGACATCGGTTTGCAGAGTCTTTCGGGCGCAGCCGAGCGCAACGAGAACATCATCTATTTCTGCTACGACAACGAAGCGTACATGAACACCGGCATTCAGCGGTCGGGCGCGACGCCGGAAGGCGCCTGGACGACCACCACGCCGGAAAAGCATCCCAAGCGCGGGCCGAAAAAGAACATGGTGCAGATACTCGCCGGGCATAAAGCGCCCTACGTGGCCACGGCCAACGTCGCTTTTCCCGAGGACCTGATCCGCAAGGTGCAGACGGCGAAGAAAATTTACGGCACCAAGTTCATCCACATTCTGTCGCCGTGTCCTCCGGGTTGGCGCATCAGCTCGGAACAGTCGATCGAAGTGGCGCGTCTGGCGACCTACACCAAGGTCTTCCCGGTGTACGAAGTGTTCAACGGCGAGGAGTACCACATCAACGTGGATCCCAAGGAAATCCCGGTGGTCGAATATCTCAAGTACCAGGGCCGTTTCCGCCACCTGAAACAGGACGAAGTGGACGAGATCCAAAAGCGCGTCGATTACGAATGGCGCATCCTGTTGCAGAAGTCGATGGAAGAGCGCTTCCGCGCGTAACGCGGGTTAAATAAAAACGGGCTGTCGGCGCGCGCCGGCGGCCCGTTTCGTTTAAAGGGCCGTTCAAAAATTCGGATCGGAGAAGATTGCCGTGTAGGCATCGACCATCGCTTGCGCCGTTTGCCCGCCGGGGCAGACCATCGAGTACTCGATGTAAATCAGGCTGGTGAACATCTCCGGGTACATCAGGTAGCCCACCCAATCCTGCGCCATGTTGACGATCATTTTATACTCGCCATCCATCAAGCCGCGCAGCTCCAAACCCAGTTTCGGCGCGGTTTCGCCGGGCGCGGTGGCCAGTGAAAACGGACCCATCCGCCAGGCCGACACGCGCGAGTCGGCGTATTCGCCCATGTTCGGCACCGGGCGCGGAATCATGTCGAGTTTGCCGACGATCGCGAAAAATGGATTCATCAACTGCACGTTGATGGTCGCTTTGGCCACGTGGATTTCCGTATCATCCACCGGGACGGCCGCGTCCAGCAGCGACAACGCCGTCTCGGCCAGCCCGGCGCCCACGCCCCAGGCGTCTTCCCACGTGCCCCACACCTGGTCGCCTATTTTCTCGTCCCACGGGTCCAGGAAGTTATACGTGCGCACCGACGCGCCCAGGTTGCCTTGCAGGAAAACGTGAATACCAGGCAGCGCCGCGGCCATTGCCTCGTAATACCCGCCGACGAAATCGGCGCCGATCAGCAAATTTTCCGGCGGCAGCACCGTCGGGTGGCTGCCCCAATTCATCATCGTGGCGATCGGCGTGCCGTCGGGCTCGTAAAGACCCATTACGGTCATCGTCGAATCGGTGACCGCATCGGGATCCTTGTCCCACAGGAAATTGAAGTGATAATTCGGCTCATAGCCGAAGTTGACCCGCGCCAGCGCCGGCCGCCGGCTGTCATAGGCGGTCACGCCCGCTTCGATCGCCCCGGTGATCACCTGGGCCATGTACTCCGGATCGCGCCCGGGAATGGGTGGAATCATCACGCCCCACATGCCGATCGTGTCGGGCGCCTGGTGGCTGTGGCTGGTGCTGACGATCACGTGATCGGGCGGAATGCCCGTCGCGTCGGCCACGCCGTTTTGAATCATCTCCAGATGGGTGTACACCATGCCGACCGAGTCGATGGCGATCTGCACGACGGCCGTGCCGTTCGCGTCCTCGATAGCCACCGCGTTGGCGTACAGCGGATCGTGCACGCCGTCGGACCACCGGCAGAAAATTTCCGCGAGCACGCACATGCCGTAGCCGCCGAGAATCAGATCTTTCGTCGGCGTGACGTCGACGCGCGCGGCGCCCGCATATAGCGTGGGTTCGTCGTCATCATCGTCATCGACGGCGGTGTCGTCGTCGAGGTTCGAGTCGTCATCGACCGCATCGTCATCGGCCGGCGTGTCATCGTCGTTGTCGTCGTCATCGTCGGCGCATGCGAAAAGCCCCACGGTCATCACCAACAGAAAAAGCCCAATCAGCATCTGTGTTTTCATGAACCGCCGCTTTCTATGAGATCGAATTGACATAACCGGGGCGCGATTTTACCCATTTTCCCTGAAACTGTCCAACCTTGAAGGCAAAAACGCCGCCCCCGATAGGAAGCGGCGTTCGGTTTTCGAGAGAGGCGGTGTTTAGTGCACGCCGTGCATCCAGCGCTTGAGCCACGGCGACAGGAACAACAAGATGATCGCCGCGCCGCCGGCCGTGATGACCGGGATCGAGAAGAAGTACGCTTTGCCCATCGCGTCGTAGTTGCCTGCGAACAGGCCGCCGAACAGGTTGGCCAGGAAGTTCGCGCCGAACCAGGTGCCCATCATCAGCGAACCGAAGCGCGCCGGCGACAGCTTGGTCACCATCGACAAGCCGATCGGCGACAGGCACAACTCGCCGGCCGTGTGCAGGAAGTACGCGGCCATCAGCCAGATCAACCCCACCTTGGCGTTGGTCTTGTCCACGATGCCGCCGGCCACGATCATCACCACGAAACCGAAGGCCAGCAAGCTCAAGCCGAGCACGAATTTATGCGGCGTCGACAGGTCGCGATCCTTGCGCGCCAGGCGCGACCACATGCCCGAGAACAGCGGCGCCATCACCAGAATCAGGAACGGATTGACCGCCTGGAACCAACTGGTCGGGAACTCCCAATTCAGGACGCGGATCATGCGGTCGGTCGAGTGCTCGGCGAACAGCGTCAGCGAACTGCCCGCCTGCTCGAAGGATGCCCAGAAGAAAATCACGAAGAACGCCATGATGAAGATCACGGCGATGCGATGTTTTTCTTCGATCGTCAGCGGCTCCTGGTGATGAGCCTTGCCGCCGGCTTGCGGTCCGTTCGCCGGATACAGGCCCGCTTCGCCGAGGAAGCTTTTCTGGCCCCAAAGATACATCAGCAGGCCGGCGACCATGCCCACGCCGGCGGCGGCGAAGCCGTAATGCCAGCCGATTTTCTCGCCCAGCGTGCCGCAGACCAGCGGCGAGAACATCGCGCCCAGGTTGATGCCCATGTAGAAAATGGTGAAGCCGCCGTCGCGCCGCGTGTCGTTGGCATGGTAAAGCTGACCGACGGTCGTGGAGATGTTCGGTTTGAAAAAGCCGTTGCCGAGGATCAATAGGATCAGCGCCGAGTAGAAGAACGGCAGCGGTTCGAAGGCCATGGTGAAGTGACCCAACGCCATAAGCGTTCCGCCGATCAGGATGCACTTGCGCGCGCCCAGGTAGCGGTCGGCGATGTAGCCGCCCAGCAGCGGCGTCAGGTAAACCAGCCCGGTGTACCAACCGTAGACCGACCCAGATTTTTCCGTGGAAAACAAAAGCTGCTTGGTCATGTACAGCACCAGCAACGAGCGCATGCCGTAGTAGGAGAAGCGTTCCCACATTTCCACGCCGAACAGCAGGTACAATCCGCGCGGATGCCTTTTTTCGTTTGCGATCGCTTCGGCCATGTAATCCCCTTTCGCTCCCGGGAGGGTCGAATGTGCAAGTCCGCACTTTCTAAAATACGGGGGCGGCCCCGTCAACCGGCAATCGAAAATAGTTTGTTATCCGTGTAGTTGCCGTTCTTGTGCGCGACCGGCTTATTCCCCGAACACGCGCCGGAAAATATGGTCCACGTGTCGCAACTGCACTTTAAAATCAAAAGCGTCGCGCACAGTTTGTTCATCCAGGCGCTCCATCAGTTCCGCGTCGGCCAGCAGCGTCTGCAGAAAGTCCGCGCCGTGCTCCCACACCTGCATCGCGTTGCGCTGCACCATTTTGTAGGCGTCCTCGCGCGACACGCCACGGCGCGCCAGCGCCAGCAGCAGCGTCTGGCTGGCGTAGAGTCCGCCGGTCTTTTCCAGATTCTTCATCATGTTGTCGGGGTAGACCAGCAGCTTGTCGATCACGCCGGTAAGCCGGCTGAGCGCGAAGTCGGCGGTGATCGTCGCGTCCGGACCGATCACGCGCTCGACCGAACTATGGCTGAT
>DAINPV010000074.1:0-13899 GCA_036743315.1 bacterium | reverse complement strand
GTTCTTACCACTTGCGTTTGGTCTGCCAGGCGTAGCGCAGGATGTTGCCGTTGAAGGCGCCGCACAAACCGCGATCCGAGGTCACGACGACCAGCTCGACTTTCTGCACCGCATCCTTGCCCTCCAGCAGGGGGAAGCCTTCGCTTTCCGTGCGGCGGTACAAATTCGCGATCATCTCGTCGAGCATCTGCGCATAGGGCCGACCGGCGCGCAAGCGCTCCTCGGCGCCGCGCAGTTTGGCGGCCGCGACCATCTTCATCGCCTTGGTGATCTTATGCGTGTTTTTGACGCTGTTGATCCGTTTGCGAATGTCGCGCAGCGTTGCCATGTGCGCTCCTTACTTATCCGGTAAAGACTTCGTCGAATTCGGCAAAGGCCTTATTGAGGTCCGCCTTGATGTCGTCGGAGATCGTCTTCTTGGTTTTGATCTTGTCGAGCAGCCCCTGGTAGCGCTCCGCGAAGAAGCGGTACAGCTCCTGCTCGTACCGGCCGATCTGGTCCACCGCGTATTTGTCGAGGTGGCCGTTGACGCCGGCGTAGATCATCAGGATCTGCTTCTCGACGGGCAGCGGCTTGTACTGCGGCTGCTTGAGGATTTCCATCAGCCGTTCGCCGCGGGCCAACTGCGCCTGGGTCGCTTTGTCCAGGTCGGAGCCGAACTGGGCGAAGGCGGCCATTTCACGATACTGCGCCAGGTCCAGGCGTAGCGAGCCGGCGACCTGCTTCATCGCCTTGATCTGCGCGTTGCCGCCGACGCGGCTGACCGACAGACCGGCGTTCACGGCGGGCCGGATGCCGCTGTAGAACAGGTCGGTCTCCAGGAAGATCTGGCCGTCGGTGATCGAAATGACGTTCGTCGGGATGTAGGCCGAGATGTCGCCGGCCTGCGTCTCGATGATCGGCAGGGCGGTCAGGCTGCCGCCGCCGCGCGAATCGGACATTTTCGCGGCGCGTTCGAGCAACCGGCTGTGCAGGTAGAAGACGTCGCCGGGGAACGCTTCGCGGCCCGGCGGACGACGCAGCAACAACGAGAGCTGGCGATAGGCCGCAGCCTGCTTGGTCAAGTCGTCGTAGAAGATGACCGCGTGCATGCCGTTGTCGCGGAAGAACTCGCCCATGGTGCAGCCGGTGTAGGGGCTGAGGAACTGCATCGGGGCCGGGTCGGAGGCCGAGGCGACGACGACGGTCGTGTATTCCATGGCGCCGAATTTTTCGAGGCGGTCCACGACCTGGGCGACGGTCGACATCTTCTGGCCGGTGGCCACGTAGATGCAGTACACGTCGGTTTCTTTCTGGTTGATGATCGTGTCGATGGCGATCGCCGTTTTGCCGGTCTGGCGGTCGCCGATGATCAACTCGCGCTGGCCGCGGCCGATCGGGATCATCGAGTCGATCGCCTTGAGGCCGGTCTGCAAGGGCTCTTTAACCGACTGGCGATAGACGATGCCGGGGGCCTTGATTTCCACGTTGCGCGTTTCCTCGGCCGCGATCGGGCCTTTGCCGTCGATCGGCTGCCCCAACGCGTTGACCACGCGGCCGGCCACCGCCTTGCCCACCGGAACCTGCACGATTTTCCCGGTGCGCTTGACGGTCATGCCTTCTTTGATTTCGTGGGTTTCGCCGAAGACGACCGCGCCGACGTTGTCCTCTTCGAGGTTGAGCGCCATGCCCATGATCTCGTGGGGGAACTCGAGCAACTCGCCGGCCATCACGTTTTCCAGACCGTGCAGACGGGCGATGCCGTCGCCGACCGACAGCACAACGCCGGTCTCGGCGACATCAACCTCCTTGCCGTAATCGGCAATCTGCTTCGCGATAATCTTGCTTATTTCTGCCGCTCTGATTTCCATGAACACAACCTCGATCTAAATGTGTTTCAAACCTTCACGCATTTTCGCCAAGTGGTTGACGATCGTCGAGTCGTAGACCTTGGATCCCACGCTGATGCGCAATCCCCCGATGACGGCGGGATCCGTTTGCTGCGTCAGTTCCACCTTTTTTCCCACTTTTTTCTGCAACAGCACGCGCAACCGGCCGAGGCTGGCCCCGTCCAGATCGACCGCGCTGGTCACCGTCGCCTGCAGGCGGCCGGCCTGTTCGTCGACCAGTTCGCGGTAGCTGGACGCCACCTCGGGCAGCAGGCCCAGGCGGTGTTTGTCGTAGAGCAGCCGCAACAGATTGGCCACCGCCGGCGCCGGACGAAGCTGCGCGATCGTGTCGGCGAGCAGCTTGTGCTTGAAGTCCAGGGCGTACAGCGGGCTGAGCAGCACCTTGAGCGTCGTCGGTTCGCCCAGCACGGCCGCAGCTTGCGCCAACTGTTCGCCGTACGCGTCGGCCTTGGCGTCCTTTACCCCGATGTCCAGCAGCGCGCCGGCGTAGCGCCGACCTAAAACGCTCCCGCTCATGAGATCGCCTCCAGCTTCTTGATCGCGTCCTCGATCAGCATCCGCTGATGGGAGGGCGTCAGGCGCGCCCGGATCTTTTCTTCCGCGTTCTCGATCAGTTTGTCGACCAGTTCGCGGCGGATGTCTTCTTTGGCCAGGGCCAGTTCGCTGACGGCCGTCTGCTCGGCGTCGGCGACCAGGCGCTGGGCCATTTGCTTGGCGTTGGCGATGATTTCATTCGCCTGGGCCTCGGCCAGCCGCTGGGCGTCGGCTTGGATGCGCGCGGTTTCGTCGTCGAGCCGTTCGCGGCGCTGGGTCCATTCGCGGTGGATGTCCTGCACCTCGGCCAGCAGCCGGTTGGCTTCGGCCATGCGCGATTGGAATTCATTGGCGTTGTTGTCGAACTGTTTGCGCAGCGGCGCTTTGGCGAATTTGATCAGGAGACCGATGAAGATCAGGAAGTTGACGACGCTGACCAGGACTTCGACCAGCGTGTGGTGCGCCGCCAAAAACGATTCGCCGTGCTCGGCGGCCCACACCGGCGCCGCGAGCGTCAGGGCGCCGAGCAAGAACAGGAAAGTGAACGTTCGTTTCATTCTCGCCCCCTCAAACTTTGAGCAGGCTGTTGGCCAGTTCTTCGGCCAACGTTTCCGCTTCGACGGTCAGTTGTTCGCGGGCCCGCCGCACGGCGCCGTTGATGTCCTCGCGCGCGGCCGCCACGGAACGCCCGGCCTGTTCGCGCGCCGCGCCGACGACCGACCGCTCATCGCTTTGGGCTTTGCTCAGCAGCGCGTTGCGCAACTTGCCGGCTTCGGCACGCGCCTGGGCGAGGGCGGTTTCGACCGTCTGTTTGGCCGCGGTCACCTCGCCATCCATCGCCGCCGCCCGTTCGCGCGGGCCCTCGGCCATTTCCCGCCGCTTGGCGAACACCGCCATCATCGGCTTGAACAGGAAATGCGAGAGGATGCCCATCGCGGACAGGAACATCAGCAGCTGCGCGACCAGCGTCCAGCTCAGAGCCATTTTGTCCATCGGTTGCGATCCTTTCGTTACGCCTGGTTTTCCTTGAACGCGAGCGTGATGTTTTCCGCGGTCAACTGCTCGACGCTGGTGAGTTCCTTGTATAGCCAGATGATCTTGTCGATCGGGCCCTCGGCGGCGCCGTGGCCGGTGACGCTGTACTCATGCGCCGGACTGTAGAGTTCCTGACCGCGGGCGGAAGGGTCTTCCTTGACGTGCAAGTCGTGGCCGATCAGCGCGACGCCGGTCGGCAGGTTCTTGAACGCTTTGACGACCAGTTCGCCCTGCTCGCGATTGAAGATTTCGAACTTGTACTCGAACCGCGCGCGATCGATCGTCCGTTCGGAGCGGACGTTCAACGGCACATCCCGCGCGCTGCCGATCGCCTCGCGCACCAAGGCGGCGGTGTCGGCGTCGACGATCGAGTGAACCACCTTGCGCGACAGGCCCAGCGCTCCTTTGATCTTCTGGACGATGTCGTCCACGTCGATGCCCACTTCATCGTCGAAGATCACTTCGGCGTGACTGCCGCGCGCCGCGACGAATCCGCGCACGTAGCCGCGCGCGTATTCTTCCGGTCCCTCGATGATCATTTCCACGTAGGTTTTCATCGGGATCCCCTCCTACACGAAGAAGACAAAGGTGGTGATGATGAAGGTCACGACCAGGATCGGGATCGAGTACTTGAACATATAACCGAAGAAGCTGGGCATCTTCACGCCGGCTTCCTCGGCGATCGACTTGACCATGAAGTTCGGCGCGTTGCCGATGTAGGTGTTCGCGCCCATGAACACCGAGCCCGCGCTGATCGCCAGCAGGTACTTGAAGCCGTCGGTGATGCCCTGCGCGATCTGCGCTTCGCTGAGGTGGCCCATCAGGTAGGTCGCGGCGACCTTTTCCTCGATGCCCGCCGGGTACAGTTTGCCGATGGCCGTGGTGAAGAAGGTCAGGTACGTCGGCGCGTTGTCGAGGAAACTCGACAGCGCCCCGGCGACCCAGAAGAAATGCCACGGCTTGTTCACCGCGTTGATCAGCGGCGCGGCCGCGCCCTCGGTGCCCGCCTTGAGAATGGCCAGCGCGGGGATGATCGTGGCGAAGATGCCCGCGAACAGATAGGCCACTTCGAGGATCGGGGCCCAGGAGAATTCGTTGTCGGCGCGCAACTGCTTTTTGGTGGTCAGCAGGCTGAGCGCGCCCATGCAGAGAATGACGCCGTCGCGCACGAGGTTCTGGATATCCATGTGCACGCCGGCCAGGGTGAAGCTGCCCAGCTTGGCCATACCGCTGAACAGCACGCCGCCCACGATGCCCGCGAAGAACAGCAGGTTGTGCAGGCCGTCGACCCGCAACGGCTCTTTCGCGCCGTCGTCTTTCGGCGGCGTTTCCTTGCGGTAGTGATAGGTGTCCAGCACGTAAAAGATCGCCAGCAGCAGCGCGGACACGAAGCCCATCGGCAGAATCAAGTTCATCGTCCAAAAGAATTTCACGCCGTGGATGAAGCCCAGGAACAAGGGCGGGTCGCCCAACGGCGTCAGCGCGCCGCCGATGTTGGAGACCAGGAAGATGAAGAAGACGATCACATGCGTCTTGTTTTTCCGCCAGGCGTTGGCGCGCAGGACGGGGCGGATCATCACCATGCTTGCGCCGGTGGTGCCCACCCAACTCGCCATCAGCGTGCCGATCAACAGCAGGATCAAATTGACGCCGGGACTGCCGCGCAGCTTGCCGCGCACGACCAGACCGCCGGCGGCGGTGAACAATCCCCACAGAAGTATAATGAAGGGAATGTAGTCGATGAGGTAGATGTGCAGGATGTCGTACATGCCCGCGCCCTGGAACTTCACCAGGTAGGGAATGATGAACACCAGCGCCCAGAACGCGCTGACCTTGCCGAAATGATGATGCCAGAAGGTCGGCGCCAGCAGCGGGAACAACGCGATGGACAGCAGGATGCCCGCGAACGGCAGGGCCGTCCACAACGGCAGCACTTTGCCCGGGACGCCGCCGTGATGGCCGCCGCCGTGTTCCTCGTCGTGTTCTTCCGCCGCGGCATGTTCGGCCTCGGCGGCGACGGGAGCGGCGAGCGCTTCTTCCACAACGGGCGCGCCAGCGTCCGGAGCGGCGGCGACATCGCCCGCGGGAGCCTCGTTCGGCGTTTGGGTTTCCGGTTCTACCGGAGCCTGTGCCCAGGCTGCGGATACAACGATCACAGACAGCAAGACAAGTAGAATAGTCGTAGTAAGTCTCACGGCTCGCCCAACTTTCGCGTTTGAGAGGCTGCTAACTTTGCATCACGTGCGATCGGCCGTTTGCCGCTCGCTAACTGTCGTGCGAATCTGAGCTGTCGTCGGCGCCTTTTTTATCCGGTTGACGCAGGCGCAATTCGCCTGTGGACTTCTCGGGCGCTTCGATGTTTTCCATCTTGCAATTGCCCTCGAAGATCACGCCTTCCTCGATAATCAGTACCGGAGCTTTGATGTTGCCGTACAATTTCCCCGGAGCCCGCATTTCGATCTTCTTGGCCGAAGTGATGTTGCCGCGCACCGTGCCGGAAATGATCACGGTATCCACCTGGATTTTGGCGGCCACATCCGCGCCGGGGCCGATGACCAACGTGCCGCGGGAAAAAATTTCCCCGTCGATTTTGCCGTCGATGCGCACGGTCCCGTCGAACGTCAGTTTGCCGACAAATTCACTGCCTTTTCCGATGAAGGTGTTGGGCTGCTTGGCGCCCAAGTCCTTATCGTCGATCATCCTCTTTTCCTCCTTGGCCTGAGACCCGGCCACAAATTGCGGCTCGTGGGTGGTCTCTTCTCGGTCTTTCCTTCCCAGCATGAGCCTTACCCCTATTTTATTGGCCGCTTTTCGGTAACTTATGCAGCCAAAAATGTCAAGAGCATGACTTATCGCGTCATGAGGTCAACAAATCGATGATCCGCGTCAACTCCTCTTCCGAGAAGTAATGGATCTCCACCGTACCCTTTTGTTTCCCGCCTTTCAGCGACACTTTCGTGCCCAGTCGTTCGCGCAACGTATCGGCCAGGTGCCCGTAAGGGTGCTCCTTGTGCCTGGGCGGCTTGTGCGCTTTAAGCTGCTTGAGCGCCCGCGCGGTTTTTTTCACCAGCGCTTCGGTTTCGCGCACGCTCAGTTGCCGCGCCAGCACTTCCTGCGCCAGGGCGATGCGCTCGACATCGTCGTCCAGAGCCAGAATCGCCCGGCCGTGCCCGGCGCTCAATTCGCCGCCGGCGATGTAGGCGCGGACCATTTCGGGCAGCTTGAGCAGCCGCAAGGTGTTGGCCACGTGCTCGCGGCTGCGGCCGACGCGTTCGGCGATCTGCTGCTGCGTCAGGTCGAACGAGTCGATCAACTCCTGGTACGCTTCGGCCTCGTCGAGGACATTCAGGTCCTCGCGCATCAGGTTTTCGACCAGCGCCAACAGGCTCAGCCCTTCCTCGTCGGTTTCGATGAGGATGCAGGGCACTTCGCTCAGCCCGGCCTTTTTGGCCGCGCGCAACCGCCGTTCGCCGGCGATCAATTCGTAATGGTCGCCCTGCTTGCCGTCGCGCCGCACCGCCAGCGGCTGCAGAATGCCGTCGCGCTTGACGCTCAGGGCCAACGCGGCCAGGGCTTCCTGGTCGAACCGGGTGCGCGGCTGGTGCGGGTTGGGCGCGATCTTGTCGATCGGGCAGGAAAAGGAATCGCCCGCGCTCAACTCGCTTTTCACCGCCGGCGCGGCCAGTTCGCGGCCGCGGTTCGGGTCGACCAGCGCGCCGAATCCTTTGCCCAATCCTTTGCGTTTGGTCGTCATGTCGTCGTTGTCGCCTCTTGGTCACGGGCCGGCGCGCTGAAGCGATAGCGCCGCAACAGTTCGCGACTCAAATCCAGATACGCCCCCGCGCCGGTCGAACGAATATCGTAGAGTACGATCGGCATGCCGTGACTGGGCGCTTCGGCCAAGCGCACGCTGCGGGGTATTACCGTTTGAAAGACCAACTCACCGAAGTGAGACCGTATTTCCTGTTCGATCTGCCGCGCCAGGTTGGTGCGGCCGTCGTACATCGTCAGAATGATGCCGGCCAGCACCAGATTCGGGTTGAGCCCCGCCCGAATCGACTCGATCGTCGCCACCAGTTCGCTGAGCCCTTCCATCGCGTAGTACTCGCTTTGCAGCGGCACCAGCACGCCGTCGCTGGCGACCATCGCATTGACGGTCAGCCGGCCCAGGCTCGGCGGGCAGTCGATCAGCACCACGTCGAATTCCTTGCTGATCGGCCGCAGGCGATCGGCCAGCGCGTATTCCCACTCGGGTCGTTCGCCCAGCTCGACTTCGGCCCCGGTCAAATCGCGCGCCGCCGGCGCCAGCGAAAGGGATTTGATCGATGTCGGCTGAAGAACTTCGTGGATGTCCAATCCGTCGATCAAAACCTGGTACACGTGCCGGGTCAGCGCGGCGCGGTCGATGCCCAGACCGCTGGTGGCGTTGCCCTGCGGATCCATGTCCACCAGCAACACCTTGCGGCCCGCCATCGCCATCGCGGCGGCCAAGCTTACGGCGGTCGTGGTTTTACCCACTCCGCCCTTCTGATTGGCGACGGCTAAAATGCCACCCATCACAACCTCGATCGCTCGCCGATGGCCGCCTGACAAAAGCCGGAGCTGATCAACCTACAGAAAGGAAATTCAATACAAAGGCAGCCCCTTTTAGCAGATCCGCCACGGGATAACAAGGGTAAAAATGAATCACCATTCATTTTTTTGCCGTTACAAAAATGAACAACGTCCTCGCGCCGTGCCCGGCGGGAAGATCGTAGGAAATTTCGTTCAGTTGCCGCCAACCGAGCGGCGGCGCGGCGTCCGTTTTTTCCGCCGCGAAAACGGCCAGTTTTCCGCCTTCGACCAGCAGATGCCCGAAGCGTTGTGCCAACTCGCCGGGTTTGGCCACGGCGCGGGCGGTGATCGTGTCGAAACGCTCGGTCATTTGCTCGGCGCGGCCGTGATGAATGCGCACGTTCGGCAGTTTCATCGCCAGCGTCGCCTGGGACAGAAACGCCGCTTTTTTCGCCGTCGATTCCGCGCAGACGACCGTCACGTCCTCGCGCAGCGCGGCGACGACCAAGCCCGGCACGCCGGCGCCCGAGCCGATATCCAGCAGCCGTTCGCCGTCGGCGAGCGACCGGGCCAGCGGCACGCAATCGGCCAGATGATAGGCCACGACGTCCTCGGGCGCGTCCACGCGCGTGAGGTTGATGCGCCGGTTCCATTTGACCAGCAGCGCGTACCAGACCGCAAGAATTTCCCGGCGGTCGGGCGGCAGGCCGGTCGCGGCGGCATGGCGCAAATAGGCGGTGGAAAAGTCCATGCGCCGTGTTCTATCGCCGGGAAAAGATCTTGGCAAGCGCAATCGCTTCGGGCACAGTAAGCGCATGCCGTTACCGACGCAACGCGACACCATCGCCGCCCTCTCGTCGGCCCGCGGGCCGGCGGGCGTGGCCCTAGTGCGCTTGTCGGGGCCCGCGGCGCTGACGATCGGCCGCCGCCTGTTTCGTCCGCAAAAAGCGACCGACGAGTTGGCCCCGCGCACGATGATTCTCGGGCATCTGCTGGACGCGGCCGGCGAGCCGTTGGACCAGGTGCTGTTCGTTTACTTTCCGCCCGGCGGCAGTTATACGGGCGAGACGATCGTCGAGTTTCACCTGCACGGCGGCCCGGTGATCGTCGAGGCCGCGCTGGACGCGATGTTGGCCGGCGGCGCACGCATCGCCGAACCGGGCGAATTCACGCGGCGCGCGTTTTTGTCGGGGCGGCTCGACTTGTCGCAGGCCGAGGCCGTCGCCGAGTTGATTCACGCCAAGAGCCTGGTCGCGGCCCGCGCGGCGCATCGCCGGCTGACCGGTGCGCTGTCGGACAAGGTCGACCGCCTGCGCGACCTGCTGGCCGAGGCGCTGGCGCTGTGCGAGGCCGACATCGATTTTCCCGATCAGGACCTGGGGGCGATCGATCCGGCGGAGATCGTCGGGTTGATCGACCGGGCGGGCGAGGCGGTCGCCGCGTTGATCGCCGGGCACGCCCGCGCCCGCGCCCTGGCGCAAGGGGCGGTGGTCGCGCTGGCCGGACGACCCAACGCCGGCAAATCGAGCCTGCTCAACCGGTTGGCCGGCGCGCGGCGGGCGCTGGTGCACGAGACGGCGGGCACCACGCGCGATCTGATCGAGGCCGAGGTCGTGCTCGCCGGCGTGCCGGTGCGGTTGATCGACACCGCCGGGTTGCGGCACACCGAGCAGGAGATCGAACGGCAGGGAGTCGACCTGGCGCGCGAGACGATCGCCGGGGCCGACCTGGCCGTGTATCTGATCGACGGCGCGCTCGGGCGCAACGCCGACGATGACGAACACCTGGCCGCGCTGGATCCGGCGCGGACGATCGTGGCGTGGAACAAAGCCGACGTGAGCGCGCCCGGCGCGGATTTTCCGGGTTTGGCAATCAGCGCGAAGACCGGCGCGGGCGTCGAGGCGCTGGTCGCGCGGATCGTCGAAGCATTGGGCGCGGGCGAGGCGGGCGGCGAAGCGCTGCTGGCCTCGGTGCGCCAGCGCGAGTTGATCGAACGCGCGGCGGCGCGGTTGCATGCGGCGCGCGCGGTCGCCGGTCGCGGTCGCGGCTTCGAGTTGGTCGCCTTCGAGTTGCGCGAGGCGGCCGAAGCGTTGGCCGCAATCGTCGGCGAAACGACCACCGACCGGGTGCTCGACGCGATTTTTTCACGGTTCTGTGTCGGCAAATAATTTCAGGGAGGTGCGCCGATGTTGTGCGGCAAATTGGTGTCTCTGCGTCCCGTCAGCGAAGAGGATCTGCCGATCATCTTCCGTCACGTCAACGATTACTCGCAACTGGGCCCGCACCTTCCGTTTCGCTTTCGCTCGCTGCATGAGCTGAAAAAACAGTATGCCGATAACGGCATGTTCGGCGAGACCACCGGCAGCTTCACCGTGCTGGACCAAAGCGAAAACATCGTGGGTTGGTTCGCGTATTTTCCGACCGCCATGTACGTCAAAGGGCTGGAGATCGGCGGGCGCATTCTGCGCGCGGACGATTGGGGCAAGGGCTACGGCACCGAGGTCGCGCGCTTGATGGCCGCGTACCTGTTTTCGGCCAAGGATATCCTGCGCATCCAGATCTGCTTCAACACGACCAACCCGGCCAGCCGGCGCATCGCGGAAAAAGCCGGCTTCACCTACGAGGGCGTCATGCGCCACGCGTACCGCTTCGATGACAAACCGGTGGACATGGAAGTGTGGTCGATGGTGCGCACCGAATGCCCGCCGCTGCACGAGGTGGCCATCGGCAATCAGGCAAAACAATAAAGCACATTGTCGGGATCGACCGACCCCGAACATCTTCTTCGATCACTCCGCCGGACCGGGCAATAAAAATATGGGTGCGTAAAACGGCGCGCGCTCAGCGATTGACGGCGCGATACACCGTGTCGCCCGGTTCGCCCAGCGGCCGGCCCAGCGACGCGGTGTCGAGCTGCTCGGCGGCGGGGAAGATCGTCTGCAGCGTGGCGAAAAACGTGGGGTTGGGTTGCGGGCTCCACACGGCCAGCACGCCGCCGGGGCGCAAGGCGTCGCGGCAGGCGCGCACGCCCGCGGCTTCGTACAGCGCGGCGTTGCCCGGCGCGGCCAGCCAGCCGGGACCGTTGTCCACGTCCAGCAGCAGCAGGTCGAAGGCGTTCGGCGAATCGCGCAGCACGTCGGCGAGGTCGGCGATGCGCACAGTCACGCGCGGATCGTCCACCGCCCGGCCGTTGACCGCCGCGAAATACCTGCGATTCCACTCAACGACCTTCGCGCCGATTTCCGCGACGACCACGGCGGTCACGCCCGGCAGAGCCAGCGCCGCGCGCAAGGTGTGGCCCGCGCCCAGACCGCCGACCAGCACGCGCAGATCGCGCGCCGGTTTGGCCAGCTTTTCGTGAGCCATCGCGGCCATGCCCGCTTCGCTGTGCGCGCCGTGCGAAGCCATCAGAAAGTTGCCGTCGATGAGAATCTCGTAGCCGCTTTCGCCGGTTTCGGCTTCGTAGCGGCGCAAGGTGAGCACACCCAGGGGCGTGGGTTCGCGGTCGATTTCCGAATAGACGATATGCATGGAATCAGCCGGCGCGACGCTCGCGGCGTTCGAGCGAACGCAACGCCGCTTGGATTTTGTCGTCGTCGGGCGTCAGTTGCAGTTGGCGACGCAGCTCGTCCTTGGCCAGGTCGACGTGTCCGGCGCTGTGCAAGATGCGCGACAGTTCGAGCCGCAGTTCGGCGCTACGCGGCTCGATCGTCAGCCCGCGGCGGATGGCGTCGACCGAGGTGAGCAACCGGTCGTAAGGGTCGAGGAAGCGATTGCGCGCCACGGCCCCGGCAAAGAAGCGCAGCAAGCGCGCCTCGTCGCCTCGGCGGGCCAACAGCTCGTCGAAACAGCGTTGCGCTTTGCTGTAGTGCTTGTCGCTGAGCAGCTTTTTGCCCAGGCGCAGCAATTGGTCGTCGGTGAGCTCCGCGTCTTCCGGCACGCTTTCGATGCCGTTGTCGTCCTCGACGTCGTCGAGTCCCTCGGGCCGCTGCAGGATCGCGGTGATCGGCTCCATGGCGAGGGTCGGTTCCTCGACGGCCGGTTCGATCGATTCTTCCGGTTCCGGTTCGACGGCCGGTTCGTCGTCCTCGAAGGAATCGAGCACTTCGCCCAGATCGATCGGCGGCGGCGCCGACAGACCGTCTTTGGGCGGCATCCAGGCCTCGGCCGGATCGAAGGTGACGATATGCAACAGGCCCAGCGCGTAGGCGGCGCGCAGCAACTCAACGTTGGGCGTGGAGGAACTGTTGACCAGCGCCCGCAGGGTCATGCCGCGCTTGGTGCTTTCCACCACCTCGCTGATCGCGGCGCGCTTGTTCAGATCGGGCAGGCGCGACGGATCGTCGGCGAGGTACATCGGTTTGTTCATGCGCCCCTTGTCCGAGAGCGCTTCGTTGATTTTCTCCAGCGGGAAATGGCGTTTGACCGCCAGCGAGATGACCACGCTCGGATCCAGCGGCGCATCGGCGATGACGTTTTTTTCGGTCCACTGGAACCGGCCGCCGTTGGGCCGCGCCAGGTCGCGCATCACCCGGTAGCCGAAGCCGCGGATGGCGTCTTCGAGAACGTCGGTTTCGATCAGTTGCAGTTGCCGCGCGGCCGCTTGCGTCGAGATGCCTTCGGCCGTGGCGCGCCGGCGGATGATTTGCGCTTCGCGGCTGCTGATCAAGCCGTCGCGGGCGAGCCGGCGAGAGAAGCCTTCGGCCTCGACCATTACCGGCAGGCCGTCCTGAAAGCCCAGGCGGATCGTGCCCAACTCGTCTTCGACCAGCAGCTCGCCGGTGCTGCGACGGCGGAAGATGCGCGCCAGCAACTGGTGGAAGGGCAGTCGCTTGAACAGGCCGCGCTCGGGAATGCCCTTGGCGTCTTTGTCGTAACGGATTTGCGATTTGGCGCGGCGTTCGCGCATTTCGGTGGGCGATTCGGTGTGCGAAGCGACGCCCAGGATGCGCTGGACGAGTTCCAGGCCTTCGCCGGGATTGATCGGTTTGGTGATCAGTTCGTTGGCGCCGAATTGACGGGCGCTGAGCGAGCCGCCGGCGATCTGGCTGATGGCCACCACCGGCAGCTTGGCGCCTTCCTCGCGCGAGCGGACGCGGCGGATCAGGTCGACGCCCTGCAGGTCGGGCATGAGCAGGTTGACGAAAATCAGATCGGGCAGACGGCTAAAGAAGATGTCCAGCCCGCGTGCGCCGGTGTTGGCCACGACCACTTCATAGCCGCCGCGCTCCAGGAACGCGGCCAGCCGCATGGCCTCCTGTTGTTCGAATTCGACGATCAACACCAACTTGCGTTTCACGCTTGCTCCGCCTTAACCCCGACACTTAATGATACGGCCATTACGGCCGAGCGCAAAGCATTAATAGTACTCGCGGTAATAGATCACTCCGCCGTGCGAAATTTTCTTGATTTTATTGGCCTGCACCAGCTTGTCCAGCACGTCCTGCGCGACGTCGCGGTGCATGCCCAGGCCCTCGACCAGGTCGTTGACGGTGATGCCCCGCCGTTTGACCAACTCGATCACGCCGTCTTCGAGGGTGTTCGAGCCGTGGCGCTTGTCCTTGTGCGGAGCCACGCCGATGACCGTCGCCTTGGGACCGAAAATCCCGGCGATGCGCTGCATTTCCTGCTCGTCCAGCGGTAGGGCGTCGGCCTCGGCCGGGGGACGGGTGACCGTGGAAGAGCTGATGCGGTGCGGGTCGATCAGGGTCAGTGCCTCGTTGATACGCATCAGCTCTTCCACGTCGTCGTTCACGCCCTTGACCAGCAGCACTTCGACCCAGATTTCGCCTTTGTACTCGCGCCGGAACTGGGCCATGCCTTTGATGATGTTGTCGATGCGCAGGGCGGGATGCGGGCGGTTGATCTTGGCGAAGATCTCGGGAGT
>DAINPV010000073.1:0-13949 GCA_036743315.1 bacterium | reverse complement strand
ACGACGACACGACCGACGACGACACGACCGACGACGACACCGGCGACGACGATACCGACGTGCCGCCGACCGACCCGATCAGCGTGCGCCTCGAGGACTTCATCACCGGCCAGCCCGTCTCCGGTGCGACCTGCGAACTCGTGCGCAACAGCAACGGCGGGTCGTTCAATCCGCCGCTCACCACCACGTCGGACGCGCAGGGCTATTGCCTGTTCAACCAGACGGAAAAGGTGGAGTTCTTCTCGATGAAGGTGACCAAGACCGGGCTGGTCGACTCGTATTTCTTCAATTACTCGACCGGTTACAACTGGTATTTCTACACGGTCAGCAACCTCACGCGGACCATGATTTTCACGCTCCTCGGCCTGACCCAGGACGAGACGAAGGGCGCGGTCGTCGGCGGCGTCAAATGGCAGCCGAACAGCGGCGACACCCAGGACATCGGCTGTGCGGAAGTGAGCTCCAGCGGCGGCGACACGGTCTATTACATGGACGATGCCGGCATGCCCACCACCTCGCGCACCAGCACCAATCCCAACGACGGGTACTTCCTGGCGCTGCTGATGGACCCGGGTTCCTACACCTTCACGGCGAATGTGGACGGCGACGAGGAATCCGAACCGGTGCCGCAGGTTTTCGCCAACTCGCTGACCTACGTCAACATCTACTATCACGAGAGCGATTACCCGACGAACCCCCAACCGGCCGGTTGCACGAAGTAACGATCCGTCAACGCGGTTAAAAACTACCGGCGCGCGAAAAGCTGCAACCGCTTTTCGCGCGCCGTTTTTAAGCCGGACGACCCGCATCCTCCGGAACGATCAGCTATAGCACGTCCGATTGATGATGATCTTTTTCAGATCGTCGGACAGTTGCGTGAAGTACGCGCAGTAGCCTGCGACGCGCACGAGCAGGTACGGGTATTTCTCCGGGTGCTCATAAGCGTCCAGCAGGATCTCGCGGTTGATCACGTTGGGCTGGAACTGCATGCCGCCCTTCTTGAAGTACGTGGCGAAGATGCTCGCCAGGTTGCGCACCCCGCCGGCCCCCTGGAACAGCGCCGCGTCGATGGTGAAGGTCACCGTCGTGCCGTTGGGCGCGTACTTGACGAAATCCACCCCGGCGACCGAGTTGAGCGACGACAGCAGGTCGGCCGCCTGCATCCCGTAGTGCGGGGCCACGCTGTTGGCCAGCGGCACGCTGGCGCGCCGGCCCGAAGGCAGGGCGGGCGTGGCCTTGCCGTAGATGTCGCTCACGTTCAGCGCGTAATACCCGGCGCGGTAAACGCCGTTGCGCGGATGGGTGGGCACCTGGGCCAGCGCGTTGATGTACACCTGCAGGGTCTTGTTCACCCAGTCGGTGGCGGCCGGCGATTCGTCCTGCCCGAACTTGGGCACGGCCTCGAGCGCCGCGTGAATCGCTTGGTACTTTTCGCCCTCGAAGTTGTGGTCGATCGCGTCGATGACTTCCGGCAAGGAGTATTTCTTCTGCCGGAAGACGACCGCGTCCAGCGCATGCAGCGAATCGGCGACGTCGGTGACGCCCACCGCCTGCACGCCGTGGCTGTTGAAGCGCGCGCCGCCCTCGTTGACGTCCTTGCCGCTTTCGATGCAATGCGGGAACAGCGTCGAGGTCAACGGCACGGTGAAGTCCTTGCGGATGATCTCCTCGATCGCGTTGTGATCGGCGAGAATCGCGTTGGCCAGCGCGTTCAACCGCTCCTGGAAGCGCGCCATCAGTTCGTCCATGTCCTTGGGCGGCTTGGGTTTGACCGCGCGCGCCTTCTTGTACAGCTTGCGCGCCTTGTTGAAATTGCCGCCGACCAGCTTGTCGAGCTTGCCGTCGCCGCCGAAGACCTGATTGAAAAACTTGGCGGTCATTTTGTCGTACTGATCCGGCACGTCGATGTTCCACAAGTCGCGGTCGTCGCCCTTGAGCGCCTGCAGGAAAGCCAACGCGAGGTTCATGTTCCCGCAGTCGGTGTTGCCGTAGTGGTCGTCCGAGGCGTTGGGCTCGACGCAGCCGACGATCGCGTAGTTGCGCGCGTCCTCCACGGTGGTGTCGTAGTGCTGCTGCAGCGTTTCGACGTACAGCTCGTCGTTGTAGAGCGCGGGCATCGGCGCGCCGTTGATGTACACCTCGGCCAGCCGGTCGAGGTATTCCTGCGGGCTGTCGGGGTGGATGCGGGCGGTCATGTTCGCCGCGTAGGGCTGCAACTCGCAGATGTCCAGCAGCGCGTAGGTCAGCTCGTTGGTGGCGTCCTTGCCGTCCTTGCCCAGGCCGCCGGCGGTGATCGTCTGGTCGGTGGACATGGTTTCAAACAAACGGCCGATGTGCATGTAGGTGTCGCCGTCGTTGATCAGAATGCACTCGTCCAGCTTGAGCACGAACAGCGCCAGCAACTCGCGGGCCTTTTCGTAATCGATGATCCCCGCTTCCTTGTCGCGTTTGTAATAAGGATACAAAATCATGTCGAGGCGGCCGGGCGAAACGGCGTTTTCGTACGACTCGACGCACAGCGCGATGTGCAGCAGCATCATGCTCTGCAGCGCCTCGTGATAGGTGCGCGCCGGATGCTTGGGCACGCGGCGGCAGATCGCGGCCATCTCTTCCAGCTCCTTGCGCCGGCGCGGATTGGCCTCGGTGCGCGCCTTCTCCTCCAGGTGTTCGGCGTAGCGCTGCGCGAACGTTTCCAGGGCGCGCAGGGCGATGATCGCCCCGTCGTAGAAGTCTTGGTTGTTCTCCGGTTTCGCTTGGCGCGCGGCTTCGATCTCTTCGATGATCCCGGTCGTGCCCAGTTCCAGCACGCGCTCGTAATTGACGATGAAGTGCGCCACCGCCGACAGGTTGTTGTTGAAGCCGGCGTTGGTCTCGGACATGCGCGCGAAATTCTGCCGCAACTTGCTGCGGGAATTGAAGGCTTTCATCAACAGGCCGTGCTTGAGCCAGAAGGGCATGATGTGGCGGTAGAAGTACAGCCTTTCGCGCCAGGTGCACTGGAAGGGGACCGGCGTCTGGTGGTCGATCTGGTGCAGGATCGTGCCGAACAACGCTCCGGAATGCTCTTCCCACAACTGACCGCCGCGGCGCTTGGTCGTGAAATTGCCGACCAGCAGCTCGTCGGGGTACACGATGATTTTTTTGTTCGACAGCAGGTGCATCAACCGTTCGGCGCGGTGGATGTAGTTGGGTTTGTCGAATCCGTGCTTCTTGTAGAAATCGGTTTTCAGCCGCGCGGCTTCGAAGCAGATGTTGTAGCCGCTGCCGCGAATCGCGTTTTGAATGTCGTAGACGCGCTGGGTGAACACGGCCTTGTGCCGGGGCGCGTCCAGGTCGATGCATTCGGCCTGGATTTTCCGCCGCACGAACAGGCCGACCGCGTTTTTCACCGCCGCCAGCGCACGCTCGTTGTCGATGTGCAGCTCCGGCCGCGTCAGGCCCAAGCGCTTGGCCTTGTCCTCGTACATGTTGTGGTACTTGAGCAGCTCGATCGACTTGTGGCCCACGGATTTCAAAAATTTCGCCGCCGCGTCGATCTGCTCCTCGCCGTCGTTGTGGCCCGGGATCATGACCATGCGGAACTTGACCTTGGCCTTGCGTTTGAGCAGCAGCTTGATGTTTTCACGGATCAACCGGTCGGACTGGCCGGTGAATTTCTTGTGCAACACTTCGTTGCCGACCACCTTCAGGTCGACCAAAAACAAATTGACGTACGGAGCCAGCTTCTCGACGTTCTTCCAGGGCGCGTGCAGCGAAGTTTCGACTGCGATGTGGATCTTTTCCTTCTTCAGCCGCTTCAGCAGCGGCAGCAGCGTGTCCGGGTTTTGCAATAGCGGATCGCCGCCGCTCAAGGTGACGCCGCCGCCGGTGCGCGCGTAGTAATCCTTGTCGCGCGTGACGATCTCCACCATCTCGTCGAGCGGGTACTCCTCCACCGTGCCCGCCGGCGGGGTGAAGGACATCGCCTCGGGATTCTGGCACCACAGGCAGCGCAGGCCGCACCCGTGGAAGAAGACGGTCGTGCGGATGCCGGGGCCGTCGTGCACACAGGTGCGTTGGATCTTCAAGACCTGCAGTGTATCGGCGGCTTGCTTGGATTTCGGAGCGAGATCATCTACGGTGAACGGATCCTGGCTGCGTACGGTTACCATGCTTGGCTCCATCTGAAAGAAAGACTCTCCAATTGCTAAGCTTATTCCAAACGGACGGACGAGTCAATCTCGTTTTTCATCGGCCGAAACACTTTTTCTCGAACCCCGGTTCGGACGATTCAGTCCGTTTCGTTCTCCCATTAAATCGGCAGAGAGCCCGACGGCATGAAGGAAAAGCTTGTAATTTTGGGTTTTAAGAAATTACCGGTAGCCGCAGCCGGCGAAGCAAGGTTTTTTCTCGCGATCGATGCTTTTATGGAGCGTGATTTGCCTAAACCACAATTTGACTTAGGGAATGGATGAAGAAGTAAACGGCGCATCCCCCGGTGACGAGAGTCGGCAGACGCAACGGAGGGTGAAATGCCATGATCAGCCGCAAAGGCAAAAGCCCTGTAAGAATAAGGGTAAAGAACATATAGGAAAGATCCGGCGATCCTCCGGATTCTTGCGAGTAACGCAACGTCGGCCAGATATAAATTTCCGTCCATGCGCACATCAAGGTAACCAGAATGAAAGGAAGGATAAGGTTCTTTCCCCATTTGGCCAGGAATTCCCCCGTATCCATTTTGATCAGCTTGTCGATTACCAGGGAAAGCCAGATAACTCCGAGGGCGATTCCCACGGTAAGCCCCAGCCAGATGATGACGCCGAAGAACATGCCGACTTTTTGGCCGATCAGGATTGCCAGATAGATTCCGAAAATTTCCAATGGCGCAATCGACATCATGACCGCCGCGCCCAGGCCGCTTGGCTCGTCTTTTTCCACGGGCTCGTTTTCATGAGCGCCCAGCATTCCCCCGGCGATCAACGTAAACAGCCCGCCGATAAAAAGCGCCATCATGTGCATTTCCGTGGAAACGATTTTGTAGTGATAAAGGTTTGCCGGGATTTCGATGTAGAGGAAAAACACGACAAAACCAAAAATTATCAGCACGGTTTTTCTGATGAATTGAGGAGCTTTTCGGTATTGCTTATACAAAATACCCAGGTACCAAGGAATGAAAAAGTCGATGGCCAGGGCCAAAATGATCGCGGTTCCCGCGTTTAGCCGATCGATAATTCGCCCTTGATCGAGCAAAGCGCCATACAAACAAAATCGAACATACATGGCGAGAACAAAATCGAAAGCGATTTCATTGACATTGACGCCAAATAGAAATTGGCTGACTTTTCTCTTCAAGCTTTCTCCTTCTTCCGAATCCAAACGAATTTAATTTACCAATTGAGGGACACTTTACTAAATTATTGTCCCATCAAAAATGGTCGTTATCGGCATATGATGCATTTGGGGGGCAACAAGCCCCTTTCCTCAACCGAAAAACGCCTTTGATTATAAGGCAACCTTTTTCTTTTATTACAAATAATTAGCCGACTATCGCCTGAATACGAACATCTTCCCTTGATGGTTGAGGATGGGTGTCCCTTGATTTAGAAGCAGCCGCAGCCGGCTTCGTCGTCGTCTTCCTCGTCGCCGTCAAGGTAGTCCGCAGCATCGGCACACACTTCCGCGGTATCGTCGCAGGGATCATCCGTCGTTTTGATGGTGATCATTTTCGAGGCAAGTTTCATTTCCTCGCCGCCATATTCGCCGTACATCTTATAGAACACATTGCCGGGAGCGACGCAGTTATCGGCGTAGATGCAAAAAGTCAAATGTTCCGTCTGTTTCGTCGGACCGTCGAAAGCCCCTTCGTCGCTGTCGAACAGCACGGTTTCAACATTGTCGATGATTCGAATCAGGCGTACCGAAGACCACCCGGCCATCACCCCCTCACTGAAGACAATGCAGGCGGAGCCGCTTTTCTGCACTACTCGGTCGATATAAGGGTCCGCCATGATGTCGTTGCCCGCCGTGAACTTCGGCAACAGCACAAAAAGGAAAAGGAATAACCATGACATACCTTTCATTTCGACCCTCCGACTTCTTTCCTTTATCACATTTATCATCCCTCATTATATCAAAATTACACCCCTATTTTTTACGAAACATTTTGGCTCCACGAATTAAGGATGTCGCTCCTTAACGTTGCACTTTTTACCGTTGGCGCTAAAATAACATCCATTCAGGGGCGAAGGGAGGAAGCATGACGACATTCCGCCCGCGGGCAATGTTCTATTTGCTCGCCATACTCTTTATGGCGCCGTCCGCTTGCAAAAGCAACGATGACGACGACGATTCTGCCGACGATGACCTCAATGACGACGACGATGACGACACCCTCGAGGTGATCGACACCGGCGCAAATGGCTGCGCCGAGCTTGGCATCGATGAACCGGGCGAACCGCTGTCTTTTAACACGTTGGTCTGCAACGGCAACGAGATGCGCTCGCATACTTCCAGCAGCGGGCCCTTCGCCGAACTGGGCGCCAAGGCGATCGACGACCAGGCCGAACTTGACGCCCTCCTGGCCGCCGATCCCGATTTCGCGCAATTGTTTGCCGAGCAGTGCACGGTCGATTTCACGGCCGACTCCCTGCTCGCCGTCGGCACGACGGTCTACTCCGGCGGCTGCGCGACCATCGAGTTTTGCGACGTGTACCAGAACGACGACGGCAATACGGCGATCGTCTATTTCTACGATTGTCACGGCGGCGACGACGTGGTCACCGCTCCCTACCATCTGGTGCTGACGCCCAAACTGTCCGCCCCGGTCGCCTTCACCGTCTACCGGCGCGAAGAAGCGGTGCAGTAGGCAACGCTGCGGTGCAACGGCTTTCCAGACCTATGCCACCTGTCAAACACGTGAAAAAATACCAGTTCCGGCGCACTATCCGTCAATGAAATGAATATCGCCGGTTGCTCATAGCCTTCCGATCGTTTATAGTCAAAACGCTCACTTCAGCCACGGAGCCTCGCATGAAACGGTTGATTCTCGTCGCGCTCTCGGTGTCGCTGTTGATGTTCTCCGCCTGCGCGGTCAAACAAACGCCGCCGCCGGCCATGGTGGTCGACCAGCCGGGCCTCGAAGCGGCGCACATGTCCGCCGACGAGCGGGAAATCGCCGCGCTGCAAAAGCGGGTGGAAGAGCTCACCGCCGAGAACGAGGCGTTGCGGCAGGAGATCGAACAACTCAAGCGGCGGCTCCGCGCCAATGAGGCGGCGAAAACACCTTCCAAACAAGTCGACCTGACCGTTCCCGCCACGGCCATGACCCGCGGCAGCGCCGATGCCCCGGTCAAGTTGGTCGTGTTCATGGAGCTGCTGTGCCCCTTTTGCGCCCGCCATCATGACAACGTTAAAAAATTGCAGGAAAAATTCGGCGACGACAACGTGCAAATCGTGTACCTCTACTTCCGCATCCATCCGGGAGCCGATTTCCTGCAGCGCGCCGCCCTCGCCGCCGGCCGGCAGGGGAAATTCTGGAAGTTCATCGAAATAGCCTTCGCCAACATGGGCGACTGGAAAGCCGGCCTTCTCAACGACGACATGACCGTCGAGCAGGAGGCGGAGGCTTACGACAAGACGATCCGCCCGGCGGCCGCCAAGCTGGGCCTGGACGCCGACCTTCTTTTCCGCGACATGCAGGACGAAGCCATCAAAAAGCAGCTCGCAACGGAAACCCAACTCGGCCGCGATTGTTCCGTGCGCGGCACGCCCACTTCGGTCATCAACGGGGACGTAATCGTCGGCGCTCGGCCCTATGAGGAGTTCGAGAAGATCGTGGCGGAGATGCTGAAGGAATAATTGCCCTCGCCATCCAAAATAAAAGGAAAGCCGCGCTTCGCTCGGCAGTAATCGAGTCCTGGATCCCCGGGTCGAGCCCGAGGATGACGGAAAAAAACCGTCATGCCCGCGTAGGTGGGCATCCAGGACCAGCCGATACTCTTCCCGACCTTATCATCACTCCACCGTCAGCAGCGCGAAGCCCCGTCCGGGCAGCGTGAAGCGGTAATCGTCCGCGTTGTCGGCGTCCAACAGCGGATACGCCTCCTCGCCGTATGCATCGCGCACCGCGCCGGTCAAACCGTCCCAGGGCGACGCGGCGAAGTTCAGGCGTAATGTTTGCGTTTCAGCGGAAAAATTGAACGCCGCCAGCACGGCCCGCTCGCCCTTGCCGCGAAAGAAGGCGAACGCCAGCGGATCGCCCGCGGCCCATGCGCGGTAGGCACCGGTCTGCAGCGGCTCGGAAGCGTTGCGTAGCGCCAGCAGGCGTCGGTAGTGATTTAATAACGAAGCCGGCTCGACCGCCTCGGCGGCGACGTTGTGCGTGCGGTAATTGGGCGCGAGGGCGATCCACGGTTCGCCGGTGGTGAACCCGGCGTTGTCCTCGCCGGTCCAGTGCATCGGCGTGCGCGCGGCGTCGCGGTAATCGGTGACGACCTCCCGCCCGTCGGCCATGCCGATTTCCTCGCCGTAATAGATGAACGGCGTGCCCGGCAGCGCCAGTTGCAGCGCGGCCATCTGCTTCATGCGCGCCTCGTCGCGCAGCAGCAGATCGAAGGTGCGGTAGAAATCATGGTTCGAGAAAAACACCGTGTTCTGGCCGCCGGCGGGCATCGCGCCCAGCGAAGCGGCCAGCGTATCGGCAAGGATGTCCGGCCGGTTCAGATGGTGCGCGCCGAACAGGGCATAGGTCAGGTTGAAATTCAAGACCATGTGCAGCTCGTCGCGGCCGTCGCCGTAGTAGGACGCCATTTGTTGCGGCGTGCCGATCAGCTCGCCGACCAGCGCCCGGTCGCCGTATTCGTCGAGCAGGGCGCGAAACTCGCGATGCACCGCGTGCGTGAGCGGATGATGCGTGCAGGTCGTCGCATCCTCGAAATACAGGTGCGCCACGTCGAGCCGGAAACCGTCGACGCCCACATCGAGCCAGAAACGCATGACCTCGGCGATCGCCTCATGCACCGCCGGATTCGCCCAGTTCAGGTCGGGCATGCCCGCGCGGAAATGATGCCAATAGTACTGGCCGGTCGCTTCGTCGTAGGCCCAAGCCATTTCCTCGACGCCGCTCGCCTCGGCGGGGCAGGCAAACGGCGGTTCGTCGGCCCACACGTACCAATCGCGTTTGGGATCGTCGCGGCTGGAACGCGAGGCCAGAAACCACTCGTGGCGGTCGCTGGTGTGGTTGAACACGCCGTCGAGAAACACGCGCAAACCCAGTTCGTGGGCGCGGGCGAGGAAGGTCAGGAAATCGTCCATCGTGCCGTAGTCGGGGTTGATCGCCGTGTAGTCGGCCACGTCGTAGCCCGAGTCGACGAAGGGCGTGGGGTAGATCGGCGTCAGCCACAGCGCCCCGATGCCCAGTTCGGCCAGATAGGGCAGCTTGGCCGTCAGGCCGGGCAGATCGCCGATGCCGTCGCCGTCGCTGTCGGCGTAGCTGCGCACGAAAATTTCCATGAACACGACGCGCCGGTACCAGTCGGCGTCGCCGACGTCGTCATCGTCGGCCGCGTCGTCGTCCGGCGCGTCGTCGTCCGGCGCGTCGTCGTCGATTGCATCGTCATCAGCTTGCCCCGAGCTTGGCGAAGGGTCGTCATCGCCGCCGCATCCGACAAGCGGTAAAATCGCCGCGAAAACAATCAGAAAAAACAACCGGAAGATGCCCACCGCGGGTCTCCTTTCGCCATTGAGCCGAGCGCCTCACCTTACCCGGAACGCGCCACGCTGTAAAATTAACCCTGGACGCGCCGGGCGTGTCGATTTATTCTGCCATCGCACCTGAAAAAGGCGGAGGTTCCTGCGTGCGCAACATCATCGTCTTAAGCCTGCTGATTCTGGTTTTTTCCGCCGTGACGGTCCACGCCCAACAAGCGCCCGAACCGACCGGATTCTACCTCGAGCCGGCCTTCGTGTTGTCGACCTTCACCACGGTCAAAGGCATTGACGAGCGCTTTTTGCCGGACGGCGAATCCGACGAACTCAACATTCATACCGGCGATCTGAACTGGATCTTCATGCCCAACCTGGCCGCGGGCTGGGGCTTCGGCGATTGGCGGCTGGCCGTGCGCGGCGCGTACGTGTCGCAGTTGATCAAACTCGACCTGCCCTACGGCGACATCGCCGAGGGCGTGCTGCACTCGGTCGAAGTCGGCCCGGAGGTGTCCTACCAGGCGATGACCTTCAAATGGACGACCGTCGAAGCGCAGCTCGGCCTGGCCGCGCGGGTGATGGCCGCGGCGTCGCTCGAATACGATTACGTCGACGAACCGGGGCCGACGCAGACCAACGACTTCACCGGCGCCGACGTGCCCGGCTTCGCCGTTCACGTGGGCGCGGGCGGCGACCTGATGCGCGGCCAGCACGTGTTGCTGGGCTGGATGGCGCGCTTCTATTGGGGCCGCTACGAACTGGAAAGCGACGACCGGGTCGTCTTCGGGCACAATCCGCTCGCCGTCGATTGCGACGAGGAAATGGCCTTGAACGTCTATTCGCTGCTGATCGGCGTGCGGCTGCGCATCTATCCGATTTCCTCGGCGCGGGCGGCCGAATGAACCGCGTCGCCGCCCTCTGCCTGACGATCCTGCTGCTGGCGACGGTCGCGGCGGAGGCGGAAGACAAGTGGGAGATCGAGGCGGGCACGGTCGAGCTGCGCGACTTCACGAAAAAGGTGGCCCAGGCCACCGGGCGCGTGTTGATCTTCGGGGCGGACTTCGGCGGCGAGATCGAGCTGCAGCCGGCCGGCCCGTTCAACAAAGATCAATTGTGGAACTACCTGCTGGCCACGCTCGACAGCCAGGGCTGGGGCGTCGTGCTGCAGGGCGACGTGGCGCGGGTCGTCAAACTTGCGGAAATGGCCACGCAAGGCGTGCCCGAGGTGGTGATGAGCGAACCGCCCGCGCCCGTGCCGGCCGCGACGATCACGACGACCTTCGAGCTCAAGCACGCCGAGGCGGAAATGATCGCCGCGCAATTGCAGCGCCTGGCCGGACCCGCCGGGCGCGTGGTCGGCCTGCCGGGGCAGAACCAGGTCGTGGTGGTCGACACGGCGGCGAACGTCGAGCGCATGCGGCTGGTGGTCGAGCGGCTCGATCGCGCGGGCGAAACGGAGAAGCTCGACGTGGTGCGCCTGCGCAAGGCCGATCCGGAGATCATGGCCGAGATTCTGCGGCGGGTGTTCGCCGACTACCGCATCGACGGTTCGCTGGTGCGTCAACGCAACGGCGCCGGCGGGTTGATCGTGGTGACCGAGCCGCATTC
The DNA here is from genome assembly GCA_036743315.1 of bacterium. GTDB lineage: Bacteria > Lernaellota > Lernaellaia > Lernaellales > Lernaellaceae > CALBTQ01. Next base: position 2,660 of record DAINPV010000073.1, on the reverse strand, counting down.
GCGCACGGTCGTGCTGCGCGGCAACGAGCGCGACGTGAACGGCGCCAAGGCGCTGGCCACGCGGCTGGACAACATGGACGATCCGGTCATCGCCTTGCGCCGGCTGCGCCAGGCCCGCCCCGAGGAACTGGGCGATTTGCTGCGTGATCTCTTGCGTTAACACCGGAAACGCCGCTGGTTTTCGGCGGTGAATCCCGCTATGATGCCGGCGGCGGAGCGGACCAACACCGGCAGGGGGAGCGGCGAGTTTGGTGCAGTGGATTTTATGCGTCTCCGGCGATCGCCAAATCGCGGCGGAATTGCGCGAGCAATTGCGCCGCATGCGCTTCCGCGCCGAAACGGCCGGGGGCATCGCCGAGGCGCTCGAGATCATCAAAAAACGACTGCCCACCTTGATGGTGGTCGACTTCCACCTGGTCGACGGCTCGGGCCTGGAACTGCTGCGCCAGGTGTGCCGGGACGAGCGCGCCGCGCGCATCCCCGTGCTGATGCTGGCCACGCCGATGCAGTCCGAACATTACCGCCATCGTTCGATCAGGCCCGCGCCGCAGGAGTGGGTCGACAAGCCGGTCGACGACGAACGCCTGGCGCACGCCGTGTCGCGCTGGGTGGGCGTCGAAGTCAAAAGCCGCCTGTTGCCCGAAGAACCGAAATTCGATCATCTCGGCCAACTGTCCGACGAGGGATCCTTCTCGGAAGTGCCCTTCGCGCGCGTGCTGGTGCTGGCCGGACGGCGCGGCTGCGGCCGCCTGCGCATCGAGCGCCCGGGGCAATGGATGGAAATCTGGCTGGATAAAACGTGCATCGGCGCGATCTCCAGCTCCTACCTGCCCGGCAACAGCCTCGGCGAACTGCTGGTGAAAAACGACGTGCTCAGCCGCTACGCCGTGCGCGAAGGCATGAGCCGCCTCCAGCCCGGGCAGCGCCTGGGCCAATGGCTGGTGGAAAACGGCCTGCTGACCGAGGACGAGCTCAACGGCGAACTGCAAAAACACGTGCTGGATAAATTGTCGGTCGCCTTTTCCTGGCGCTGGTACGAGGGGCTGTGGAGCTACCTTCCCCATGAGCAGGCCGACGGTGCGCAACTGCGCTGCGAAGTCGACCTGCGCAATTTGATCTTCGAGGGCATCGGCCGCTATTACGATCGCGACCGGCTGGAGATGATCTTCTCCAAACGCGAACGGCTGCGCCGCGCCCTGATCCCCATGACCCCGCACATCGACGACCTGCCCGTCGCCGCGCGCCGCCTGCTCAAATCGGCCGACGGCCGCTCGAGTTCGGTGGCCGTGCGCGAACGCGCGGGGATGGAGGTCCGCCGCTTCTACCAAACCCTCTACGCGCTGTGGGTGCTGGACCTGGCCCGCTTCGGCGACCCGGTCAAGGGCGAAGACCCCCGCCGCCTGCACGACGAGGAAATCTTCCTCGACCACGACGAAACCATCGGCCACCGACGGTAAATCGACATCCTCTAGCCAATTGGTCATCAAATGAGGCGCTTAAAACACCCTTTTTACATTGAACAGGATGTTTGGCCGGTGCAATAACCGTCTAGTACTGTACGGCCGCGAAGCGCGGCGAACCGCTGCCGAGGGTAAAAACCCCGGTAAGGTAAGTGACGCCGGCCGGCAACTCGATTTCGGTCGTTACGCCGTCTTTGACTTCAAATAGGCGGGTCTTATATAAATCCGCGCAATAGAAGGCGATATAGAACCATCCCGGCGCCACGACATGAAGTTGGTATGCATATGCCCCGATCCAGCCGGAAGGAACGGGCAGAGTTGGGCAAGACCAGACGCCGTGGTCGTACAGCCAAACCTGATCGGAATCGTCCGACACAGTGACAACGCCGTAGTTCTCATCGGCGAACTTGACCATACTCGGCTTTTTACCCGGACAACCGACCGGCGGATCCACCAGCGTCCACTGGTCCGCAACGTCTCGCCAGAGAAACGAATTGGAAAAGGACTCATCCATGGAGATCGCCCATCCGTTATTCAGGTCGAACAAGTATAGTTCGGTGACCAGATCCGACGGATGACCCGGCAACACGCGAAGGGCCGGCACACCGTCCTCAAGACGGACGAAACGTGCATTTGATTCGCTAAAGTAGGCAAACATCCCGTTGTCTTGGTCAAAGAAGAACTGTGAGCCCCCAACCGGGGTGGAATTGACGATCCAATTTATCTGGGACTGGTTGTAATACGCCAGGCGCCCAATTTGGAATCCCGAAATCTGGTAAAAGGCGACATACATCATCCACTGTTCATCGCCCCAGGCATGGAGCAAACCCATATTGTAATAAAACATGTGTTTCTTTTTCTGCCAACCGTCGGCCAAATTGAAGGTCCAGATTTCAAAACCATCGGTGTAATACCAAACATCGTTGAAATAATCCACGGAAGCGAATATCGTCCGGCCTTCCAAGGCAAAATGCCCGTTCATAGATTTACTCAAAAGCTGCCTATCGCGCGCGTCGTTCGACCCGGCATACGGATAGGACTTCCAACCGGAATCCGTCTTCAGGAACGCGCCGCTTTTCCCGATGATGAACAAGGTAGGTTCCGGCAACATGGTGTCGTCGTCGTCACCGGTATCGTCGTCGTTGTCGTCGTCACCGGTGTCGTCGTCGCTGTCGTTGTCTCCGGTGTCGTCGTCGTTGT